>NZ_JBFUIY010000015.1:0-174453 GCF_056401655.1 Allobosea sp. P4_E12 | reverse complement strand
GCCAAGCTCACCGTCGAGGTCAGGATCGCGCCGACGGATATCGACCAGGTCAGGCCGGGCCAGCCCGCCCGCCTGCGCTTCTCCGCCTTCGCCAAGAATTCGACCCCGGAACTGCCGGGCACCGTCAGCCATCTCTCCCCGGCGACCACCCGCGACCCCACCACCGGCGCCAATTTCTACACCGGCGAGATCCAGATCGACGGCGATCTCGTCGCCGCCCTCGGCGACCGCAAGCTCCAGCCCGGAATGCCGGTCGAGGTCTTCATCACCACCGAGGAACGCACCGCGCTCTCGTTCCTGACGAAACCCTTCGCAGACCACGCCAACAGGATCTTCAAGGAGAGGTGAAACGGAGCCGACACGAGGGGAGGGGCGTGGCAATGCTTCAGACAGGCGTGGCCCGTGGCCACGATCCCATCAGGGCAAGGCGCCTTGCCAAGCCTGCTTCTAACCGAACGGCCCTGACAGGGTGTCATTCTCGATATCGCCACGCAGTGTAGCTGCTTGGCTGAGACCTTGCACGGCAATGACGGCCTCCAGGCGATTGCGGGCGCGGAGCTTTTGCATCAGCAGCGTCATGTAGCCCTTCACGGTCCTTTCGCTCAGCGACAGGGCGCTTGCGATCTCCCTGTTTCGCTTGCCGCTGGAAAGCAGCCTGACGATCTGATGTTCCCGGGCACTGAAGTTCGGCATGGGCGTCGGTCGCGTGTTGGCGGGCTTGTGTTTCAGGGCGCCGATGATCCGGGCTGCGAATGAGGGGGAAATGAACACCTCGTCGCGGCGTATTGCATCGATCGCCGTACAGAGTTCATCCGTCGAGCTTGATTTCAGCACGAAGCCGCTGACACCCGCATCAAGAAGCGCGATGGCGAGATTGGTATCGCTCGAGGCGGTGAAGACCAGGACCTTCATTGCTGGCCAGCCCGAGAGAACTTCCAGAAGCGCGCGGAAGGCGTCTCCGGGCATATTGAAGTCGAGGATCATCGCATCGGGGCGGTGATCGGTGGCGATGGAGCGGATGTGCCCGACAGTGGAGCCCATCGCGCTCAATGTCAGGCCGGGTTTGCGCCGGACGAGCGCAGCCATGCCCTCCAGGAGAAGAGGGTGGTTGTCTATGATGGATATTCTGTATTCGGCCATTGATGTTCCCCTGAGGCTGCGGAGAAATCAATTTTTGTGTCTATGAATATTTGAGTGTTGAGAATTTTGTCTGGATTTTGGGGGGCGAATGAATGGGCGTCTCTGCGCATGATCGTTCGAATGATCGAAGCGCGGAGCTGAATTTCACGCCGTCTTGTTGTTGGGAGGATTGGCGGCGAAGGGCGGTCTCTCAAGGAGTTTGCTCCGCAATCTGGCCCTGCACGCGCCCATCTGCATGACCAGCCTGCAGAGTACCACGTGGCAGAGGCCCCACGAAGCGACGTTTCATCCTGCAGAAGCCGATGCAAGCCTGCCGTCGCGGCTGCAGTCCAGTCCGGCCGTCGGAGTTGCCAATGCGTCGGCGAGCCGAGGTTTCGTCCGGTCATCTCTTCTACTGCGGATTCCCGGTTACTGTCTCATATTTGTCTTCGCGTGCTTGGCGTGCGTTGCCTGCAGGGAAATCGGCCGAAGAGCCCATGAATACGGCTCGGGGGCACTGTTGCGCAGACGCTTATTATCCAAGGAATAAGATCACGCCCGATCGAATTTAATTGGAATCGAACGAATCGTTCGCCAAACTCGCGAGGCGTACCAGCAAAGCGTTGCCTACCTCATTATCAGTAGTTGGCGGGACATGGCTCGTACATCCGTAGATGGCAGGAAGCCGCCCCTCTCTAAAAGCCCCAGATGCATTGCGTTGGCTCTGCTTGGGGCGCTGCTGTTGAGCGCCTGCCAGGAATCCGGAATCGTCTCCTTCGAGAAGCAGGTCAACGCCACTCACTCGACGCGTTCGGTCGACGATGACGGCAAAAGGCGCCCCTTCGGACCCTATGCGAGCCTGCCGGACCCGAGTGGCGCCGGGCCGGCGCAGGCCGCCAAGGTCTTTTCGGGGGGAGAGTTCACCGGCAATCCCGACCAGTCGCGGATGCCGAGCGCTCTTCCGCGGGCGTCCGGGGGGCAGACTTATACACTCAATCTCGTCGATGCCTCGGTGACCGAAGGCGCGAAGGCCGTGTTGGGTGATATCTTCAAGACCAGCTTCACCGTCGATCCGAAGATCGAGGGCCGGATCACGATTCAGACGACGAGGCCGGTCGACAGTGCCGGCATCGCTGAACTCTTCGAGGCGTCCCTGCGGACCGTCGGCGCCGCGATCGTTCAGAACGGCAACATCTATCGGGTGGTGACGGCCGATCAAGCGGCGATGGGGGCGAGACTCGGCGGATCGGATAGCGGCGGCCAACAGATCGGGAACTCGGTCAAGGTGGTGCCGATGAGGTACATCGCGGCGACGGAAATGAAGCGCATCCTCGAGCCGATCGTGTCGTTCGGCGGAGTGGTGCGGGTCGACACATCCCGCAATGCGCTGCTGATCTCGGGCACGGCCCAGGAAATGAACTCCATCGAGGAGGCCATTTCAGTCTTCGACGTCAACGCCATGAAGGGTATGTCGTTCGCGCTCGTCCCAGTGCGAGGCGGAGAACCCGATGCCATTGTCGATGGGGTCAACCGCATCTTCTCATCGAATGCCGAAGGCGCGATGAGCGGCATGGTCCAACTGGTGCCGAACGCGAAGCTCAAGTCCATCCTGATCATAGCGAGGCAGCCGCAATATCTGCGTGAGGCCCAGCAATGGGTTCGCCGCCTCGACGATCAGGCCGCCGGGCCACAGCGGGAAATCCACAGCTACGTGCTCCGCAACCGGCAGGCCAAGGAACTCGTGGAGGTCCTGAATTCGATCTTCGCCAATGAGGTTACAGGCGGCGGAGATGCAGGCAGACGCGGCGGGCAGAGGGTGCGCAGCTCCGAGCCGGATGCCGCGGGCGTGCCGGGCCAGCTGGCCCAGGCCACGGGATTCTCGGGTGGCGGCTCGGGCGGTGACCGATTCGCAGGCGCTTTCGGGGGCGGCGCAGCACGCCGCAGCTTCGACATGTTCTCGGGCCTGCCCATCGGCGGTGCGACCCTGGCCACGGGAGGCCAGGAGAATGGCGCTGCCTCCGAAACGGCCGCGACGGGGTTCGGAGCGGGTGGGCCGGGCGGCGAGCCGCGGATCAAGGTCGTGGCCGACCCGGCGCAGAATGCGCTTCTCATCCTCGCCTCCCAGGAAGACTTCAAGCGGGTGGCCCGGGTCATCGCCAATCTCGACATCGTTCCCAATCAGGTCCTGATCGAGGCGACGATCGCCGAGGTGACGCTGAACGACGACCTCAAATTCGGCGTCCGCTGGTTCTTGCAGAACCAGCGCGGCAATCAGACGGGAACCTTCACCAACGCGATCGACGGGGCCATCAGCGCAGCGTTCCCGGGCTTCTCCTACGTTTTCAGGGCAGCCCAGGCCAACGTCACGATCAATGCGCTCGCCGAGGTCGGGCGGGTCAACGTTCTCGCTTCGCCGAGTCTCATGGTCGTCGACAAGAAGACCGCGACCCTGCAGATCGGCGATCAGGTGCCGATCACGACCCAGTCTGCGGTGAGCGTGCTGACGCCCGGCGCTCCGGTCGTGAACTCGGTCTCCTACAAGGACACGGGCGTGATCCTCAACATAACCCCGCGGATCAATGAATCGGGCCGCGTCCTGCTCGATATCGAGCAGGAGGTCTCGACCGTGCAAAGAACAACCACCTCCGGCATCGACTCGCCCACATTCGGGCGCCGGCGGGTGCGCACCACCGTTGTCGTCAATGATGGCGAGGGCATCACGCTGGGCGGCCTGATCCAGGACAGGACATCGCGGGTGGCGACGCAGGTTCCGGTCCTTGGCGACATCCCGCTGCTCGGCAATGCGTTCAAGGACAAGCGGGATCAGGTCGAGAAGACCGAACTCGTCATCATGCTGACGCCGCGTGTCGTGCGGGACCTGAACGAGGCGAAGGCGGTCACCGACGAATACCGGCGCAAGGTCGAGGCCTTTGCCCCGACGCGCGATCCCGGCCGCGTCGTGATCCAGAACGCCAAGCGCGTGCTACGATGATACGGAGATCATCAGGGCGATCTCCGGCACTGGGCTTCCGATGGAGGGAGCATGACCGAGCACGCTCGAACCGCACTGGCAGAAAACGATCCGCATAGCCGATCGTTTTCGGAGAAATTCGGAGCCTTCCTGCTGTCGCAGGGCCTTCTGGATGCGACATCGATAGGCCGCGCTCAACGCGCCGCGGCGACCGCCGGAGATCGCTTCGACCTCGTTCTGGCCAAACTCGGCATCATGTCCGAAGCGGATCTCGCGCTCAGCCTCGCACGCTATCTCGGGCTCCCGCTCTACGCGCCTGGTGACGAGAGCCTGCAGCCGCTTCTCACCGAGAAACTGCCGCCCTCCTTCGTGATCCAGAACCGGATTCTGCCGATCCGGCTGGAGGCGGGTACGCTGACGCTCGCCGTCGTCGATCCGCTAGACCAGATGCCGCTGGATTCGGTGCGCTTCGTCGTCGACCACGCGATCCGCCACGAAGTCATCACGCTTGCCGAGTTCGAGCGGCTCGCAGCGGTACTCTATGGCGAGATGAGCGCTGCCGAAGCGCTGGCGACACCTGTTCACGCGGGCGAGGATCCCAGCGAACACGACCTGCAGCGGTTGCGAGACAGCGCCAGCGAGGCGCCGGTGATCCGCCTTGTCAACCAGATCATTTCCGCTGCGGTCGATGCCCGCGCCTCGGATATCTATGTCGAACCGATCGGGAACGGGCTCTCCGTCCGGTACCGGATCGACGGGATGCTGCGCGTCACCGAAGAGGTGCCCGCGCGGCTGCGGGCCGCCGTCATCTCGCGCATCAAGATCCTGGCGAGGCTCGACATTGCCGAGCGCCGCCTGCCGCAGGACGGGCGCATCAAGCTCGCGATCCGCGGCAATGATATCGATTTCCGCGTCGCCACCATCCCCACCATCGACGGTGAGACGGTCACGATGCGCGTGCTCGACCGCAGCCGGGTCAAACTCGACTTTTCGAGCCTCGGCTTCGAGCCGGCACAGATCGCGGTGCTGCACAAGGTCATGGAGCAGCCGAACGGGATCATCCTCCTCACGGGGCCGACCGGCAGCGGCAAGACGACGACGCTCTACACCATGCTGAAACACGTCAATCGCCCGACGGTGAAGATCTTCACCGTCGAGGACCCGATCGAATATCAGCTCGCGGGCATCAGCCAGGTGCAGGTCCAGCAGACCATCAACCTCGATTTCCCGGCCTGCCTGCGGGCTATCCTGCGGCATCACCCCAACATGATCATGATCGGCGAGATCCGTGACACGGAGACCGCCCGGATCGCCGTGCAGGCGTCGCTGACCGGCCATCTCGTGTTCTCGACCTTGCACACCAACAGCGCCGCCGAGACGGTGACGCGCCTGATCGACATGGGGATCGAGCACTTCCTGCTCGGCTCGACCTTGCGCGGGATCATGGCCCAGCGGCTGGTGCGACGCTTGTGCATCTCCTGCGCAGAGCCGCACGAGGTCGCGCACGAGATCGCGGAGCAACTGACTGAAACGGTTCCGGCACTTCGCCAACTCGGCCCCGCGAAACTGCTGCGGCCCCATGGCTGCGAGAAATGCGGCTTCAGCGGGTTCCGCGGCCAGCTGTCGATCGCGGAGCTGCTGGTCGTCGACGATAGCGTGCAGCGGGCGATCCTGCAGCGCCTGCCCGCGATCGAGATCGAGCGCATGGCGCGCAGGGCTGGCGGAGGATCGATGTATGAGGACGGCGTCGCCAAGGCCTGGCGGGGGCTGACGACGGTCGAGGAAGTGCTGCGCGTGACGACCGCGCTGACGGTGGAGCAGCCATGAGGTTCCACTTCGAGGCCTTCGATGGGGCGGGAAACCTCATCGAGGATGATGTCGAAGCCGCGTCCACCGACGAGGCCCGAGACATCATTCGCGCTCGCGGTGTCACCCCCTACGAGGTTCGGGCCTCGGGGGGAGGGGATTTCCTGTTTCGCGAGATCAGCCTGGAGCGCGGCTCGCGGCGGGTCAACGATGCGCAACTCGCGCGCCTGGCTCGCGATCTTGCTGTGCTCCTGCAGGCCGGCCTGCCGCTCGACACCGTCTTGCGCATCGCCTCGACGACCACGGAAGAGCCGCGGATGCGGGCCCTCGCGCTTCAGTTGATGGAAGGGGTTCAGCAGGGCTCGATGCTTGCGGAGATCATGGAGGGAATGCCGGGCCGCTTCCGGCCCGAATACATCCGCATCGTTCAGGCGGGCGACGTCGGCGCCGATCTCGGCGGCGCCATGCAGGAACTGGCCGAACTGCTTGACCGGCGGGTCGAGATCAGGAGCCGGATTCGCTCCGCCATGGCTTATCCGGCCCTCCTGGTCTGCCTTGCCGCGGTGTCGATCTCGATCGTTCTGGGATTGCTGGTCCCAGCGGTGACGCCGCTCTTCCTGGAGAACGGCATGCCGCTACCCACGGTCCTGGCGGCCATGGAAGCGGTTCGGCAGAATGGAGCGTGGATCCTGGGCCTTGCCGCCGCGATACTGGTCATCGGTGGGTTGGGCATTCTCGCGGCCCGGCGGAGTACTGCGCTTCGGATCAAGCTGGACAGGCTCTACCTGTCTCTCCCCGTCATCGGGCGCATTGCGGAACTCCGCGAGGCGGGGCGCTTCATGCGCACGCTTGCGACCCTGGTCAAGGCCGGTGTCCCGCCGCTGCAGGCGCTGCAGGCCTCCTGTCCCCTGGTCAGGAACCAGCATACGCGCGAGCGGCTTGACCGGGCCGTCACGGATGTTCGGGCAGGCGTCAGCATCGGAGAGGCGGTCTCGGCAGCCGAGGCGCTGCCCTCTGTTGCTCAGCAGATGATCACGGTCGGCGAAGAAAGCGGCCGTTTGCAGGACATGCTGCTGCGCGCTGCCGTGATCCTCGAGCGCCAGGAACAGGTCCGGACCTCCCGCGCGCTCGCGGCGCTGACCCCGGTCATCACGATTTTCGTTGCGGGCATGATCGCGGTCATCATCTTCTCGGTGATGGGAGCGGTCCTCTCGATCAATGAATTGGCATTACGATGACCCGCACAGCACGCGCCATACCCGCCAACGCAGGCTTCACGCTCATCGAGGTGCTGATCTGCCTCGCCATCCTGAGCCTTGCCGTGACCATGGCTGCGCCCTTGCTGAGACGCACACCGTCGCAGGCACAGGTGACGGCTGACGCGACCCGTCTGGCGGCCGCACTTCGGGTCACCCGCGCTGCCGCCATGGCGCAGAGCCGGGACATGCTCTTCCTGATTGATGCGGACAGGCGTATCTACGCCTCGCCCGTGATCGGGGAAACGCAGATGGCGCCCCGTACCAGCATCGACATGGCGCTGGCCGAGGCCGAGCGCCGCTCCTCCAGCGTCGGCGGTATCCGCTTCCTGCCGAGCGGGCGTTCGACCGGTGGCGACATCCACTTGCAACTGAGCCAGGTCGGCGCGCGCGTTCGGGTCAGCTGGGCCACCGGCCATGTCACGCTCGATCAATAGCGGCACGCAGCGCGGCGTGAATGACCGTGCCCAGGCCGGCTATACGCTGCTCGAGTTCCTTGTCGCTTTTGCGATCCTGGTCGTAGTCCTGGCCTCGCTCCTGACAGCCTTTGCCGTCGCGATGCGCGGCGACCGCCAGGCCAGCTTCCTGACCTTTGCGACGCTGCTGGCCAGGAGCAAGCTGGCATCTGCCGGGCAGGACTTCCCCCTCAGGCCGGGAACGACGGCCGCGAGATTCGACAATGGCTATGAATGGCGCGCAGTTGTGCGCAGCTACGGCTCGGTCAAGCTGGGCGAGAACCGGCAGGTCGAGAGCCTCTGGGTCGATGTTACAGTCTCCGATCCCGCCAGCAACGGCACCCGCTCGGTGACCTTGTCGTCCCTCGAGGTCGCGCCGAGGTCCGGACCATGACCGTGGGGACCCATTCCGGAGCGCGGACCGGTGGCTTCATCCTTCTCGAGGTGCTGGTCGGGCTGATCCTGCTCTCCCTGACGCTCGGGCTTTTTGCCCTGACGCTGGGTTTTGCGAGCAGGATCGCCGAGGCGGGGCGTCTGCGCGACCGCGGCGCCGAGATCGCGGTCGGCGCTGCCGCAATCTCCGGCTGGCTGGCCGGCGCGCTGCCGCTCATTCAACCGCGTGCGACGGAGCGGCCGCTGGTGATGTTCGAAGGTCTCGCCGACAGGGTGTCTTTCGTCACCTTGAGCAACGGAGACGCACAGCCAGGGGGAATACTTGCGATCACGATTGCGAGTGAGAACGCAGATGCCCAGGGCGCCGGCGCCCTGGTCTTCGGCTCATCGCTCATGTCGATTGGTGCCGCCGCGTTGTCGGCCCAGAACACGGGAGAGGTCCTTGCACGGGGCGTGGCTTCGGCAACATTCAGCTATTTCGGCTCGCGGGAAGAGGGCGCCCCCGGGCGTTGGCATGATGAATGGAGAAATTCCGAGCGGCTGCCGCGTCTCGTCAGTCTACGTGTCAGGGTTATCGTCGAGCATAGATTTGAGGATTTTGAGCTAAATTTTCCTATTTTTACAGATTGATAGAATTGTATCTGTATTATTGTCGAAACTACTTGCTGCGAGGATCGGGTCTGGTGGATGGATTTTTTTTATATTTTTGATGTTATTCTTCGTCATAGGCTGTTTGGCAATCTGACGGTTCTGTAGAACCGTCTCGCTGTGATAGCATTCACGCGAGAGAAGAGGGTATTACGACCAAGGTCACGGACTTTGGTTCCATGCGCGGACCGACCTTCGCCCCTTCAGTTGCTTCCTCCTGAAAACTAGAATTCCTGCGATATTTTGCACGTTTTCAGCTCGGGGGAGGCGGTCGTGTATCTTCCACGCGAAACCACTGGCATCCGGTTGAGAGAAGCTCAGCGAGCCCTCGAGAACCGGCTCGAGATCGTCAAAGCCCTCTCGCTGGGCGAAATCACCAAACGCGACCTGCTGCGCTGGGGCTTTTTCACCGCCGGCGGGTTGCTGGTAGCGAAAAACGGGCTCAGTCCCTTCGCCAAGAGTGCCTATGCCCAGGTCCCGACCGGGGCGCCACGCAGCCCCACCTTTGGCGCGGTCAGGTATCACGACGCCATGCGGCGGCCCGAAGTCCAGAAGCCTGTGCCGCTTCTGCGTATGCCCAATGGCGATGCCGCCTGGCAGTTCGCCTCAGGAGGCCAGGAGCCGCCTGCCAAGAATTTCTCGTATCACACCGATTTCAGCAATTCCCGTGGCGCTGCCTACCGCAATCCGGTGACCGGAGTCGGACCCATGGAAGGGCGTCCGCCAGGCGAGTTCTTCGCCCATCAGCGCTGGGAGGAACTCTATCCGAAGCAGGGCTATCTGCTGTCGCTAGGGCAGGCTCGAGTGGGCAACAAGTTCTGCGATGGCATGCCTGACCAGAACCCGAACGCGATGTGGAGCTTTGGCCCTCGGCAGCCAGGACAGGCGGGCAATATGGCCGGCACACGCAACGGTCTCGGCATGCCGATCCTGATCAAGGCGCGCTATGGCGAACCGGTCCTCACCCGGATGTACAATGATCTCCCGGTCGACCGGGCGGCCAATGGCGGCTTTGGCCGGAACGAGGTCTCGATCCATTTCCACAACGCGCATAATGGCGCCGAGAGCGATGGCGCCTGCAACGCCTTCCACTTCCCCGGGACTTTCTATGACTATCACTGGGGAATAACCATGGCCCGGCGCGACATGCCGAGCCTCTGGCCGACGGGCGACCGCGACTATGTGCGCAAATGCTCCGGCCCCGACGACGGCGATGGTCTCGTCCCCGTTCCCGGAGATTTCCGGGAAATCCAGGGCAGCCTCTGGTTCCACGATCACCGCTTCTTCTTCACCGCCGAGAACGTCCACAAGGGCATGTTCGCGGTCTGCAATTTCTACAGCGGGCCCGACCGCGGGCGGGAGGATCTCGACGACGGCATCAATCTTCGATTGCCGAGCGGCACGCAGCTGAAATGGGGCAATCTCGACTTCGACGTCAACATGGTCATTTCGAACCCGGCCTTCGACGCCGATGGCCAGTGTCGGTTCGACATCTTCGACACCGACGGCTTCCTTGGCGACATGCTCTGCGTCAACGGCACCTATTATCCGCATTTCGAGGTGCTGCCGCGGCGCTACCGCTTCCGCTTCTTGAATGCGTCCATGTCGCGCTTCATCAAGCTCGCTCTGGGCGTGAACAAAAGCGCGCGGTTCTCGCAAGGCACGAAGGTGCCGTTCTACTTCATCGCCAATGACGGCAACCTGGTGGTCAACCCGATTCTGCTCACCGAACTGGACGAGCAGGGCGTTGCGGAGCGCTACGACATCGTTGTCGATTTCTCGGCCTTTGCGCCGGGCGACAGCGTCTTTCTGGTGAATCTGCTGGAGCAGACCGACGGGCGCAAGCCCAAGGGCGCCGTCTCCATGGATAAGGCCTTCAAGGGCAGGGATGACGACCCCTGCGTCGGTCCGATCCTCGAATTCAGGGTCGTCAGCCAAGTCCAGAGCGTCGACAACCCCGGCAAGGTCTACAACGCCAATAATCCGATCGACAAGGATCGCAGCGCCAACTTTGCCGATCCCGAGTGGAGAACCGGGGTCAAGACCCTGACCACCCAGGTTCCGATTGTCGCGCCCGTTCGCGAGCGGGTGATCGAGTTCGGCAGGTCGGGGGATGGCGATTCACTCGGGGCGGACGGGCAGTGCACACCCGATTGCGGAGACACCAAGGCCTTCCCCTGGAGTATCAAGGTCAACGGCCAGTCGGCGCACTCGCTCAACGCCAATCGTATCTCGGTCCTGATCCCTAAGCCGGGCGAGGTTGAGCACTGGACGCTCGTCAATGGTGGCGGGGGGTGGGACCATCCCATCCACCTCCATTTCGAGGAGGGGGTCACCATGGACCGTGGAAACCTCTCCATTCCAGATACGGAGCGGTTGGTACGCAAGGATGTCTGGCGCCTGCGTCCTTCGGGGAGGGTGAAATTCCAGGTGCGCTTCGGCGAATTCGGCGGCGCCTATGTGAACCATTGCCACAACACGGTTCACGAGGATTTCGCGATGCTGTTGCGCTACCAGCTGCTCACCCCGCCGCCAGGCGACCCCAACTACAAGGGGCAGCCGCAATATGTGCCGACGATGACGCCTATCCCGACACCCAATGGCGTCGTCTGGAAGCAGCCCGAAATTCTGCCTGAGGGCGATCCCAGGGTGGTGAAAGTCGCTTCCAAGACCTGAGCGGGCGTCTGCGCCCCGAGAAGGTGGGCCGAATTCGAGACCGCATTCGTTACTAAAGGGGCCGTTCATGCTCAGACGACTTTTTGCGATCAGCGCCATTCTCGCACTGTTTGGAAGTGTCGGCGGCAGCATCGCGGCCCCTGGTGGCTCGCCCTGGGGGCCAGGGTACCTGCCCAACGTCCCCGTCATCACGCAGGACGGCAAGACGCTGCGATTCTACGATGACGTGATCAAGGACAAGATCGTCGTCGTCAGCTTCATCTACACGACCTGTCGAGACATCTGCCCTGTGATGACGGCGCGCCTTGCGCAGGTGAAGGACAAGCTCGGCGATCTCGTGGGCAGCCGCATCTTCTTCGTCTCGATCAGCATCGAGCCGGAAGTCGACACCCCCGACAAGCTCAAGAATTATGCGGAGGTGTTCCAGACCGGACCAGGATGGGTCTTCCTCACCGGCAATGCCGCGGACATCACCGTGCTCCGGCACAAGCTTGGCGAGCGGAGCCGCAAGGTGTTCGAACATCGCAGCGATATCATGCTGGGCAACGACGTGACCGGCGAGTGGGCGAAGGATTCGGCCTTCAGCGACCTCAACACGCTCGCCATGACGATCAAGTCTATGGATCCAGATTGGCGCAACCAGATGGGGAAAGCCGAGACCGTCGCAACAGATGGTGTTGCCGCGCGCGGCGAGCGTCCCATTGCGGCGACCTCGACGGGATTGCCTGGCCAAGCCCTGTTCATCAAGGCCTGCGCCGCATGCCATACCATCGGCAGCGGCAAGCGCGTCGGCCCCGATCTCCAAGCGCTCACTGCGCGGCGGGATCGCGACTGGATCGTGAGCTACCTGATGGAGCCTGACCAGATGCGGGCGAAGAAGGACTCGATCGCGCTCGAGCTGGCGGGAGCCTACAAGATCCGCATGCCGACGCTGGGACTGTCGAAGAATGATGCGGCGGATCTGATCGCCTATGTCGACGCCATGTCCTATGTCTCTGCGTCGAACAAGAAGGCCCCCCCTGCGGGGCATCGTCACTGACCTGCATCCTGCGTGCCGGTGGTTGCCTGCCGATGGCCCGCAACCACCATTCTCGCTTTGGGAATGACATTTCCCGAGGGCAGCGCCACAGTCCCTGGTCCTTGCCTTGGATTCGGGCGGCAGATGATGAGAGCACGGCCGGGCTGCTATCTCCATAGCCGGCCTGCGGGAAGCCCGAGGCCAGCGGACTGCGTGGAAAGCCGCAGCGACAGCGGTTTTGCGCTGCTCGTCGTGATCTGGGCGACCGGGATCCTTGGCCTGCTGTTCATGACCTACATCGTGGCGGCGCGCTATCGCGCCATCGAGGCCGCGAGCCTGTCGCAGCATGCCCGCGCCGAGGCCATGGCGAATATCGGCATCAAGATCGCGATCCTCGATCTTCTCTCCGGCACCTCGCAGGGGAAGGCTCGCAGTGGCCGCTTCGGTGCTGACGGGACGCCTGTGGGCTGCAGTTTGGAGAATGGCTGGACGTTGGCGATCTCCGTCGCGGACGAAGGCGGCAAGGTCGATCTCAACACGGGCAACCTGGAACTGGTCGATGCGCTCATCCGCGGCGTGAGCGCGAACGGCGAGGCGGCAGCCCTGATCGTACGGAACATCCGGGGGTTGCGCGAGCTCACGGAGGACGCGGCCAGCGCGGCATCCGGGAGCTCATCCTCGGTGCGGGCGCTGAAATCCGTGGTCGAGCTCGATCAGATCCCCGGTATGAGCCGCGATCTGTTCCGGGCCCTCCTGCCTTTGATCACCGTCAATTCCGGGAGCACGGGGTTCGACCCCACCGTCGCACCGCTGCATTTGCTCGTGGCCCTGGCGCCGGGGGGCGCCGCCTTGTCGCGTGAGGTGGCCCGTCGGGACTTGCCGGCCCTCTACGTCTCTGAAACAGCAGGCAGGGCCTTCCTGATCGGGAGCGAGGCGTTGACCGGTTCCGGCGTGCGCTTTGCGCGCGACGCCGTCGTGGAGATCTCGCAGGACCTGCCGACGGGCTATCGTATTCGCGAATGGCGCGAAGGGGCGCCGCGTTCGGACGCAGGCACTGGTGGGCGAATGCCGCCATGCTGACGCACCATCCGTAAAGGGGGCCGGGGGATGCCGGATCTCGCTCACCTTGCAGCGCTGGCGATTCTCGTCGGGCTGACCTGCTACGCAGCCGCGGTGGATCTCCGGCAGATGATCATTCCCGATCCGGTGAACCTGGCGATCTTCGTATCCGGTATCGCGGCATCTTTCCTCCTCGGCGTCACCGGTCCGGTCTCGGCGCTCGCCGGGGCAGTGCTCGGAGGTGGCGGTCTCTGGCTCGTGCAACGGGCCTTTCGGGCCTATCGTGGCTATGACGGTCTCGGGCTCGGCGACGTCAAGTTCGCGGCTGCCGCAGGAGCCTGGACCGGCATGGAAGGTCTTGCCTTCGCGCTCGTCCTGGCTTCGCTCTCGGCCTTGCTCTACCTGCTGGCGCGCCGCCTCGTCGATTCCGGCTTCGACGCCCGGCAGCCAATGCCATTCGGCCCGTTCCTGGCGGTAGGTGTCGTGTCTGTCACCGGCTTCGCAATCCTGACCGGTGCGTCGATGGTCGAGATCATCGATGCCTGGTTATGGCGGTTGCACGGCGGCTAAAGCATCGGCCCGAAAAGTGGATTGCGGTTTTCGGCAAGGTCGGTCCATCTGAGCGCTCAACGCGTCATCGTGGCCGACTGGCCCTGCGCGCGGGCATGGAGCGGCAGCGTCACCTGCCGTGCTCCACGGGCCAGCGTCACCATCTCCGGATTGATCGATGCGACGACCCAGCCCTCATCGGTCGCTTCGCCCAGGGCGAACCATCGCCCGGCTTCGCGCAGCTGTCGGCGCAGCAGCGCCTTGCTCAAGCCCGAGGAGACGACGACGCCACCGATCAGATAGCTCGGTGGTGGCTCAAAGACCGGGCTCGCGACCGGCTCGGGCATGGGAGCCCTGGCGACGAAGCTTGCCGGTGGCCGCCTGCTGGAGGAGAACAGCGGCCTCGCATTCACCATGTCGGGCTGATAGCGCGGCGTTTCCGCCGGCGGAGCGAGGGCGTCGCTCGTGATTGATGCGGCCTTCGTCACCGCCGAAGCGGGCGGAGGCTCGATCGGATCCGCCAGGCTTCGCCAGGCGAAATTCACGGCGACGGCCGCCATTGCGGCGAGTCCTGCGAAGCCTGCAGCCTTGGCGAGGCCAGCCCCGCCGATGCTCAGCCCTTTGACCATCGCGTCACCCCATAGATCTCGATCGTGACGCCCAGTTTGTTGTCGCTGGCCTCCGCCTCGCCCGGCGCCGTCAGTTTCGCGTTCCGGATGAAGAGAAACGAGGGACCGTCCTCGAGGCTCGACAGAACCTCGGCCACGCGCGGCGTCGCTGCGGTGAACTCGACCCTCGCTCCGATCATGCGATGTCCGGACCAGTTGCGCGCCGGCAAGGTCGTCACCGAATTGAAGCTCACGGCGTGCTGATCGGCGGCCTCGCGGAGCCGGGTCAGCAGGTCGGCGGTCGAAAGGCTCTCGGTGTCACCCTGGAGAAAGCGCCGCCTGGCCCCGTCGACATCCTCCGGGCGCAGCGCGGACAGCGACTGCCTGCGCGCGACAGCCGAACCGAGATGCTCGATCATGACGGCGTTCTGCGTGATCTGGGTTTCCTGGTCCCTCAGGATCTGGAGCGCGGGGTCGATCACGAACAGGTAGATCCCCGCCAGGATCAATCCGTTCGCGGCGATGAAGGCGGTGAAACGGGTCCAGCTCTTGATCTGACGCCACATTTCATTTGCCCTCCTCGGTTGGGAGACGGGCCTTGCGCAGGGTGGCGCGGAGCGAGAAGTTCTCCTTGCCTGTGGCGCGGTCGAAGACCAGTGGCCCGGAAAGGGCCGCATTGTGCAGGATCGGCGATTCCTCCAGCAGTTTGATCAGGGCCGGAGCCGCATCGGAATAGCCGGTCGCGCGCAGATTGGCGCCGGTGATCTCGAGTTCCGTCAGGAAGGTTGAATCGGGAAGGATGCGGGACATCTCGTCCCAGACCTGGACGATGCCAGGTATGCTCCGCTGCGCTGTCAGCCGCGAGACGTCGTCGGCGAGCCCAAAGACGGATCTGAGGCTTTCCGTCGACTGCTGGGCGGGTCCCGAGATCTCGGCAATCTCCGCTTCCATGCTCTTCAGGAGCTGGGCCTGCCGCCAGGCGAGGACGAGATACCCGGTTACTGCGCCGAGCACCGTGAGCAGCACGAGCGCGATGGCGATCCGCTTGAACCAGGGGGAGGGTGTGTGTGGCTTCTGCGCAAATGGGACGGATACCGGGGGCAGGCCTTCGAAGACGGGCCCCTCCAGCGTCGCGATCTCGGAGGGAGCGACGGCAAGGCGCGCCAGCATCTGATCGAGCACCGCGCGGGGAAGCAGAAGATAGCGCAGTTCGAGCTTGCCGGCGGCTGCTCCCCTCAGATCATAGCCGACAAAGATGTCCTCGGGCTTGAGCGGTGTTTTCCGCGCGATGTGCTCCCGAACGATGCCTTCGGCCCGCGTCTGGGCGCGCCGCGGGATGACGAGCGACTGGGCGATGGCCTGAGGAGCCGAGAGCACGAGCCGGATTCGGCTGCTGGGTGCGAAGGAGGCCGCCTGCTCCTTGCAGCGGTTGAGCACGCTGCGGCTGTACTGCGCCCAGTTCGCGCGCTCGGCAAACAGCTCCCGGCCATCCGGCGCAAAGAGCGTGATGGTGACATGCTCCTCGGCAGGGACGATGACGAGCCGCAGGAAGCGGTCGGGCGCGGCCCATCTGCGGAGCGTATCGGGAAGAGAGGCCCGTAGCTCCTTGGCCCAGAACTCCGCGAGGGAGGCGATCCCTGAGCTCAGTCGACGGGAGCCGGTCATCGGGTCACGTTCCCGCGTGTCGCGGAAAGCTGCCTTTGCGCCAGGCTGTCCTCGCCTCCGCCCGGCCGGTCATTGCCGGCAATGGTGATCGCGAAACCGCGCCCATCATTCTGCACGGCATAGCCATAGGGCCTGCCCCACGGGTCGCGCGGAACAGTCGAGCCCTTGAGATAGGGGCCGTTCCAGGTTCGCAGATTCGACGGTGCGGCGACCAGAGCCTGGAGACCCTCCTGTTCCAGCGGGTAGCGGCCGTTGTCGATGAAGAACAATTCCACCGCGTTCGAGAGCGTCGTCGCCTGGATACGCGCGGTCGAGACCTTGGCATCGGTGAGATAGCCCACGACACGCGGGCCGATCAGGCCGACGACCAGGCCGATGATGCTGAGGACGACGAGCACTTCGACGAGGGTGAAGCCGGCCTGGCTCCGTCCCTTGTGCTGATGGCGGGTTGCCGCGACCATGCCACGCGATGACCGGTGCGGCAGGCCTGTCGATGTCGGGGGCTTGAGGCGATGCGGTTCCTGCTGATCCTCGCGTCCCGCAAGCTGAACCGCCGCCGGCATGCTTGCCGATTGCGTTTCCGGTCGCCAGCCAGGCCGCAGCTTCGCTGCGTTGGCGAGCATGGTGGCACGCATGCTGTCTGTCATCTTGGTCATGCCATTCCCCGCAGTCGAAGCCAGGTCCGAGGACGTCTATGGCGGGGACGCCGCCACGACGATCAACCTGGCGCACGGGCCGGGGAAACGCCTCGATGCACCGGGACCAGGCCCGGCGGAGGCTGTTCGATGCTTGAGGAACAGGCGCCGTATCACGTTGAGCGCTCCCTTCCGTGGTCCTCCATTATATCCCTCCTCGCCAGCGGTTTGGAACGGACCTTGGTCTGACGAGCTCGCCTCGTGGCCACCCTAGAAACGTCGGATGAAGCGCTCGCCCAACCCGGCGGGACCAATGGTTCCGGCGGACAGGCCTCTGCGCGATACTGGCGCCCGGATCGAGTCGTCTGGCCGCGCCTACGCAGCTCGACGGGATTTCAG
This sequence comes from Allobosea sp. P4_E12, assembly GCF_056401655.1. Classification (NCBI taxonomy): domain Bacteria; kingdom Pseudomonadati; phylum Pseudomonadota; class Alphaproteobacteria; order Hyphomicrobiales; family Alloboseaceae; genus Allobosea; species Allobosea sp. P4_E12. The sequence goes on along the minus strand of NZ_JBFUIY010000015.1, from coordinate 157,196 downwards.
CAGGGCAGAGAGCCATGGCAGGTCAGATGTTCGATGACGCGCCCGTACAGGTCGAGGTCGAGACGCCGGAGGGGGCGTTCCTTCTCGCCATCGACGTGGCGCGCGCGCCCCTGACCACCCGGAATTTCCTCGCCTATGTCGATGGCGGGCTCCTCGACAATGCCTCGGTCTATCGGATCGTGACGCTGGCCAACCAGCCGCCAGCGACGGTACACAAGATCGAGGTCATCCAATGGGGCTGGCCGGCGCCCGCCGACGAGCGCGAGCCACCCTTTCCGCCCGTGCCGCATGAGCCGACCTCGGTGACCGGGCTGCGCCATCTCGATGGCACGCTCTCGCTGGCGCGGCTCGCGCCCGGCACCGGCGGCCACGGCTTCTTCATCTGCATCGGCGACCAGCCGGAACTGGATGAAGGCGGCGGCCGCAACCCGGACAGGGCGGGCTTTGCGGCCTTCGGCAAGGTGATCGCAGGGCGCGACACGATTCAGCGGATTTTCGCGCGGGCCGAGCCGGTCGAATATCTGGAGACGCCGATCCGGATCCTGCGCGCACGGCGCCGGATACAGTCCTGAACGCGGCATGCTGCCATCAAAGCAGATCGCCCCGCGAACTGGGTTCGCGGGGCGATCGTGGACTGTTGTCCGACCTGACCATGCAGGCCTCGGACAAGGGCTGATGGGGCTTACTCGCCCTGGTTCATCACGATCGGCTTCAGCACATTGCTGGGCAGGCCGTATTTGGCGATCAGCGCGTCATAGGTGCCGTTCGCCTGGAGGCGATCGAGCGCACCCTTGACCGCATCGCGCAGTTGCGTGCCCTCGGCAGTCTTCGGGAAGGGGATGCCGGTCAGCGAACGGGTGAAGGGCGTGCCGAGCGGGACATAAGTGTTGGGCTCGAGCTTCTGGTTGTGGCTCATGGTCTCGCTGCCCTGGACGCCGCCCTGCAGGCGCTGCGTCTTGAGCTGCGTGCGCGCATCGACCGAACCCTCGGTGCCGACGACGTTGATCGCGGGCTTGCCCTTGGCGACGCAATTGGCCTCGCTCCACTCGCCGATCTGGCGGGGCCAGTTGGTCGAGCGGCTGGCGCCGACGCTTTTGCCGCAGAGGTCCTCAGGCGTCTTGATCGAGCCGGCAAGCGCGGTGACGGTGTAGAACTGGGCGCCCGAGACCATGTAGTCGATGAAGTCGGCAGTCTCGCGACGGGCCGGCAGGTCGCTCATGCCGGCCATGACCATGTCGACGCGGCCGGTATGCAGCGACGGCAGCATCTGGGCGAAGGCGGTCTCCTGCCACTCGGCCTTGACGCCGAGTTCCTTGGCGATGGCCTCGCCGAGGTCGTAGTCGAAGCCGGTCATCGTGTTGGTGGCCGGGTCCTTGTAGACGATCGGCGCATAGTTCGGCTGGGTCGCGATGATGATCTTGCCGGCGGTCTTGATGCGCTCCGGCAGGGCCTGGGCCTGGGCGGACAGCGCGGTGGCGGCGAGCAGCGTCGCTGCCAGGGTGAAACGAAGCATCGGGTTCTCCTTTTTGACCGATTATTTCAGAACGGCGGCGATGAAGTCGCGCGTGCGGGCCTGTTGCGGCGCCACCAGAACGGCATTGGGCGGGCCGCGCTCGACGATCTCGCCCTTGTCCATGAAGACGACGTCGGTTGCGACCTCGCGGGCGAAGCCGAGCTCATGCGTGACGACGATCATCGTCATGCCGCTGGCCGCGAGATCGCGCATCACGGCGAGCACTTCGCCGACGAGCTCGGGGTCGAGCGCCGAGGTCGGCTCGTCGAACAGCATCAGCTTCGGCTTCATCGCCAGCGCCCGGGCGATCGCGATGCGCTGCTGCTGGCCGCCGGAGAGCTCGATCGGGTAGGCGTTGCGCTTTTCGGAGAGGCCGACGCGGGCGAGCAGCTTCTCGGCTTCGGCGATCGCTTCCTGGCGTGGGCGCCTCAGCACCGTGACCGGGCCCTCGATGATGTTCTCGAGCACCGTCATGTGGTTGAACAGGTTGAAGCGCTGGAAGACCATGCCGGTCGAGAGGCGCTGGCGCGCGATCTCGGCGTCGCTCAGTTCATGCAGCTCATCGCCCTTGATGCGAAAGCCGATCAACTGGCCATCGACCCAGATCGCGCCCTGGTCGATTTTCTCGAGCTGGTTGATGCAGCGCAGCAGGGTGCTCTTGCCGGAGCCCGACGGCCCGATGATGCATTGCACCGTGCCAGGCGCAATGGTCAGCGAGACATTGTTCAGCGCGCGCAGGTCGCCGAAGCGCTTGGTGACGTTGGCGGCGGCGACGATCGCATTTGCAGGGGAGGCGTTCATGCTCCGGCCTCCTCGACGATCTGCGGCTTGGCACGGCGGTCGCCGCGCCCCTTGGAGAAGTAGCGCTCCAGGAAGAACTGGCCGATCTGCAGCAGCGTGACGACGATCAGGTACCAGCCGGCGGCGACGATCAGGAGCTCGATGACGCGGGCATTGGCATAGTAGATCGTCTGCGCATTGCGCAGGATCTCGGAGAACTGGATCACGCTGGCGATCGAGGTCAGTTTGACCATGCTGATCACCTCGTTGCCGACCGGCGGGATGATGACGCGCATCGCCTGCGGCAGCACGATCCGCCTCAGCGTCGTCAGTCGTGTCATGCCGATCGACTTGGCGGCCTCGGTTTGCCCGACATCGACGGAGAGAATGCCGCCACGCACCACTTCGGCGGTGTAGGCGCCCTGGTTCATGCCGAGCCCGAGCAGCGTCGCCATGAAGGGGCCAATGATGTCGATGGTGCGCCACTCGACCAGGCCGGGGATGCCGATCGTCGGGAAGACCAGCGCGAGGTTGAACCAGAGCAGGAGCTGCAGCAGCAGCGGCGTGCCGCGGAAGAACCAGATGTAGAACAGCGCGACGCCGCGCAGCACCGGGTTCGGCGACATGTACATGATGGCGAAGATGACGCCGAGCGCGATGCCGAGCGCCATGGCGCAGACTGTCATGATGATGGTGTTGACGAGCCCGCTCAGGATTGCGGGCGCGGTGAAGAACTGCCCGACGACCTTCCAGTCGATCTGGCCTTCGGCGAAAGCCTTCATCACCCAGGCCAACACCAGAATGATCAGCGCGGCAGCGACCCAGCGCCCGTAATAGCGGCGCGGTACGAGCTTCAGCCCGGCGATCCCGGCAAGGTCTCGCCCTATTCCAATTCCGACTGCGCTGGTCATCGCTGCGCTCCGCGGGTCCAAACGTCAAAATCCGCGAGCCAGCTGCGGAACCGGCTAATCTGCTCGGCGACGCGCGCTGGCGCGGTGCCGCCAAAACCGCTGCGGGCGGCCACCGCGGCATCAAGGGTGAGACAGGCCCTTACATCCTCACCGAGGCGCGGATCAATGGCGCGGAGCTCGATCGGCTCGAGTTGTTCGAGCTCGCGCCCCATTTCCTCGCAGTAGCGGACCAACGTCCCGGTGATCTCGTGAGCTTCGGCAAAGGGCACGCCCTTGCGCGCGAGATAGTCGGCGACCTCCGTCGCCAGCGCGAAGCCGGTGCCGGCCTGCGCCCGCATCACCTGCGGATGCGCTTCCATGCTGGCGATCAGTCCGGCGAAGGCCGGCAGCACTTCGCCCAGCACGTCGACGGCATCGAACGCGGCGCGCTTGTCCTCCGCGAGGTCGCGATTATAGGCGAGCGGCAGGCCCTTGAGCGCGCCGAGCATGGTGACGAGGTCGCCGGTCAGCCGCGCCGCCCGGCCGCGCGAAATCTCGGCGATATCCGGGTTCTTCTTCTGCGGCATGATCGACGAGCCCGTGGCGAAGGCGTCGTCGAGCGTGACCCAGCCGAACTGGCGCGAGGTCCAGAGCGTGACCTCTTCGGTCAGTCGCGAGAGATTGGTCGCGAGCATGGCGGCGACGAACAGGAATTCCGCGACATGGTCGCGCGCACCGACGGCATCGACCGAGTTTTCGCAGGGCGCGTCATAGCCCAGTGCCTTGGCGCTGAGTTCGGGCGTCAACGCGATCGCCGAGCCGGCAAGCGCCGCCGCGCCGAGCGGCGACTGGCCGGAACGGCGCTCCCAATCCTGGAGGCGCGAGGCGTCGCGGGCGAGAACCTGGCCATGCGCCATCAGCCAATGGCCGAATGTCACGGGCTGGGCGCTCTGCAGATGCGTGAAGCCCGGGCAGACCGAGGCGGCGTGGGTGTCCGACTGGGCCGCGATGGCGTCCAGCAGTTCCACCAGCATGGCGCCGATCAGGCGAACCTGCTCGCGCAGATAGAGTTTCAGGTTGTTGGCCGCCTGGTCGTTGCGCGAGCGGCCGGCGCGGAGCTTGGCCCCGGCGTCGCCGATCCGGGCGATCAGGACGCGCTCGACGAAAGTGTGGACATCCTCGTCATCGGCGCTCGGGCTCAGGGTCCCGGCCTGGACCTCCTGCGAGATGGCTTCGAGGGCGGCAATGATCGCCTCCATTTCGGCGGCCGTGAGCAGTCCGGCGCGCAGCAATTCCGCTGCATGGGCCTTGCCGCCGGCGATATCCTGGGGGGCGAGACGGGCATGGGCGCTGGCGGCGCTCGAAAGCCGCATCAGCCGCGGATCCGGCTGCTTGCGGAAGCGGCCACCCCACAGGCGTGTCGTCTGGTTCATCGCTCTCCCCTTTGGTCTTTTGCAAAGACTGCCCCTTGACCCGTCAGCCAGCAAACGAAACGATCTCCGAAGGGTAGTCCAAAAAGGAATAGCTATTGTGGCCGGCAATCGCCTCCCGCCATCGACGACCGGACTCAGGGTTTTCCTCGCGGTTGCGCGGCTTGGCTCGACCGCGAAGGCGGCCGTCACGGTCAATCTGACGCAGAGCGCCGTCTCCAAGCAGATCCAGGCGCTCGAGGAGCATCTGGGGACGACGCTGTTCGAGCGCACGCCGCAGGGGCTGAAGCTGACGGAAGCGGGCTCCATCTATAACCCCTATGCCGAGGCTGCGATCGAGCAGATGGAACGCGGCGCGCGGCGCCTGAGCGAACGCGCCGCCCAGGGGCGGCCGATCCGCCTCCACATGATCGCCATCGCCGGGGAACGCTGGCTGATGGAGCGCTTTCCGGTCTTCGCCCAGGCCCATCCCGAGATTGACGTGCAGTTCACCAATTTCGTCAGCGAGGAGGAGACGGAGGAGCCCGATATCGACATCGGCCACCAGAGCGGGCCACTGCCGGGGCGCGAGTCACATTATCTCTTCGGACGACAGGTCGCGCTCGTGGCCGCCCCCTCGCTGGTCGAGCGGATGGGCGGCTTCCAGCGTCCGGCCGATATCCAGAAGATGACCCTGCTTCAGCATTTCCAGATGCCGACCTTCTGGGCCGAATTCACCGAGACGCATGGCCTGCGGGGCGCGGTTCCCGCGCATACCGTGCGCTACGGCTACTATTCGGTGATCATCCGCGCGGCGATGGCGGGGCTCGGCGTCGCGCTGGCGCCACGCTGCTATGTGGCGGAGGAACTGGCTTCGGGCGCCCTGATCAACCCGCTCGGTCTCGGCTTCGAGAGCGCAACCGGCTGCTGGCTCACCTTCAGCCCCAACACCGAGCACAGGCCGGGCTTCGAGGCGCTCGTCGCCTGGCTGCGCGAGGAGGCGGCGATCTTCGAGGCGGCGACGCTGGCCAAGGAGGCCAATGATGCGTCGGCCGTCGCCGCCAGCACTGCTCCGGTGCCCCGGCAGGCAAGACGCAGCAGCGCGTCCTGAGCCGCGCTTCCGTCCCCGATGGCCTGCAGGATCAGCGCTACAGGAAGCCCGTCGAGATCCACGGCACAGCGGCGACGATCACGAGGCCGATGAGCAGGGCGAGCATATAGGCTCCGATATATTTCAGGCCCTCGTCCGGGTTGACCTTGCTGATCGCGCAGGCGCCGTAATAGCCGACGCCGAAGGGCGGGGCGAAAAGGCCGATGCCCATCGCGAGCACCACCACCATCGCGTAATGGACCTCGTGCACCCCGACCTGCTTGGCGATCGGGAAAAGCAGGGGGCCAAACAGCACGACAGCGGGGATGCCTTCGAGCACGCTGCCGAGGATGACGAAGGCGAGGATGGAGATCGCCAGGAAGCCCCAGGTGCCGCCGGGAATCGCAGACATCATGCGGGCGAGATCCTGCGAGAAACCCGATTGCGTCAGGCCCCAGGCCATGGCGGTGGCGCAGCCGATGATGAAGATGATCGCGCCGGTCAGCGAGGCGGTATCGACCAGCATCTTCGGCAGGCGCCGCCAATCGAACTGGCGGTAGAGCAGCAGGCCGGCGAGCACGGAATAGGCGATGCCGATGGTCGAGACTTCGGTCGCCGTGGCGACGCCCTCGACAACCGCGGCGCGGATGACGAAGGGCAGGGCGATGGCGGGCAGCGCGATCAGCGCGAGCTTGCCGATCTGCCGGCGCGACTGGCGCACGACATGGCCGAGATCCTCGTGGCGATAGCGCCATCTGACGACGCAGCAGAGTGCGACGCCGAGCACCATTGCCGGCAGCAGGCCGCCGGTGAACAGGGCCGCAATCGAGACGCCGGTGACCGAGCCGATGGTGATCAGCACGATCGAGGGCGGGATCGTCTCGGTCTGCGCGCCGGTCGCCGAGAGCAGGGCGACGAGATCGCCCGGCGCCGCGCCGCGCGCCTTCATTTCGGGGAAGAGCACCGGCGCGATCGCGGCCATATCGGCGATCTTCGAGCCCGAGATGCCGGAGACCAGATACATCGCGCCGATCAGCACATAGGACAGGCCGCCGCGGACATGGCCGAGCAGCCCGGCCAGGAACTCGATCATGGCACGCGCCATGCCGGTCATCTCGATCAGCGCGCCAAGGAAGATGAAGAGCGGCACGGCGAGCAGCATGATGTGGCTCATGCCCTCATCGAGCCGTCCGACCATGACGATCAGGGGGGTCGAAGTCGTCAGCGCGAGATAGCCGAAGGTCGCCAGCGCAAAGGAGAAGGCGATCGGCACGCCGGAGAAGACGTTCAGCGCGACGACGCCGACGAAGAAGATCACCAGGTTGAGTTTGCCGAGCGGCTTCAGGACGGGGCCGGCAAGCCAGAACAGCAGCAGGAGGGCGGCCGTCAGGGCAATCGCGATCAGGGCCGGCTTGAACGAAGGCAGGCGCAGCATCCGGCAGAAGGCGACGACCAGCATCAGGCCGATACCGGCCGGGATTGCGGCTGCGCGCCAGGCATTGGTGATTTCGAGCGCCGGAGTGACGATGAACGCCTCCTCCTCGGCATACTCGAGCGCATGCGGCAGGAGCAGCAGCAGGAAGGCAATGCCGGCGGTGATCGCCAGCGCCTCGAGGCAGGCCCGCGTCTGCGGGCCGACACGGCTGACCAGGCCGGTCATGCGCATATGCTCGCCGCGCCGGAGCGCAACCACCGCGCCCAGCATGGAGAGCCAGAGGAACAGGATCGAGGCCAGTTCGTCCGACCAGACCAGCGGTGCATGGAAGACGTAGCGCGCCGTGACGCCGGCGCCGAGCAGGCCGATCTCGATGACGACGAGCACGGCCACGACCAGTTCGACCAGCCCGCCGACGCTGCGGTCGACGAGGCCGACAGCGCGGCCGAGGCCGCTGGAGGGCCGGATGGCAGGCGCTTGCGACGCTGCGGCCTGAAGCTCCATGACGTTTCTTCCAGTCGTTGTTTTCGTGCCTTATAGGCGTGCGCGTGGCATCAGGCGAGCGCGATGGCAGCCGCTTCCCGGGCAACGGGTATTCGCTGGAGTCCGGCCTGAAACTGGCGAATCCACGGAGCGGGAATTGCGCAGCCGGCGCTGCTATGCTGTTGCGGGCGGCTGCTACCCCAGAAACCCTGCCGCCCCAGAAGCCGAGTGAACCCGTGATTCCCTGGATCCAGATCGATACCGCGACGATGCCGGGTGGCGGCGGCGAAATCCGCCTCAAGCAGCGCGGTGCGGAGTTCTCGATCATGCTGGGCGCGATCGAGCTGATGAACAGCCGCCTCAGCGGCTCGGAGGAGGCACTGGCAACGCTGGTCGCGGCGCGTCTTGCCGGCCGGCCGGAGCCCCGCATCCTGATCGGCGGGCTCGGCATGGGCTTTACCCTGCGCGCGGCGCTGGCGGCGTTCGGGCAAGGCGCGCAGATCGTGGTCTCGGAGCTCGTGCCGGCCGTCGTCGCCTGGGCCCGCGGTCCGATGGCTCAGGTCTTCGGCGATTGCCTCGCCGATCCCCGTGTCACCATCCGCGAGGAGGATGTCGCACGGACGATCGGCGCCGCTCCCGCGGCGTTCGATGCGATCCTGCTCGATGTCGACAACGGCCCGGAGGGGCTGACGCGCCGGGCGAATGACGATCTCTACGACATGGCGGGCCTCGCCGTCGCACGCGCAGCCCTGCGTCCTGGCGGCGTCCTCGCCGTCTGGTCGTCCGGTCCCGATCATGGCTTCACCCAGCGCCTGCGCAAGAGCGGCTATGCCGTCGAGGAGGTGAAGACGCGCGCCAACGGCAAGCGCGGGGGCGCAAGGCACGTGATCTGGCTCGCGACCGGTCCGGGTGCCGCCCAGTCCGAGCGCGCGCGGCGGGCCGGTTCATGATCGCTCCTGACAGGAGGGCGCGCGCAGCGTCGCTATAGATCCGACATGCCGAGACGTCCGCCAAAACCCCTCTCGATCAGCCCGTCGCAGGCCCGCCGGATCTGGCTACGCGCCCAGCGGCTCGATACGCTCGCTCCCTTTGGCGACGGCTCCGAAGCCACGCCGGCGGCGGTGGACCATCTCGGCTATGTGCAGATCGACACGATCAACGTGGTCGAACGCTGCCATCATCACATCCTGTGGACGCGCATTCCGGACTATCAGCGCGCGCATCTGCGCCAGGCCCAGAGCATCGACAAGAGCGTCTTCGAATACTGGACGCACGCGCTGGCCTATGTCCCGACCCAGGATCTGCGCTTCTTCCTGCCGGAGATGAAGCGGCGGCGCGAAAACCCTCCGAGCTGGTTCAATACGGTGACGAACGAGGACCTGCGCAAGGTCATGGGCCGCGTTCGGCGCGATGGCGCGCTCTCGATCCGAGACATCGACGATGATGTGCTCATCGAGAAGGATCATGCCTGGGCGAGCCGCAAGCCCTCGAAACGCGCCCTGCAGCTCGCCTTCTTCAGCGGTGCGCTGACGATCTGCGAGCGCGCCGGCATGCTGAAGAGCTACGAGCTTCCGGAGCGGCATTTTGGCTGGGAGCGCGCCCCACGCCCGGCGACCGAGAAACAGGTTCTCGACTATCTCCTCGACCGGGCCTTGCGATCGCAGGGCATCGTCAGCCTCGACTCGGTCTGCCATCTCGACGCGCCGCGCAAGCCCGCGATCCGCGAGTTGATCGAGACGAGGCTACGCCGCAGAACGCTCGTGCCTGTCACGATCGAAGGGGCGGGAAAGCAGGAGCATTGGGCGCAACCCGCCATGCTCGAACCGACGCCGGCACCGGATGCCGAGCTGGTCCATATCCTTTCGCCCTTCGATCCGCTGATCATCCAGCGCAATCGGCTGAAGCTTTTCTTCGGCTACGATCACCTGTTCGAGGCCTATGTGCCGAAGGAGAAGCGGGCGATGGGATATTTCGCCCTGCCGGTTCTGGTCGGCGACGAGATCGTCGCGGCGATCGACCTCAAGGCCGATCGCGCGAACGGGACGCTTCTCGTCCAGCAATGGAACTGGGTCGGCAAAGGCTCTCCCGAGCGGCACAAGGCGGCCATCGAGGACGCGTTGCACCGGTTCGAGCGCTTCCAGCTGGAGACCTGATCCAGCTGGCTCAGGCTTGCGTTCAGCCGAAGAGATTGCGGAACTGCCGCGGCTGGGAGCGCAGATACTGGTTGGGCGCCTTGACGCTGGCACCGAGATGGGCGGCGGCGTGCCAGGGCCACCGCGGATCGTAGAGGATGCCGCGCGCCAGCGCGACGAGATCGGCATCGCCGGTGCCGACGATCGCTTCGGCCTGATCCGGCTCGGTGATCAACCCGACGGCGATGCTCGGCAGATTGGTCGCCTGCTTCACGGCCCGGGCGAAGGGGACCTGGTAATTCGGCCCAAGCGGGATCGCCTGCTTGGCCGAGAGCCCGCCGCTGGAGACATGCATGAAGCTGCCGCCGCGCGCCTCGACCGCCCTTGCGAAAGCGACGGTCTGTTCGACGTCCCAGCCGCCCGGGACCCAGTCGGTGCCGGAGACGCGGAAGCCGACCGGGATCTCCGCAGGGACCACGGCCCGCACGGCATCATAGACTTCGAGCGGCAGGCGCATGCGGTTCTCGAGCGAGCCGCCATACTCATCCCCGCGCTGGTTCGAGAGCGGCGAGAGGAACTGGTGCAGGAGATAGCCGTGGGCGGCGTGCAGCTCGATCGCCTGCAAGCCCAGCCGCACGGCGCGCTTGGCCGATGCGGCGAAGTTCTCGCGGATGCGGGCGATGCCTGCGAGATCGAGCGCGAGCGGCGCCCGGGGATGATCGCCAAACGGGATGGCGGACGGGGCAAGCGTCTGCCAGCCGCCTTGGTCGAGCCCGAGCTGGCCGCCGCCTGTCCAGGGCGCGGCCACCGAGGCCTTGCGCCCGGCATGGCCGAGCTGGATGCCGATCGGCATGTCGGAATACGCACGGACCGCCGCCAGCGTCCTGGCCAGGGCCGCTTCCGTCTCGTCCGACCAGAGGCCGAGGTCCAGCGGGCTGATCCGGCCCTCCGGCTCGACGGCCGTCGCCTCGATGAACATCAGCGCGGCGCCGGACAGGGCGAGATGGCCGAGATGGATCGTATGCCAGTCGGTCGCCCGGCCATCCTCGGCCGAATACTGGCACATCGGCGCGATCACGATGCGGTTGGCGAGTTCGAGGCCGCCGAGCTTGTACGGGGTGAAGAGCTGGCTGGTCATGATGCCTCCGGCGGTTCCATCGCGCCGCGCGGACGGACCCGCCGACCGGCTGTTTCTAGCCGTCTCGCCAAGCCGCTGACTACAGGCAACAGCGCAAGGGCACGGTTGCAGTTGCGAAGAGAGCGCTACGGCGCTCCCGTGGCAGCCGAGACCAGCCAGATCGCGACGGGGAAGGTCAGCGCCGCCAGGGCCGTGGAGAGCACGATCGCAGCCGCGATTGGCCGGCTATCGGTCTCGAAGCGCTCGGAGATGACGAAGACATTCGCCGCGATGGGGAGGGCCGAATAGAGCACGCCGGCCGTGACCCAGAACGCGTCAAGCTTGAGCACGACGGCAAGCACGATCCAGGTCACCAGCGGGTGCAGCACGAGCTTGCCGACGACCAGTGGTGCAATCCCGAGGGCCGGGAGCTTGCTGCCGCCACCGCTCCATTGTCGCGCCGCGAGGCCGAGCGCGAAGACGCCGACCGGCGCAGCCGCATTTCCGAGGAAGGAGAGGAAGCGGTCGACCGGTTCCGGGATCGCGACCCCGCTGACCGAGAGCGCGAGGCCGCCTGCGATCGACAGCATGAAGGGGTTGAGGATCGTGCCGCGAATGAGCCGGCCGGCAATGGCGGGTGCCGAACCGGCGCCGCGCCCGGCCTCGATCAGCCCGATCGACAGGGGCACGACCAGCGCCGTGTCGCAGATCAGGCCGATCGCGATCGGCGCTGCGGCGCGCTCGCCGAGGAAGGCCAGCATCAGGGGAATGCCGAGAAAGGCGAAATTGCCGCCGACGAGGCTCTGCCCGCGCGAGACCGCATTGGGGAAGGGCAGGGCGCGCAACCGCGTGCCGATGAGGATGCCAAGCGCCATGATCGTCACGCCGATTGCTGCCAGCGCCACGAAGAAGGTCGTGTTCCAGAGCTCGGCGATCGGCTGCCGCGACATCACGCGCAGCACCATTGCCGGCGTCGCGATCATGAAGGCGAAGGTGTTGAGCACCCTGACGGAATCGGGGCCGAACAGCGTGCGGCCGGAAACCAATGCGCCGAGCGCGATCACCGCGAAGAACGGCGTGCTGGTGGCAAGGAATTGAAGCATCGATTGCGCTGACGGCTGGAGAACCCGCGCGTCGTCCCGGCCGTGCCTGTCCCGGCACCGGAATGACGCGCGTTGTCCTGCTCTCTACCAGCCGGGACTTGGCATTGGCCATGCGGCCCGATGCCTGACCGCCCGCCGCCAACGCAGGCCCCGTCGTGATCAGTTCGCCTGGAAGGCGCCGATCATGTAGCTCTCATTGCCGATCTCGGTGACGCGGCCCTTCACCTCGTAGCTCGCGAGATCGACGATCCAGACCACGCTGGAATTCGACTTGCCCTTGGGCGCTCCGGTGATCGCGGCATATTTTCCGTCGGGGGTGATCGCGATGCCGCGCGGGCGGGAGGGCTCGCCGCCGGGCGTCTTCAACTCGACCCTCTTGATCGTTGCCGGCTGCCCGGCGATGGCCTTGGCGACATCGATGATGTCGATATTGTTCGAGCGGAAATGCGTCGACAGGATGCGCTTGCCGTCCGGCAGGAACGCCGCCACGAAGGGGCGTGTCGGCACGGACTTGTCGTCGGTGCCGACCAGCACGCGGGCGACCTCGGCCTTGGCAGGGTCCGACAGCGCCTTCTCGACATCGATGATCGAGACGGTATTGCCGGGCCTGTCGGTCTGCGCGTTCTCGCGCGAGGCATGCGCCACAAGCTTGCCGTCCGGGCTGGTCGAGATACCGAAGCCGCCCGCCTGCACGGGAATGCGCGCGATCTCCGCTCCGACTTCACCCGCAATCGCCTTTTGCAGGCTGATCACCGAGATATCGTCCGTTCCGCCATTGGCGCCGAAGATCGTGCCCCCACCGAGCGGACTGATCGTCACGCCGTTGGTGTCAGGGAAACAGCCGAATTTCGGGTCGGGCGCGCGGTGCGGCACGGGATCGGGAGGGCATGGGAAGCCGGGCTTGCCGAAAGCCTGCTCGACCCGACGAATGACCTTGTTGCTGGCGAGGTCGACGATGCTGATATGGCGGCCGCCATCCTCGTCGCCCTTCTGTTCGGCATGGGCGAGCGCGGCATGCCGGCCGTCAGGAGCGATCGCGAAGCCGGTCGGCCCAAAGCCTTCCGTCTCGATATAACCCTCGACGGCCGCAAGCGTGCCGTTGCTCGCCGGATCGAGCGCCTTCTTGAGATCGACGATGGTGACGGTGCCGGCATGGCCGTGCTGGAAGGCGGCGGCATCGTCGGGCCTGGTGCGGCCGGAATGATTGACCACATAGGCGCGCCGGTAATCCGGCGCGATGGTGATGGTGATCGGCTGGCCGCTGGAGATTGTGTCGGCCTTGCCGGTCCCGGTCGCGTCGATATCGGGCGTGACGCGGATGCGGTTCACCACCGCTTTCGGCGTGCCGTCATTGGCCGGATCGATCGCCCTTTCGAGGTCGATCACCAGGACGACATTGTCCCAGCGCCCGCTTGCGAGGAAATAGTCCTTTGCCATGGCGGCCTGTATTCCTCCGGCAGCGATCAGCGCCGTGACGCCAGTCAGAAGCATCGTCCTTAGCATCGTCCGTCCTCCTTCGGCTCACCCGTTTGTCCGGGTCCTTGGTTGGGATGCCTGCTGCCGCTCCGGCTTTTCGCGTCAGCCCTCCAACGCCATGTCGAGCACGCGGGCGACATGCAGCGCCTCTCGGCCTGCACCATCGTGGATCTGGTGGCGGCAACTCGTGCCATCGGCAACGACGAGGTCCTGCGCGCCTGCCTTGCGCACTGCCGGCAGCAGCGAGAGCTCGGCCATGGCGAGCGAGACATCCATGGTGTCCGCGCCGTAGCCGAAGGCACCCGACATGCCGCAGCAGCTCGACTCGATCGGCTTGACGTCGAGACCCGGAATCGCGCGGAGCGTCGCCTCGACGGCGCCCATCGCCGCGAACGCCTTCTGGTGGCAATGCCCGTGCAGATGGGCGACGCGGCCCGCCTGGTCCTTCAGCGGCAACGTGGTCGTCCCCGCCTTGATATCGGCCGCGAGCAGCTCTTCGAGCAGGAAAGCCGCGCTGGCCGCGGGTTCAACCTGCTCCTTGGGCAGGATCGCGCCAAACTCGTCGCGGAAGGTCAGCAGGCAGGACGGTTCGAGCCCGACGATGCGGGCGCCCCCGGCAATATAGGGCGAGAGTGCATCGAGCGTGCGCTTGGCCTCGATGCGCGCCTCGTCGACCAATCCGGCCGAGAGGAAGGTCCGTCCGCAGCAGAGCGGCCTGCCGCCGTCAGCCGGTTCGACCTTGTGGATGCGATAGCCGCCGGCCGCGAGCACGCGCTCAGCCGCCTCCATATTCTCGCGCTCGTAGTAGCGGTTGAACGTATCGCCGAAGAGCACGATGTCGCGGCCGTCGCCCTTCACATCGCCAGGCGTTGCCGGGTTGCCGGCCTGCACCCAGGGCTTGCGCCAGACCGGCAGCGAGCGGCGCGCGCTGAAGCCGAGCCAGCGCTCGCTCAGTTTGGCCAGAGCAGGGATGCGATCGCGCAGGTTCATCAGCGGCGCCAGTTTCGCGGCATAGGGCGCATAGCGCGGCAGCCAGGCGATCAGCCGTTCCTTCAGGGGCAAGCCATGGCGCTGGTGATAATGGTGGAGGAACTCGATCTTCATCCGGGCCATGTCGACGCCGGTCGGGCAGTCGCGCTTGCAGCCCTTGCAGGAGACGCAGAGATCGAGCGTCTCCTTCATCTCAGGCGAGGTGAAGGCGTCGGGGCCGAGCTGCCCGGAGATCGCGAGGCGCAGGCTGTTGGCGCGCCCGCGCGTCAGATGGGTCTCGTCCCTGGTGGCGCGATAGGACGGGCACATCGTGCCGCCGGAGAGTTTCCGGCAGGTGCCATTGTTGTTGCACATCTCGACGGCGCCGCCGAGCCCGCCCCAATCGGACCAATCGAGTGCGGTTGCGGCCGGGATGGGCGTCGCATGGCCCGGCGGAAACCGCATCAGGCTGCGATCGTCCATCTTGAGCGGCCGCACGATCTTGCCGGGATTCAGCCGGTTCTCCGGGTCGAACCCGTCCTTCACCGCCTCGAAGGCGCGCGTCAGCGGGCCGCCGAACATCGGTTCGACGAATTCCGAGCGGGAAATGCCGTCGCCATGCTCGCCGGAATAGGAGCCCTTGAACTGGCGCACGAGGTCGCAGGCGGCCTCGGCGATGCCGCGCATCGCCTTGACCCCGGCCTCGTCCTTCATGTTCAGGATCGGGCGGACGTGCAGGCAGCCGACCGAGGCATGGGCGTACCAGGTTCCGCGCGTGCCGTGACGGGTAAAGAGCTCGGTCACCGCGTCGGTATAGTCGGCGAGATGTTCGAGCGGGACGGCGCAGTCCTCGATGAAGGAGACCGGCTTCCCGTCGCCCTTCATCGACATCATGATATTGAGGCAGGCCTCGCGCACCTCCCAGACCGGCTTCTGCCGTGCCGGTTCGACGACCTCGACGACCGCGTCGGCAAAGCCGTGATCGGCCATGCACTGGTCGAGCCGCTTCAGGTCGTACTTCAGCGCCGCGAGATCGTCGCCGGCGAATTCGACCAGCAGCAGGCAGTTCGGCTGGCCCCTGGTGATGTCGGCGAGCGTTCGCACGAAGAGGGGGATATCGGCACCGAGCACCAGCACATTGTTGTCGACGAGCTCGACCGCGACCGGACCCAGCGCCACGATATGCTGCGTCGTCTCCATCGCCGCACGAAAATCCGGGAAATGGCAGACGCCCATGACGCGGTGGGTCGGCAGGGGCGAGAGCCTGAGCGTCGCCTCCGTGGTGATCGCGAGCGTGCCTTCCGAGCCGACCAGCAGATGCGACAGGTTCGGCCGGGCCGGGAGCAGCTCGTCGAGATTGTAGCCGCCGACCCGGCGCTGCACCTTCGGGAAGATGCGCTCGATCTCGTCGCGGTGCCCGTCCGCCAGGGACAGCATCCGCGTCATCAGGTCCCGCGTCCTGACCGAGGCATTGTCGCCGACCGGGTTCTCGCCCAGCGCAAAGGCCTCGCCGTCATGGAACTGCGCCCGCAGGGCAATGACATTGTCGACCATCTTGCCGTAGCGCAGCGAGCGCGCGCCGGAGGAGTTGTTGCCGGCCATGCCGCCAATGGTGCAGCGGCTCGCGGTCGAGGGCTCGACCGGGAAGAACAGGCCGTCCTTCTTCACATGGCTGTTGAGCTGCTCCAGCACGATGCCGGGCGCGACCGAGACCGTGCGCGAGGCCGGGTCATAGTCGCGGATCGCGTTAAAATGCCGGCTCATGTCGAGGATCAGCGCATCGCCGATCGGCTGGCCGTTTTGCGACGTGCCGCCGCCGCGCGCGATCACCGGAACGCCGTGCTCGGCCGCGATCTGGAGCGCGGCCGCAATGTCGGTCTCGCTCTTCGGAAAGGCGATGCCCTGCGGGATGATCTGGTAGATCGAGGCGTCGGTGGCATAACGCCCGCGCGTGAATGCGTCGAAGCGGACCTCGCCTTCGAGCGCCTGGGCGAGGCGCCGTTCGAGCCCGAGATTGCGCGAGCCCTGTTTGGCGAGGGGGGCAGCATGGGTCATCGCGTCACGTATCCATTCCAGTTCATCTCGACCCGGCTCTGCGTTTCAATTTGGCCGGGACGACCCGCGTTCGCGTCCGAACGCATTCTCACTCGGCGGCTTCTGCCGCCTTTCCGGCCCGGCCGCTTCTGCGCCGCACCGCCCCGATCAGGTCCGACACCGGCCCCCAGAAGAGCAGGATCATCGCGAGCGCAACCAGTGTCGTGACGAGCCCGTTGGCGAAGAAGACCCCGAGACTGCCGCCCGAGCCGAGCAGGGCCTGCCGGAAAGCGTCCTCGGCCCGGTCGCCCAGGACCAGCGCCAGCACCAGCGGCGCCAGCGGGTAGTCGAGCTTCTTGAAGACATAGCCGATGATGCCGAAGATCAGCATCAGCCAGATGTCGAAGATCGAGTTGGAGATCGTATAGGCGCCGATAGCGCAGACGATCAGGATCACCGGCGCGACGAAGGAGAAGGGGATGCGCATGATCGCGGCGAAAAGCGGCACGGTCGCCAGCACGATGATCAGGCCGGCGAGGTTGCCGAGATACATCGAGGCGATCAGCCCCCAGACGAAGTCCTTCTGCTCGACGAAGAGCATCGGCCCGGGCTGAAGCCCCCAGACCAGCAGGCCGCCGAGCAGCACGGCCGCCGTGGCCGAGCCCGGGATGCCGAGCGCCAGCATCGGCAGCAAGGCGCTGGTGCCGGCGGCATGCGCCGCGGTCTCCGGCGCAAGCACGCCCTCGATCTCGCCCTTGCCGAAATTGGCGCCGCGCCGCGAGAAGCGCTTGGCGAGGCCATAGCCCATGAAGGAGGCGGCGATCGCGCCGCCGGGCGTCACGCCCATCCACATGCCGACGAGGCTGGAGCGGACGAGCGTCGCCCAGTAGCGCGGCAGCCCGGCCCAGGTCCGCAGCACGACCTTGAGATCGATCGTCGCCTGCTTGCCCTTGAAGACCAGTCCCTCCTCGACGGTGAGCAGGATCTCGCTGACGCCGAACAGGCCGATTACGACGATAAGGAAGTCGAAGCCGCGCATCAGCTCGGTCGAGCCGAAGGTCATGCGCAGATCGCCCGAGATCGAGTCGAGCCCGACTGCCGCCAGCAAGAAGCCGATGCAGAGCGAGGCCAGGATCTTTGCCCGGTTTTCCCGGCCCATGCCGATGAAGGAGCAGAAGGTCAGCAGGAAGACGGCGAAGAACTCGGCGGGCCCGAAGCGCAGCGCGAAGGAGGCGACCAGGGGGGCGACGAAGGTAATCAGGATGACGCCGGACAGCGCCCCGATGAACGAGGCCGTGAAGGCGGCCGTCAGTGCCTCGGCCGCCTTGCCCTGCACCGCCATCGGATAGCCGTCGAAGGTGGTCGCGACCGACCAGGCCTCTCCGGGAATATTGAACAGGATCGAAGTGATCGCGCCGCCGAACAACGCCCCCCAGTAGATCGAGGAAAGCAGGATGATCGCCGAGGTCGGGTCCATGCCGAAGGTCAGCGGCAGCAGGATCGCGACCCCGTTCGGACCGCCGAGGCCCGGCAGCACGCCGACAATGATGCCGAGCACCACGCCGATCACCATGAAACCGACATTGTGCCAGGAGAGCGCGACCTGGAAGCCGGCGATCAGCGAGGAGAGGTCTTCCATCAGCGCAACCTCAATAGCCGAGCATGGCTTCGAGCGGACCCTTGGGCAGGGGCACGCGGAACTGCTGTTCGAAGATCCAGAAACAGACGATCGGCACGAGGACGGCCGTCAGCACGATGCTCCACCAGCGCGAGGTCGCGACGACGGCCATGAAGACGAGGATGAAGACGCTCGCGGCGACATAGAGCCCGAGCGGCTGGATCAGCGCGACG
Source organism: Allobosea sp. P4_E12 (assembly GCF_056401655.1). Taxonomy (NCBI): domain Bacteria; kingdom Pseudomonadati; phylum Pseudomonadota; class Alphaproteobacteria; order Hyphomicrobiales; family Alloboseaceae; genus Allobosea; species Allobosea sp. P4_E12. The sequence continues at coordinate 138,914 of NZ_JBFUIY010000015.1, read as the reverse complement.
AAGAGAACGAGCGGGCCGAGCACGCGCGAGACCTGCCCGAGCTGCTCGAAGGTGACGAAGACGCTGTTCTCTGTGCGAAAGGACTGCACCAGGATGAACAGCGAGGCGGCCAGGAACAGCCAGCCGACGCGGGCGGGGAAGAAGCCGTTCTGCGGGCCATTGTCCCAGCCGGCCCCGCGGCCATAGGAATCCCAGAGCACGACGAAGGCGAGGCCGATCAGGATCGCGGCCGTGCCAAGTTCGACGGGGCGGCGCGAGAGGCCGCGCGGCGCTTCGCCTTCAGGATGAGCGGACATCGACATCTCCGGACGTCGGCAGAGGGTTGAGGCCCGCCGTGACGGCGGGCCGGTCGGGCTCAGGCATCGGCCCGAAAAGTGGGCGCGGTTTTCGGAAAAGCCGATGCAAACGTAGAAGGCTGCATGATCGGATCGGATATGTTTCCGGTCCGATCATGCAAGGGCTACTTCGCCGTGAAGCCGGCTTCGCCCATCAGCTTGGCGTGCTTCTCCTCATCGGCCTTGAGGAAGGTCACGAACGCCTCGCCGTCGCGATAGTCCGGAACCAGCGCGCTGCGGGCGAGGTAGTCCTTCCATTCCGGCGTCTCGGAGACCTTCTTGAACAGGTTCACGTAGAAAGCCTGCTGCTCCTTGGTGACCTTGCCGGGCATGAACATGCCTCGCAGCATCTGATAGGTGACGTTCAGTCCCTGCGAGGCGCAGGTCGGGATATCGGCCCAGGATTTTCCGTCGGCGACCGGCGTCGAGTAGGTCATCTTCTGTTCGGAGAAGACGCAGATCGGCCGTGTCGCCCCGCCGCGCCAGTTGGCGACGTCCTCGGCCGGGTTGTTCGTGCTGGCGTCGATGTGATTGCCGGAAAGCTGGGTCGAGGCCTGGCCCCCGCTGGTGTGCGGGATATAGGCGAACTTGACGCCGCCGGCCTTCTCCATGCCGAAGACGATCAGGTTGTCCTCGCGCTTCGACGAGGTGCCGCCGATCTTGAGCGGGGGCGAGGCGGCCTTGGCCGCTGTCATGAAGTCGCCGGCGGTCTGGTAGGGCGCCTTGGCGTTGACCCAGAGCACGAAGGAATCCTGCGCCATCATCGCGATCGGCGTGTATTCGGTCCAGTTCAGCGGCAGCTTGGTCGCCATCGGCGTCATGAAGATGCCGCTCGACGTGGTGATCAGCTTGTGCGGGTCGCCCGCCGCCTTCTGGATGTCGAGCATGCCCTCGGCGCCGCCGGCGGCCGGCTTGTTGACGACGATGATCGGCTGCGAGGTCAGGTTATTCTTCTGGATGATGCCCTGCATCGTCCGCGCCATCTGGTCGGAGGCGCCGCCGGCCGAAAAAGGCACGACGATTTCGATGGCCTTGGTCGGCTCCCAGGCGAGGGCGGGGGTCGTAACTGCTACGAGCGCCGCGCCAGCGGCAAGCCAATGCTGCTTCATCTCTTCCAACCTCCCTGCAACGCGCTCTGTCGGCGCCGTGGCGAGAGCCTAGAATCAAAAAATTTTGCATTCAATCTGAAAAATGATGATGGCCGAATTGACGACGACACTGCCCGGCCGCCGTCCCGTATCAATGCCGGGGAGGTCTCAGGCTGGGGTTGGACTCAGGCAAGGCTGTTCTCGTCGTCCGCCTGCGCGGCGCTCTGATGCTGCGCGGCTTTTCGCTTGTTGCGCAGATGCAGGAACATGATGTCGCTGAGCTCGCTGCCGGCGCGTCGGCGCAGGGCATCGAGGATCGCCTCGTGCTCGCGCATCGCCTCGCCCCAGCGGTCGCGCTCCTTGTCGAGATTGGCGGAATAGCGTACGCGCCGGATGCGGCCGGCAATGCTGTTATAGGTCGCGCTGAGCGTCGCATTGCCGGCGGCCGCGACGATCATGCGGTGGATGTCCTGGTTGCACTGGAAATAGCCGTGCATGTCGCGCCGCAGGTAGAAACGGTACATCTCGTGATGAGATTGCTCGATTTCGGCGATTTCTTCGTCGCTGATGCGTTCGCAGGCCAGCCGCCCCGCCAGGGCTTCGAGCCCGCCCATCACGTCGAACAATTCGCGCAGATCATCGGCGCTCAGGGCGCGCACGCGTGCGCCGCGATTGGGCAGGAGGTCGATCAGCCCTTCCGCGGCCAGGACCTTGAGCGCCTCGCGCAGCGGCGTGCGCGAGATGCCGAACCGGTCGCAGAGCAGGCGTTCGGGCACGCGTGCGCCATCGGCGAGATTGCCCTCGACGATATAGTCGCGCAGCGCGGCCAGGAGTTCGCCGTGCAGCGATGTCTGGCCGGTGCCGTCCTCGCGTCGCAGCGACGGGCTTTCGGTCGTCTCAGTGTCGAGCGCGATAGTCGTCATGCTGGTTTGCTACGCGAGTGGGCGGCCCCGTGTCGAGATCGGCCAGCATAATATTGCACGCGCGAGCGGTGTTGCCAAAGACAAAAATGAATGCAAAACATCGGCGATCACGAGCGGCGAGCCGGAAGCGCCGCCACGTCCGAATAGGGAGTTATCGCCATGGCATCGCAGCAGGGTCGCCATTTCCTCCAGATTCCCGGCCCGAGCCCGGTCCCTGACCGGGTCCTGCGGGCCATGGACATGCCGGTGATCGATCACCGCAGCGCCGAGTTCGCGAAGCTCGGGCGCGAGGTGCTCGACGGTGCCAAGTCGGTCTTCAAGACCAGCCAGCCGGTGGTGATCTATCCGTCCTCCGGGACCGGTGCCTGGGAAGCGGCGATCGTCAATACGCTCTCTCCGGGCGACACCGTGCTGATGGCCGAGACCGGCCATTTCGCCACCCTCTGGCGCCAGATCGCCGGCCGCTTCGGCATCGAGGTCGATTTCATTCCGGGCGACTGGCGTCGCGGCGCCGACCCGGCCGCGATCGAGGCAAAGCTGGCCGAGGACCGCGGCCGCAAGATCAAGGCGGTGATGGTCGTCCATAACGAGACCTCGACCGGCTCGACCAGCCGGATCGCCGAGATCCGCAAGGCGATCGACAAGGCCGGCCACCCGGCGCTCTTCATGGTCGACACCATCTCCTCGCTCGCCTCGGTCGACTACCGGCACGACGAATGGCAGGTCGACGTCACGGTTTCCGGCTCGCAGAAAGGCCTGATGCTGCCGCCGGGCCTCAGCTTCAACGCGATCTCGGAAAAGGCGATGGCCGCCTCCCGGGCGAACACAATGCCGCGCTCCTATTGGGACTGGCAGGAGATGGTCAAGATCAACGCCAACGGCTTTTTCCCCTACACGCCGGCGACGAGCCTGCTCTATGGCCTGCGCGAAGCAGTCAGGATGCTGCATGAGGAGGGGCTGGACGCGGTCTTCGCCCGCCATGAGCGCCTTGCCGCGGCGACGCGGGCCGCGGTGAAGGCCTGGGGCCTCGACATCCTCTGCGAGAACCCCGCGGAATATTCGCCGGTGCTGACCGCCGTGCTGATGCCGCCGAGCCACGACGCCGACCATTACCGCAAGGTGGCGCTCGAGAAGTTCAACATCTCGCTCGGCTCCGGCCTCGGCAAGGTGGCCGGCAAGGTCTTCCGGATCGGCCATCTCGGCGAATGCAACGAACTGACCCTGCTTGGCGCGCTGTCCGGCGTGGAGATGGGGCTGGCGGCAGCCGGCGTGCCGCATCGCAGCGGCGGCGTGCAGGCCGCAATGGCCGCGCTCGAAAGCCGCGAGGAAGCCAATACACCGAAGGTTGCGGTCGCCTGACGAGGGGAGAAGTCCCGGGGGCCCTCTGAACCGAGAGAGCTCCCGGGGCTTCGCGCTCGCCTTGCGAGCATTTCTGCGCGTCCGTGGCGCAGGATTCGGAGTGCCGCAGGCCGAAATGCCCATGGTAGAACCGGGGCAATCGCAGCTCCGGAATCCGCCGATGACCGATCCCTCCAGTTCCATTCTGTTGACCGTCGAGGCCGGTGTCGCAGTGCTGACGCTGAATCGTCCCGACGTGCTGAACGCCTTTGATGCGGCCATGGCGGAAACTTTCCTGGCCCGAATCGAGGAGATCGCGGCGCGCCGGGATGTCCGCGCCATCCTGCTGAAGGGCGCGGGCAGGGGCTTCTGCGCCGGTGGCGACGTCTCGCAATTCACCGCTGGTGGCGACCCCGAGACCGCGATCGAGGCGATCATCACGCCGCTGCATGCCGGGCTGAAAAGGCTCGATGAATTGCCGCAGCCTTCGATCGCCTGCCTGCATGGCGCGGTGGCCGGAGCCGGATTCAGCCTGGCGCTTGCCTGCGATCTGGCGATCGCCGCGGAGAATGCGAAATTCACGCTGGCCTATGCCCGGATCGGTGCGACGCCGGACGGGTCCGGGACCTATCATCTGCCGCGCATCGTCGGCATGAAGAAGGCAAAGGAGCTGGCGCTGCTCGCCGAGACGATCGATGCGGGCGAGGCGTTGCGGCTCGGCCTGATCAATCGCACCGTGCCGGCCGAGTGTCTCGATGCCGAAGCCATGGCGCTGGCGCGCAAACTGGCTGCCGGGCCGACCCAGGCCTATGGCCGCATCAAGGCGCTGCTCGGCGCTTCGCTGAGCAACACGTTGAGCGCCCAGCTCGACGCCGAGCGCGACGCCTTCCACGCCTCGACCCGGACCGCGGATTTCAGCGAGGGTGTCTCGGCTTTCCTGGAGAAGCGGCCAACCCGGTTCACGGGCCAGTAGATCACCGGGGCCGGATATCGGGTCCGGTCCGACGATCTCGCCCTTTTAGTATTTGCATCGGCTTTGTCCGAAGGCCGCAAACCACTTTCCCGCCGATGCTTGAGAGGATTGGCAATGCAGGATTCCCACCACGTTCTCTTCACGAGCCCCGCTGAGTTCGTCGACAGCGACCATCCGATGGTGATCGCCGAGGCGCGCCTGCTGACTTCGGGCATCAGCGACCCTGCCGGGCAGGCCGGCATCCTCTATCAGGCGGTGCGCGACGGCATCCGCTATGACCCCTATGGCGACTATCTCAACCCCGAGACCTATCGCGCCAGCTCCGTGCTGGCGGCCGGCATCGGCTACTGCGTCGGCAAGGCTGCGCTCTATGCAGCCTATTGCCGGGCCATCGGCATTCCCGCTCGCATCGGGCTCGCCGACGTCAAGAACCATCTCGCCACGCCGCGCCTGCTGGAGGCCGTCGGCACCAATGTCTTCGCCTATCACGGCTATACCGAGGTTTTCCTCGACGGGCGCTGGCTGAAGGCTTCTCCGACCTTCAACGCGCGCCTCTGCGACAGGCTCGGCGTTGCGACGCTCGGCTTCGACGGCAAGAGCGATGCGCTGCTGCAGAGCTTCGATGGGCAGGGCCGCAGTTTTATGGACTATGTCGCCCAGCACGGCAGCTTCTTCGATGTGCCGGTGAAGTTCCTGATCCGCGAGATGTCGCGGCTCTATCCGAAGCTTTGCGTTCCCGGTGGATTGCGCGGCAGCAGCATGGAGCAGGAGGCGCGGCCCTCGGCGCCGGGCTGAACGCGAAACGCGCTGTCCCCTGGGCGAGTGCGTAAGACTCAGCGCGCGTCGTGAAAGATCAGCCCGGTGGTGTAGCGCTCGCCCGAGCGCACCCGGCTGACGCCGTGGCGGAGATTGACGCGGTAGGTGCCGCGGGAGCCCCGCATCGGCCTGTGCTGCACGGCGAAGATAGCGGCCTCTCCCTGTGCCAGCGGCACGACCTCGGGCCGTGATTGCATGCGCGGACGCTGCTCGACCAGGGTGAACTCCCCGCCGGTGAAATCGGCGCCCGGCTGCGAGAGCAGGATCACCATCTGGAACGGGAAGAACAGGTCGCCGTAAAGGTCCTGATGCAGGCAGTTATAGTCGCCGGCGCCGTATTTCAGCAGCAGCGGGGTCGGCCGGGTCTGTCCGGCCTCGTGGCACAGGGTCAGGAAGGCGCCGAGCGCGTCGGGATAACGCTGCGCGATCCCGAGCGTCTCGTTCCAGCGGTTCGCCACGGGGGCGAGGCGCTCATAGATGGCCGGCCGCAGGGCCGCCAGCATCTCCGGCAGCGGATGGGCGAAATACTGGTACTCGCCACTGCCAAAGCCGTGCCGCGCCATGACGATGCGGCTGCGGAAACGGCTCTCGTCGGCATAGAGCGCAGCCAGCGCGCGGCATTCCGCCGGGCTGAGCAAGGGCCCGGTCAGGCCGACGCCATGGGAGTCGAGTTCGGCCTCGATCCGGCGCCAGTGCAGCGCGTCGACGCGCGCCGCGAGGGATGGAGGTTCGGGCAATTTTGCTGCGGCTGGCATGGCGGGGGCCTTCTTCGACTGGCATGTGCGTGTCGAGGAAGGCTCCCATGCCTCGGGCACCGGCTTCCACCCGGTTTCTGCGCGGCCTGCTGGATATCCGGACCACGTCCCGGTCCGGGCCGGTGCCTTAACCCGCGGGCTTGAGATAGGGCATCTTTATGCCCTGCTCGGCCATCGTGCTGCGATTGCTCGCCTGCCGCTTCTTGATCTCGGCACGGGCGACCGTGCGCAGATGCACCTCGTCCGGCCCGTCGATGAAGCGCAGCGCCCGGCCCCAGCTATAGATGAAGGCGAGCGGCGTATCATTGGAGAGACCGGCGGCGCCAAAGACCTGAATGGCCCGGTCGGCGATCTTGGTCTGGAGCCGCGTCGCCACGACCTTGATCGCGGAGACCTCGGTGCGCGCGGCCTTGTTGCCGTGCTTGTCCATCATCCAGGCGGCGCGCAGGCAGAGCAACCGCGCCTGGTCGATTTCCATGCGCCCTTCGGCAATCCAGTCCTGGACATTGGCATAGTCTGAGAGATGCCGGCCAAAGGCCTTCCGCTGCAGCGCGCGCTCGACCATCAGTTCGAGCGCGACCTCGCATTGGCCGATCGWGCGCATGCAGTGGTGGATGCGGCCSGGCCCGAGCCGCGCCTGCGCCAGCGCAAAGCCCGCGCCTTCCTCCCCGAGCATGTTGGCGGCCGGCACGCGGACAGTGTCGAAATCCGTTTCGGTATGGCCTTCGGGCGAATGGTGGTTGAGCAGCGGCAGGTTGCGCATCACGCTCACGCCCGGCGTATCCATCGGCACGATCACCATGGAATGGCGCTTGTGCGGGTCGGCCTCCGGGCGCGTGTCCGAGAGGCCCATGACGATGCAGAACTTGACGTTTGGATGCAGGGCGCCGGTGGTCCACCATTTCCGGCCGTTGATGACATAGTCATCGCCGTCGCGGGTGATCGTGGTCTGCAGATTGGTCGGATCGGAGGAGGCGACGCCGGGCTCGGTGATGCCGACGCAGGAGCGGATCTCGCCCTTCATCAGCGGCACGAGAAAGCGTTCGCGCTGCGCCGGCGTCGCGAACATGTGCAGGATTTCCATGTTGCCGGTGTCCGGGGCGTTGCAGTTGAACACCTCCGATGACCAGAAGATCCGGCCCATGATCTCCGCCAGGGGGGCGTATTCGAGATTGCTCAGCCGTGTGCCGGGCTCGTCGGGCTTCAGCGCCGGCAGGAACAGGTTCCACAGGCCCTCGGATTTCGCCTTCTCCTTCAGCCCGTCGATCAGTGCCAGCGGATAGCGCCCGGCCTCGACCTCATGTTTCCATATGGCGTCGGCCGGCTGCACATGGGCATCCATGAAGGCCTGCAGCCGTGAGCGGAGCTCTTCGACCCTGGCGGAATAGGCGAAATCCATGGTGATCCCCGTTCAACTCTGGTCGATGATGGTTGCGGCCTGCCGCGCGAAGCTCTCCGCCATCCCGCCGACCGCGACCGCATTCTCCGCCGCGGCATTGCCGGCCCTGGCGCGCGCCGCGATGCCGTCGAGAATGACGGCGAAGCGGAAGAGCGAGAAGGCGAGATGGAAGCGTCCCGGCCCGTCCTTGCGCCCGGCCGCTGCGCAATAGCGGGAGAGGTATTCGGCTTGCGTCGGGATGCCGAGCGCCTCGCGGTCGAGGCCCATGATGCCCTGATACATGGCGGGGCCGGAATGCCAGGGCAGGCAGGAAAAGGCGGCGTCCGAGAGCGGATGACCGAGCGTCGAGAGCTCCCAGTCGAGCACGGCGACGACGCGCGGCTCGACCGGGTGAAACATCAGATTGCCCAGCCGGAAATCGCCGTGGACGATGGTCGTCTCCGCGCTTTCATCGAGATGGGCGGTCAGCCAATCGATCAGCCGATCGATCTCGGGGATCTCGCGGGTCCTGGTCTCGCGCCATTGCCGGCCCCAGCGCGCGAGCTGTCGGGCATAATAGTTTCCCGGCTTGCCGTAATCGGCGAGCCCAGCCGCCTGCCAGTCGAAGCGATGCAGCGCTGCCAGGGTCTCGGCCATGGCGAAATACATCTGCCGACGCTCGGCCGGCACCACGCCCGGCAGCGCCGCGTCATGGAAGACACGGCCGTCGAGCCGCTCCATCAGATAGAAGGGCGTGCCGACGATATCGTCTTCCGCGTGGAACAGCAGCACCGGCGGCACCGGCACCTGCGAACCCGCGAGCGCCTTGAGGATGCGGTATTCGCGGTCGACCGCATGGGCCGAGGGCAGCAGCGGGCCCGGCGGCTTCTTGCGCATGACCAGCCGCGTGCCGGCTTCGGGAAAGGAGAGGAAGAAGGTCGGGTTCGACTGCCCGCCGCTGATCCGCTCCAGCGCCATCGCGCCGGCCGCCCGCCCGGGCAGGGCGGAGCGCAGGAAGGCTTCGAGCCGGGCAGGATCGAATTCGGGGGCGGCGGAGGCGGGGCCGGCGGACATGCCGGCATCATCGGGGCGGCAGGAGGCGAGGTCAACGCGGCAGGGAGCGTGGGGGGCTTGCGGAGCGCGCCACGATGAGAGCCGCGAGGAGGTTGGCGCCGGCGCTGGCGAGGATCGCGATCGCATAGCTCTGGTTCAGGTCGAAGATGAGCCCTGCGGCCGTCGGTCCGATCAGGGTTCCAAACGCGACGCTCGTATAGAGAATGCCGATGATCCCGCTGACATTGCGCCCGCCGAAATTGTCCATGACGACCGCCGGCAGCACGGCGACCCAGCCGCCATAGAAGACGCCATAGAGCAGGGCGAAGACGGCCAGCATCGCGAATCCGCTCGAGAGCCACCAGATGCCCAGAGCGCCGGCCATGCCCAGGAACATGACGAGGAGGGCGCGGTGGCGGCCGATCCGGTCCGCCAGATTCCCGAGGCAGAAGCGGCCGGCCGTGCTGCCGACACCGATCAGCGCGAGCAGCAGGACGGCCCGACCCTGCGGGACGCCGCGATCCAGCGCGTAGGGCACGAGGTGGACGAAGGGGACGAAGGCCCCGAACGAGCCGATCAGGCAGGCTGCGTAGAGCCTGATGAAGGGCCGCGACCACACCGCCTCGCGAATCGACATGCCGGTCGCCTGTGCCGTGATGCCGCCTGGGGGCAGGGCGTCCCCGTCCGGCAGCAGCCCGCGTTGGCGCGGATCGCTTTCGATCAGGAGCGCCATCGCTGCACCAATGATCGCCGCGAGCCCGCCAAGCGTGAAATAGGCATTCCGCCAGCCGATCTGCTCGATCAGGAGCGAGGCGAGCGGCGGCATCACGAGCGTGCCGACACCGATGCCGGTGACCGCGAGACCCGATGCGAAGCCGCGGCGCTTGACGAACCAGCGCTGCACCGCGCCCAGCGCTGGAACATAGGAGCAGCCGATGCCGAGCCCGACGCCAAGGCCATAGGCCAGGTAGATCTCGGTCAGGCTCCGCGCCGCTCCCGCCGCGGCCATGCCAAGCCCGGTGAGGAGCATGCCGAGGAAGACAAGCCTACGGGCTCCCCAGCGGTCCGCAAGCGGGCCGCTGATCAGTCCGAAGCCGAAATAGAGAAAGCCGGCGAGGGAGAAGACCAGGGAAACCGAAGCGCGGGAGGCGGAAAAATCCGCCTGCAGGGATTCGACGAAGGCGCTGAAGGTATAGGCGCTGCCGAAACCGACGAAGGTGACCGCAAACGCCGCCGCGACCACAAGCCAGCCATGGAAGATCGGGGAGGCGGGACGCGCCGGATTGGTGCTCATCGCAAGGCTCCTCAAAGGGTTGGGTGCTGGCGGTGCCATGTGGTCTCTGCCTGGAAGGCTGTGCCGGCACGGATCAGCATGGCCTCCCCCAGTTGCGCTGCAACGAGCTGGAGCCCGATAGGCATTCCCTCGCAGAAGCCGCCGGGCAATGTGAGCGTCGGGTTGCCGGTCATGTTGAAGGGGCAGGTATAGCGCTGCAGGTCGGCGATCAGCCCGGGCTGCTCTCCCAATGTACTGATCGTCGCGAGCGTCAGCGGCGCGAAAGGCTGAACCGGGGTCAGCAGCAGATCGATCGTGCCGAACAGGGCGGCGATGCGTCCACGAAAGGCCATGCGTCGCAGCAGGAGGCGCTGATAGTCGAGGCCCGACAGCGCGCGGCCCGTCTCGATGACCGAGGCGAGAACCGGGCCGTATTCGTCCTTGCACGCGGGGTAGGTCGCTTCATGGGCGATGGCGGCTTCCACTGCGCAGTTCGGTGCCCAATCGGCGACGATCTGCTTCACATCCGGAAAGCGGACCTCGACGATCTCGGCTCCGAGCGCGCGATAGGTTGCGATGGCCTCGTTCAGAGCCATTTGCGTCGTCGCATCGACCCCTTCGCTGTTCCAGGCTGGATCGAGGCCGATCCGCACGCCGCCGACGCCTTGCCGGGTCGCTGCGCGGTAGTCGGGAACCGGCGCGCCGAGCGCGGTCGGATCGGCTGGATCGGCGCCGGCGATGACGTGCAGGATCGCGGCGACGTCCCTGGTGTCGCGCGCCATCGGCCCGACATGGTCCAGCGTCGCTGCCAGCTCGAATGTGCCGTGACGGCTGACGCGGCCCCAACTCGGCTTCAGCCCGGTCAGGCCGGTGGCAGCGCAGGGCCAGCGGATCGACCCTCCGGTATCGGAACCGAGCGAGCCGTAGCACAGGCCGGCCGCCGTCGCCGCAGCCGAGCCGCTCGACGAGATTCCGGTCCAGTACGCGGCATTCCAGGGGTTACGGGGCGGCGTCACCATGGGGTGGTGGTCGGAATAAGCCCCCTCCGTCATCTGCAGCTTGCCCAGCACTACGGCTCCCGCCTCCCGCAGGCGGCGCACCACGGTGGCGTCCTCCCGCGGCCTGTGCTGCTTGTGGATCCGCATCCCGCCGGCCGTCGGAAAGCCTCGCGTCCAGAACAGGTCCTTCACGGCAATCGGCACGCCATGCAGCGGGCCGCGATAGCGCCCGGCCGCGATCTCTGCCTCCGCGGCCTCTGCCTCGACCAGCGCGGTATTGGCCATCACGCCGGCAAAGCTGTGAAGCTCCGTGTCCAGGCGTTCGATGCGCTCGAGCTGCGACCGCGTCACTGCCACGGGCGAGATGTCGCGCGTCTGGATGCGCGCCGCGAGCTCCGACAATGAGAGGTAATGCGTCGCGTCGGGGAGGCTGGGCATGCATGGCTCCGGCTTGAATGGATAAATTAATGATTGAGTTTTTCTCTTGCTGGTCACTTCAAGGGAGCGAGCGATCCGCTGCAATGAAGTGATCAGTTGTAGCTAATTTGACGAATGATCGGGCTAGGGGCAAACTAGCAATTCTGCGAAAATAAGTTAGAAAAACTAAATGAAAACCGATCGGCTGCCACCGCTGAATGCTCTGCGCGCCTTCGAGGCCACGGCTCGGCATCTCTCCGTGAAGGAGGCCGCCGATGAGCTCTGCGTGACGCCGGGCGCGGTCAGCCAGATGCTCAAGGCCCTGGAGCTTCATTTCGGCACGCAGCTCTTCCGGAGGATCAATCGCGGCATGGCCCTCACGCCCGCCGGGCAGAGCCTGATGCCGCCGGTGCGCAACGCCTTCCGGCAGATCGCCGAGGCATCAAGGCGCATTGTCGCCGATCCCGGCACGGGCCCGCTGACGATCAGCACGACGCCATTCTTCGCGAGCGCCTGGCTGGTGCCACGCCTCAAGCAGTTCCACGACGCCCATCCCGATATCGATCTGCGGGTCGTGACCGGTACTGCTCTGGTCGATTTCGTCCGCGACGGGGTCGATGTCGCGGTCCGGCATGGCTTCGGCCGTTATCCGGGATTGCGCAGCGAGCTTCTGGTTGCGGTCGAGGTCGTTCCCGTCGCGGCTCCGGCCCTGCTCGCATCCCTCGGCAGGCCGCAGGATGCGGCTTGCCTGGCGCGCTGGCCGCAGGTCCATGACAGCGAGCGCAAGGCCTGGCAGCGCTGGTTCCAGGCGCAGGGCATCGAGGAATTCAGTGCGCCGCGCGGGCCGTCCTTCGACGATTCAGGCCTGATGCTGAAAGCGGTGCTTTCCGGTCAGGGCGCAGGATTGCTGCCGGCGGCGATGATCGAAACCGACATCGCGGAGGGGCGGCTCGTCCAGCTCGCGAATGTCGCGCTGCTCGAGGATTTCGCCTATTTTCTCGTCTTCCCCGATACAGGCCGGGTGCGGCCCAGGGTTGCCGCGTTCTGCGCCTGGATGCGGGAGGTCGCCGCCGCCTATAGGCAGGCGGCGTAGCTGGGCTGGTAGCTGATCGCCGCCTCAGGCCGTCCTCCGTTCCCTGCCCTGTGCCAGCAAGCCTCCCGCGATGATCAGGCCGCCGCCGAGGAGCGAGACGGGGGAAGGCAGGGTCGTGAATAGGAGGGTGTCGATCAGCATCGCCCAGAGCAGGCCGGAGAATTGCCAGGGTGCGAGTCCGGAGGCTTCGCCGCGCCGGAGCGCGCCAGCGATACAGGCGAGGGCGGCCGTCTGGATCACCGTGAAGAGCAGAACGAGGGCGAAGGCCTCCGCGCTGACCTGATGCCAGAACCAGAGCATCGTTGCCGCGAGCAGCGCGAAACCGACAACCGCGACCTGCATGGCGGTATCGAGGCTGTTCGCGACATCGCGCAGCCGGCGCACCAGGATCTGATACAGCGCGTAGCTGGCGGCCGCGCCAATCGAGGCGAGGATACCTGGCCAGGCTCCGCCTTCGCTCGGCCTGACGATCAGCAGCATGCCGGCAAAGCCGCTCGCAGCACCGAGCCAACGTCCGAGCGAGACGCGCTCGCCGAGCAAGAGCCCGCCCAGTGCAGTGAGCAAAAGCGGCGCCGTGAATCCAAGCGCCGAGGCTGCCGTGACCGGCATGAGGCTATAGGCGACGATCGCCAGCACGTTCGAGGCGACCAGCGCGGCAGCCGCGGCGCGCTGTTCCCATGCGCGCGGCGGGTGCAGCAACCGCGCCCGCGTGACGCCGCTCCTTGGCCGGGCCAGCAGGACGAGGCTTCCCGCCAGGACCAGAAGACAGCGCAGGAAGGTCACCTGCAGCGCGCTCAATCCGTAGGAGGAGACCAGGGTCTTCGACAGGGAGTAGCCCAGGACATAGAGCAGGCTGGAGGACAGCACGAGGCCGACCGCCAGCAACATCGTTCGGCTGCTCCGCTTGTCCCTGACCATCTCGACTCGCATCACCATGCCCGGCACCTCGCGATCACGGGCCGGACCATGCGCGCCCAAAGCGGTGCTGGTAAGTGGCGAGATAGACGACTATCGTAAAAATCATGCCAAAGCGCATAAAGGCATCTCCGCAGGCCCCGCACCGCGTCGTCGCGGTTGCCTATGACCGGCTCTGCACCTTCGAATACGGCATTGTCGCCGAGGTGTTCGGCTCGCGCCGGCCCGGGCTGCCGGAAAACTGGTACGAATTCCGCACCGCCGCCGGCGAGGCCGGGCGTTTGCGCGCCCATGGCAGCCTTGCGGTCGAGGCTGATGGCGGGCTCGACCTGCTGCAGGGGGCGGGCACCATCATCGTTCCCGGCTGGCGCGGCCTGGTCGAGCCGGTGCCGGAGCCGCTGGCGGGCGCGCTTCGCGCGGCGCATCGCGGCGGCAGCCGCGTCGTCTCGATCTGCGGCGGAGCCTATGTGCTGGCGGCTGCCGACCTGTTGGCCGGGCGCAGGGCGACGACCCATTGGCAGTACGGTGCTGATTTTGCGAAGCGCTACCCCGCGGTGCGCCTCGAGCCCGATGTGCTCTATGTCGACGAGGGCGACATCCTGACCTCGGCCGGCAGCGCGGCCGGCATCGACCTTTGCCTGCATATCGTCCGCCGCGACCATGGGCCCGAGGCTGCGAACCTGGTGGCGCGCAGCATGGTCGTGCCGCCGCATCGCAGCGGCGGCCAGGCACAGTTCGTCCGTCGCCCGCTACCGCCGCAGACCGGGTCGCGCCTGTCGCCATTGCTCGACTGGATGCGTTCGTCGCTGGCCGAGGACCTGACCTTGCAGCGGCTCAGCGACCGGGCCGGCATGAGCCAGCGCACGTTCTTCCGGCGTTTCACAGAGGCCACTGGCAGCGCGCCGGGCGAGTGGATCCTCAACGAGCGTGTCGCCCATGCCTGCGATCTGCTGGAGACGACCACGCTCGGGGTCGACGAGGTCGCCTATCGCGCCGGGCTCGGTTCCGCGGCGGCGTTGCGCCACCATTTCCGGCAGCGTCTGCGCACCACGCCAACCGCCCATCGGCTGCAGTTCTCGCGCGGCTAGGCGGCTTCGGCCGCGTGTTGCATCAGCTGGGCTCCAAACCGCGCGCTGTGCTGCGCGCGGTCGTGACGCGCTGAGGATCAGGCCGCATCCAGCCCATAGAGCGAGTGCAGCGTCCGCACGGCGAGCTCGGTATAGGCGGCGTCGATCAGCACCGAGAACTTGATCTCGGAGGTCGTGATCGCGCGGATGTTGATGCCCTTCTCGGCGAGCGCGTGGAAGGCGCGGGCCGCTACACCGGCATGGCTGCGCATGCCGACGCCGATGGCCGAGATCTTCACCACGTCGGTGGCGCCCTGCAGGCTCTGGTAGGCGATGCTGTCGTGGCGGCTCTCGAGCAGCGTCTTGGCGCGCTCGTAATCGGCGGTCGGGACGGTGAAGGTGATGTCGGTGGTCGCCTGGTCGTCCGAGACGACCTGGATGATCATGTCGACATTGATGTTCGCATCAGCGAGCGGACCGAAGATGGCCGCGGCCACGCCCGGCTTGTCGGCGACACGCCGGAGCGTGATCTGGGCTTCGTCGCGCGAAAACGCGATGCCGGTGACGATCTGCTGTTCCACGATGTCGTCCTCGTCGCAGATGAGGGTGCCTGGATTGGGATTGTCGGGGTCGTCGAAGGAGGAGCGCACATAGGTCGGTACGCGCTGGACCATGGCGATCTCGACCGAGCGCACTTGCAGCACCTTCGAGCCGAGCGAGGCCATTTCCAGCATCTCCTCGAAGGAGACCTTGTCCATGCGCCGGGCCTTCGGCACGACGCGCGGGTCGGTGGTATAGACGCCGTCGACATCGGTGTAGATGTCGCAGCGATCGGCCTTGAGGCCGGCGGCAAGCGCGACCGCGCTGGTGTCGGAGCCGCCGCGCCCGAGCGTAACGATGCGTTTCGTCGTTGCGTGCATGCCCTGGAAGCCGGAGCAGACCGCGATCTCGCGATTGCGGTCGAAGCCGGCGAGGATGCCGGCGCCGTCGACGCCCTCGATGCGGGCGGAGCCATGGGCGTCCGAGCCGAAGAGCGGGATCTGCCAGCCCTGCCAGGAGCGCGCCGGCAGGCCCATGGACTGGAGCACGATTGCCATCAGGCCGGAGGTGACCTGCTCGCCGGATGCGACCACGGCGTCATATTCCGCGTGATCGTAAAGCGGTGCCGCTTCCTTGCACCAGGCCACGAGTTCGTTGGTCTTGCCCGACATGGCGGAGACGACGACTGCGACCTGGTTGCCGGCGTCGAACTCGCGTTTGACGTGGCGGGCGGCATTCTTGATACGCTCGACAGTGGCGACGGAGGTCCCGCCGAATTTCATCACCAGACGGGCCATAGCGGTCCAAGGGCTCTCTAGAAACGCCCGGCGACGTGCCGGGACGAAAGGTCCCCCTCGCGCCGGGCGAAGGGCGGGTGTAGATGACGGGCAGCACCGCAAGTGTCAATGCGGTCCGCGCCCGATTGGCACAAAGGGGGAATTACGCATGGCATCCGCAGCGTCTCAAACCGGCTCGACGATCGATGCTGCCGAGGTTGCGCGCTTCGATGCCATGGCCAGGACCTGGTGGGACCCGAAGGGTCCCATGGCCGTGCTGCACAAGTTCAATCCGGTGCGGCTCGGTTTCGTAAAGGATCTCGCCTGCGAACGCTTCGGGCGCGATCCGAAATCGCTGCGATCGCTGGAGGGGCTGGCGCTGGTCGATATCGGCTGCGGCGGCGGCGTGCTGTCGGAGCCCCTGGCGCGGCTCGGCGCCGAGGTCACGGGGCTCGATCCGGCTCCGACCAATATCGCGGTCGCCCGAGCCCATGCCGAACGCAGCGGGCTTGCGATCGACTATCGCGAGACGACGATCGAGAGCCTCGTCGCCGAGGGGCGGCGCTTCGACATCGTGCTCGCCATGGAGGTGGTCGAGCATGTCGCGGATGTCGAGGCCTTCGTCGGCGCCTGCTGCGCGGCGGTGAAGCCCGGCGGCCTCTTGGTGATGGCGACGCTCAACCGCACGCTGAAATCCTATGCGCTGGCGATCGTCGGTGCCGAATATGTCCTGCGCTGGCTGCCCCGCGGCACGCATGACTGGGAGAAATTCGTCACGCCGGCGGAACTCGAGGCTGCAATCGCGCGCAATGGGCTGGAGCTCGGCGAAAGCACCGGGGTGGCCTACAACCCCTTCACCGATCGCTGGTCGGCGTCGCGCGACATGGATGTGAACTATATGCTCGCAGCGGCGCGGCCGGTCTAGCGGCCGGTCCCGTCAGCGCTCGGCTGGGGCCAGTCGCTCTTCCAGGGCGTTCAGGTCGTCCAGGAACCACAGGGCCTGGCCCTGGTTTGCCTCGCGAACGAAATCGCGTAGCGCCTTGCTCTCGGCGCTCCAGCGCGAGAGGTCGCCGATGATCGCGAGCTGCATCCGGTAATTGACGAATTTCTGGGCGACTTCGCCGGCGAGACGCGTGCTGAGCTTGAAGAAATCGTCGCTCAGGCGCGCGACCGGGATCACGACCAAATCTGCATCTTCGGCCCAGGCCGAACCCAGGAAATCGCCGATGTCGCGCTCGCTGGCGAGCAACGGGCCGTCTTCGGCGCATAGCAGCACGCGCCTGCCGCGAATCTCGAGGGAACTGTCCATGCCGGCGATTGTCTTGACCATGCGGCAGGAAAGCAAGCGACCTCAGATCACCCGCTTGGCGACCCCGCCCGCCACGAGCGCCAGAATCCCGGCTGTGGTGGCGGCAATGGCGGTGGCCATTTGCCGGTTCGCAATGATCACATAGCCGAGCCTTCGCCACAGGATCGCGCCGACAATGGCGCCGCCGACGAGGACGATGGCATTGGGAATGATGCCGAAGCCGTGCTCCCCAAGGATGCCGTCGGCAATCCAGCCCAGCAGCAGCGCGCAGCCGGCAGCGAAGCCAAGGAAGACCAGGAATTCCGGCAGTGGAAGGTCAGGAAGGCCGAGCAGTAGCAGCAATAGACGCATGGTCGATCGCTCCAAAGTATTTGCGGGCTGAAATTAGCACGGCTGGGCCGCTGGTCATGCAGGCTCGTGCTGGTGAGGTTAAAAAACGTCTGCAGATCGTTTCAAAATTCACAGCGAAGGACATGAGGCAAGGGGAGCTGATCTTCGGCTGCAGCGTATCGGCCGCCGCCCGACGAGCCCTGGGCGGAGATGCGCAATCTTCTCAGGCACGATCTTCGCGTTCCATCGGAACATAAGCCGGGATTCGGACTTGTTTTTTGCAGTGCGACATAATTCCTTAGGAGGATAGCGCAGCGCAGCATCGAGCCGCATGATCACCTCAACTCCGTCGGCCGCCCTTTCGCGGCGCAAGGCGGCGAGGAAGACCAAGGGGAGAGAGCCATGTCCAAGCCGCAGCCTGTTCCGCACCGCCCGCTGAAGGATCTCTACGAACTGAACGAGCTGCCGCCGCTCGGGCATGTCCCCGCCACCATGTATGCCTGGACCATCCGGCGCGAGCGCCATGGCCCGCCGCAGGAGAGCTTCCAGGTCGAGGTCGTGCCGACCTGGGCGATCGGCGAGGAGGAGGTGCTGCTGCTCGTGATGGCTGGCGGCGTCAACTATAACGGCATCTGGGCCGGGCTCGGCCAGCCGATTTCGCCCTTCGACGTCCACAAGGGATCGCTTCATATCGCCGGCTCCGATGCGTCCGGCATCGTCTGGGCCGTTGGTTCCAAGGTGAAGCGCTGGAAGGTCGGCGACGAAGTCATCGTCCATTGCAACCAGGACGATGGCGACGACGAGGAGTGCAATGGCGGCGACCCGATGTTCTCGTCCTCCCAGCGCATCTGGGGCTACGAGACGCCGGACGGCTCCTTCGCCCAGTTCTGCCGGGTGCAGTCACGCCAGCTGATGCAGAAGCCGAAGCACCTCTCCTGGGAAGAGTCGGCTTGCTACACGCTGACCCTGGCGACCGCCTACCGCATGCTCTTCGGGCACGCCCCGCATACGATCAAGCCGGGCGACAACGTGCTCATCTGGGGGGCGTCGGGCGGGCTCGGCGTCTTCGGTGTGCAGCTGTGCGCGGCTTCGGGCGCCAACGCGATCGGCGTGATTTCGGACGAGAGCAAGCGCGACTACGTGCTCGGCCTCGGCGCCAAAGGCGTGATCAATCGCAAGGAGTTCAATTGCTGGGGCCAGATGCCCAAGGTCAATTCGCCCGAATATACCGAATGGACCAAGGAGGCTCGCAAGTTCGGCAAGGCGATCTGGGACATCACCGGCAAGAAGGATGTCGATATCGTCTTCGAACATCCCGGCGAGGCGACCTTCCCGGTCTCCTGCCTCGTCGCCAAGCGCGGCGGGATGGTCGTCTTCTGCGCCGGCACCTCGGGCTTCAACATCACCTTCGACGCCCGTTATGTCTGGATGCGGCAGAAGCGCGTGCAGGGCTCGCATTTCGCCCATCTCAAGCAGGCGAGCGCCGCCAACCAGTTCGTGCTCGACCGGCGCGTCGACCCCTGCATGTCCGAGGTCTTTCCCTGGGAGAAGATCCCGCTCGCCCACCACAAGATGTGGAAGAACGAGCATGCTCCCGGCAACATGGCCGTGCTGGTCTATGCCCCGCGCACCGGCCTGCGGAATTTTGACGATGTCGCGGAGGCGCTTGGCGGCTGAGCCGCGCGCGGCCGGCGAAGGCTCTGTCAGGACCGCCTCACCAGCCTGATCCGCGGGAAGCGCCCCGTCCAGGCCGGGATGCGTCGCGCGCATGTCCCCGGCCGGCTAGCGCGCCAACAAATGTTTCGACTACGGTGACGCAAGGCCAGATCCACAACGGATTCGGCCGGGACGCTTCGCGACGGCTGACCCTTGCTCCCTGAAGCGCCCGCAAGACTGGCAGGTGAGATTTATGGCGCTTCATCGTTTCGTCCCGCATTCCTATTCCAATGTCATGGCCACGCTGCCCCCGGTCCTCACGGTCGCCAGCGGCGACACGATCGTGACGACGACACTCGATGCCGCCGGCATCGACCATGAGGGCGTTCAGCGGGCCCCGCGCGGCAACCCGATGACCGGTCCGTTCGCCGTTGCGGGAGCAGAGCCGGGCGATGCGCTGATCGTGACGATCGACAGGATGACGCCGAACCGCAAGACCGGCTGGACCTATTCGCCACTCTCGCAACAGGTGGTCGATCCGCGCACGGTGGCCGAGCTGCCGAAGAGCGAGCGCTTCGAATGGGCCATCGACGCCGAGAAGGGCACAGTCAGGCTGATCGGCGCCTCGGAGCGCATCTCGGGCTGGAGCTTTCCGCTGGCACCGATGATCGGTTGTTTCGGCGTGGCTCCGGCCGGCGGCCAGGCGATCTCGACTGCGACCAGCGGCTCCTATGGCGGCAATATGGACTATCGCCGCTTCGGGCCGGGCGCGAGCATCGCTTTCCCGGTTTCCGAGGCGGGCGGGCTGTTCTTCCTGGGGGATGGCCATGCCTGCCAGGGTGATGGCGAGATCGTCGGCACCGGCATCGAGACCAGTTTCGAGATCGCGTTCACCCTGCATCTGCGCAAGAATGCGCCGGGCCGGTGGCCGCGTTGCGAGACCGCGACCGAGATCATGACCCTGGCCAGCGGCCGCCCGCTCGACCAGCCGCTCCAGTTCGCGACGACCGAGATGCTCCGCTGGATCGTCGACGACCTCGGTGTCGATACCGTCGAGGCGAGTCATCTGCTCGGCCAGTTGGTCCGTTACGACGTCGCCAACATCTTCAACCCCGCTTATTGCGTGGCCTGCCGGCTGGAGAAGAACGACATCACCAGAGCGATGTCGCTGCTCGGCAAGTAATCCCTGGCGAGGCGTCGCCCGGCTGGCAGTCCAGGGCAATAACGGTCGGGCAAGAGCTCAGCCGGCCTGTAGCGGCTTGCGATAGAACACCACCCGCTCGGTTTCCTCGAAACCGAGCGCCTCATGYGTCTGCTGCGAGACGGCATTGGACAGATCGGTGTCCGAGGCGAGTTCGACGCAGCCATGGCCCTTTGCCCAGGTCTCGACGGCTGCGCAAAGTGTCCGGGCGACGCCGTGGAGCCGCCGGCCGGGCGCGACATAGATTCCTTCGAGGAAGCCGACGGGCGAGGTTTCGCAGCCATTGACGTAGTCGTGCCGCAGGGCGGCCTCGGCAAGGCCGATGGCCAGGCCAGCATCGTCCCGCGCGATGAACGCCGTATCGTTCGGGCTTGCGAGAATGCCTGCGGCTTCGTCGCGATGCTCCTGCGCTGTCGAATCCGGCCACAGCGCCAGGCGCAGCCTGACCCAGTCCTCCAGCATCTCATCCGTGCAGGTTTCGATCAGCATCGGACCAGCCGCGTCCCTCTTGCCAGTTGGATCGGCAACAATGCGGTCGCGCCCGCCGGTCACGACGCCAGGCGTTCCAGCATGGTGTAGGGACCGCCCTTGTAGGTGGTGCTTCCGAAGGGCCGGTATCCGAACTTGTCCGCCAGGCGCAGCGAGGCGACGTTTTCGGGGGTGATGATGCAGACGGTGCGGGCAGGGGCGTGCGTGCGGGCAAGCCAGTCATGGCTCGCGGCGACCGCCTCCGCAGCCAGGCCCCGTCCATGCGTCGAGCGCGCCATGATCCAGGAGGCTTCCGGGAATCCGTCGAAGCGCTCGCCCAGGCCGCGGTGGAAATCGGCGAGGCCGACATCGCCGACCAGTTCGCCGCTTGCCTTGTCGAAGACGGCGAACATGCCGTAGCCGAGCAGCGACCAATGGCCGGCATAGCGCAGCAGCCGGCTCCAGCCATCCTCCCGCGACAATTGCGGCACGGCAATGAACCGGAACAGGTCCCGGTCCGAAAACATCGCGTACCAGGGTTCGAAATCCTCCAGCGCGTGAGGGCGCAGGAGCAGGCGTGGTGTCTCGATCATGGCGGGTCAGAAAGCAGCAGCACGACTCGGCGTCAACGCAGGAGAACGCCCTAGAGCCCCGCGATCGCTTCGCCGGGGTCGGCCCTTGGCGCCCGCGCGATCGCGAAGGCAGCGTTCAACTCCGCGCCATAGAGGAAGATCGCGGCGAGCCAGTACAGGAAGACGAGCGCGATCATCGCCGTCGCAAGGCCGGCATAGGTCGTGACATAGGCACCTGCAAAGCCGTCGAGATACCAGCCGAAGCCGAGGCCGCCGACGAGCCAGAAGGCGAGGGTGACGAGAATGCCGGGCCAGAGCGTCCGGATATGCGGGGCGCGGGCCGGCAGCGTGCTGTGTGCGACGATCAGCGCCAGCACGATCAGCATGGTCGCGCCAGCGACGCGCAGGAAGCTGAGCAGGATGGAGAGTGGCGCCAGCCAGGGCGCGAAGCCGATCAGCCAGCGCAGGACCAGCGGCCCGAGCACCACGAGAAACGCGAAGGAGAGCATGAACACGGCGCCGCCGATCACGTAGAGGATCGATTCCAGCCGTGTGTGCCACCAGGCCCGCCATTCATAGGCCTCGTAGGCACGGTTGAGGCCGATGCGCAGCGCCTCGACGCCGGACGACGAGAAATACAGCGCCAGCAGCGCGCCAAAGGTCAGCGCGTCGCTGCGGACCGCCGTCAGCACCGAGCGCACCTCGCGTGCGATCGGGATGGCGATCTCCTTGGGCCAGGCCTCGAGCAGCAGCGCGGTTGCCTCATCGGCCGCATTCTGCGTGCCGAAGACGCCGCCGAGCGCGGTCACCAGGATCAGGAAGGGGAAGAGCGACATCAGCACGGAGAGCGCGATATGRCTCGCGATCGCCCAGGAATCATGGGCGAGGAAACGCTCGAACGCGAGGGAGGGGACGGACAGCAGCGACATGCGGAGACTCGGGCGAGCGGGCGCTGATTGTGACCTCAACCCGCCCCGCCGTCATCCAGGCTCTGTGCCCGATCCACCCGCGGCCCCTCGCTGGCCCGGCATGACGCATTCGTTCCCTCCCCCGGACATGCCGTCCCGGCGTCGTCGGACGGCGACAAGCGCTTGCTCCGGGATTATCAGGGCGATCAGCGAAAGCCGGTGCCCATGCTCGAATCGCCCCTGTTCCTGCGCGTCATCCCGCTCGTCTTCACGCTTCTCTGGTCGAGCGGCTGGATCGTTGCCGGCTATTCCGCGCGCTATGCCGACCCGCTGACCTTCCTGGCCGTCCGCTATGCCTGTGCCGGCCTGCTGCTCATCGGCCTGGCGCTCGCCGTCGGTGCCCCCTGGCCGAAGGGCCGCCGCGCGATCATCGACTGCATCGTCACCGGTATCCTGCTGCATGCCGTTTATCTCGGCGGCGTCTGGTGGGCGGTGCGCCATGGCCTGCCGGCCGGAGTTTCCGGCCTGATTGCCGGCCTTCAGCCCGTGCTGACTGCGCTGTTTTCCCCCCTTCTGGTCGGCGAACGCATCTCGCCGGTGCGCTGGGCCGGGATTCTCTGCGGTTTCCTCGGCATCGCCCTGGTGCTCGAGCCGAAGCTGGTCGGCGTCGATCCGCAGGCGCTCGCCGGCATCCTGCTGCCGGTCGGCGTCAATATCGTCGCGATGTTCGCCGTGACCTTCGGCTCCTTCTATCAGAAGAAGCGCATCGTCACCGGCGATCTGCGGACCGTGACCGCCTGGCAGTACACCGCGGCCTTCCTCGTCACGCTGCCCGTCGCCTATGCGCTCGAACCGATGCGGATCGAGTGGAACCTGACCATGGCCCTGGTGCTGGCCTGGTCGGTCCTGGCGCTCTCGCTCGGTGGAATCGGGCTCTATCTCTGGCTGATCCGGCGTGGCGAAGTCTCGCGCACCGCGACCTTCCTCTATCTCGTGCCGCCGGCCGTCGCGGTCGAGGCCTGGTTGCTCTTCGGGGAGACGCTGACGCCGCTCCAGCTCGTCGGCATGGCTGTGGCGGTGCTCGGCGTCGTGCTGGCCAGTCGAAAATAGTCTGGCCCCCAGCCGAAAGGTGGATTTCGGATTCGCCAGGTTCTCTCCTATGCTGCGTCGCAACAAAGGGAGAGAGATCATGAGCGCCAACGTCGCCCGCCACTCCGAGGCCCCTGGCTCCGCCGTCGAGCTGATCGGTGCCGCGCTGCCAGGCTTCGAGACGCTGCTCGACCAGGCGATCGCTGCGGTACGCCAGAAGGTGCTGGTCGACGGCAAGATCTCGTCTTCGAGGCTCGAAGCCGAGCAGCACGCGGCGCATGGCCTGTCCTGGCTCGCGACCTATGTCATGGCGTTGCGAGAGCTGAAGGCCTATGGCGAGCGCCTGCAGGTGGAGGACCGCTACGGCGCCACCGAGGATTACGCGCTGCGCGTCGGCGCCGGTGAATATGCAGCCCAGATCTTTGGCGGCATCCCGATGAGCCAGGGCGAGATCGTCAGGCTCCCGGCGCTCGGCCTTGGCCAGAAGTCGATCGCCGCCGCGCGTGGCGAAGCGGCGGAAACCCTGATCTCCGAGGGCAACACGCCGGAAAACCGCGCGCGCCTCGTCGCCTTGTTCAGCCAGTCGCAGGGGCTCGCCAGTGTCGGCGATCCCGGCCTCGACGAGACCCTGGAAGCGATCCGCTCCGAGATGCGCCGCTTCTGCGAGGCGGAGGTGACGCCGCATGCGCACGAATGGCATCTGGAGAACCACTACATCCCGATGCCGGTCGTCGAGAAAATGGCCGAGCTCGGCGTCTTCGGCCTGACCATTCCCGAGGAATTCGGCGGCATGGGCCTCAGCAAGGTCTCGATGTGCGTCGTCTCGGAGGAGCTTTCGCGCGGCTATATCGGCGTCGGCTCGCTCGGCACCCGCTCCGAAATCGCGGCCGAGCTCATTCTCTGTGGCGGCACGCCGGAGCAGAAGGCGCATTGGCTGCCGAAGATCGCCGCGGGCGAGACCTTGCCGACGGCCGTCTTCACCGAGCCCAATACCGGCTCGGACCTCGCTTCGCTGCGCACCAAGGCGGTGCGGGATGGCGATGTCTTCAAGGTCCATGGCAACAAGACCTGGATCACCCATCCCGTTCGCGCCGATATCATGACGCTGCTTGTCCGCACCGATCCGGACGCACCGGGTTATCGCGGCCTCTCCATGCTGATTGCCGAAAAGCCGCGCGGCACGGACGAAGACCCGTTCCCGGTTGCCGGACTGACCGGCGGCGAGATCGAGGTGCTCGGCTATCGCGGGATGAAGGAATACGAGCTCGCCTTCGACGGTTTCGAGGTCAAGGCCGGGAACCTGCTCGGTGGCGTCGAAGGCCAGGGCTTCAAGCAGCTCATGCAGACCTTCGAGGCGGCCCGAATCCAGACGGCGGCGCGCGCCATCGGCGTGGCGCAATCGGCTTTCGATCTGGGGCTGCGCTTTGCGCAGGAGCGCATCCAGTTCGGCAAGCCGCTGATCGCCTTCCCGCGCGTCGCCGACAAGCTCGCGATGATGGCGGCTGAAATCCTGATCGCCCGCCAGCTCACCTATTTCGCCGCTCGCGAGAAGGATGCCGAGCGCCGCTGCGACCTCGAGGCCGGCATGGCCAAGCTGCTCGGCGCCCGGGTTGCCTGGGCCGCCGCCGATAACGCGCTGCAGATCCATGGCGGCAATGGTTTTGCGCTGGAATACCCGATCAGCCGCGTCCTCTGCGACGCCCGCATCCTGAACATTTTTGAGGGTGCGGCGGAGATTCAGGCGCAGGTGATCGCACGGCGGCTGGTCGAGGGCTGACAGCCCCCGGACCCGCCGGAGGAAGCCGGCTGTGTTTGCATCGGCTTTTCCGAAAACCGCAATCCACTTTTCGGGTCGATGCGTTAGCGCTTCGCCTTCCCGGCAGGCTCCAGGGCGGTCGCGCCATCGAACGGGTAGGCCGCGCCGGAGACCTCGATCGCCACATGCGTTCCCGGCTCCGGCGGGGACAGGTCGGATGAGCGCAACTGCAGCAGGGTGTCCGTATCCGCATCGAGCGCGATCGTGACGAGGCTGCTGGCGCCGCCGAACTCGACCTCGACGATCCGCCCTCCGGTGCCGCCAGCGAGCTCTGAGGCGGCCGATGGCCGCAGGCGAAGCTGTTCGGGGCGCAGCAGGATCGTTGCCGGGCCGCGCCGGGTTGGGTCGGTGATCGCAATCTGCCCGAGTGCGCAGCGCGCCGCGCCATCGGCCAGCTCCGCCTGCAGCAGGATCGCGTCGCCGAGGAAACGAGCGATCGCGGGGTTGCGGGGTTGCATGTAGAGCAGCCGCGGCGGCCCGGCCTGGACCAGCCGGCCCTCCTTCAGAACGACGAGCTGGTCGGCGAAGCCGAGCGCTTCGCCCTGGTCATGCGTGACGAGGATCGCGGTCACCGCGAATTCTCGCAGCACGTCGGCCACCTTGCGGCGCATGGTCTCGCGCAGCCCGGTATCGAGGGCGGAGAAGGGCTCGTCCAGAAGCATCAGCCGCGGCCGCCGGGCGAGCGCACGGGCGAGGGCGACGCGCTGCTGCTGGCCGCCGGACAACTGGTGGGGGCGCCTCTCAGCCATGCTGCGCGGCAGTTCGACAATGTCCATCAGCTCTGCAATCCGGGCATCCCGGTCGGTCTGGTTCCGCGTCAGCCCAAAGCCGATATTCTCGGCGATGCTGAGATGCGGGAACAGGGAGCCGTCCTGCGTCACGACGCCGATCCCGCGCAGATGCGCGGGGACGCCAAGCCCGCCATCGACGATGATCTCGTTGCCGATGGTCACGGTGCCCGCAGCGGCCGTCTCGAAGCCCGCGATGATGCGCAGCAGGGTCGTCTTGCCCGATCCCGAGGGGCCGACGATCGCGGCCCGTATGCCGGGCGCGACCGAGAAGCTGATATCGTCGAGGGCAAGCGTCGCGCCGTACTGCTTGCTCAGGCCGGAAACGGTCAGGACGCTCACAGGCCGTTCGCCTTTCGCGACTGCCGGTGCAGCATCACGGCCATCGGGATGGAGAGGATGATCATCAGGACCGCATAGGGCGTCGCCGCGACATAGTCGATCTCGCCGGTCAGCGACCAGAACTCCGTCGCCAGCGTCCGCGTCCCATTGGGCGAGAGCAGGAGCGTGGCGGTCAACTCCGTGGTGATGCCAAGTCCGACCAGCGCCATCGCCGCGCCAAGCCCGGGCGCGGCCAGGCGCAGCGTGACCTGCAGCACCGCCAGCAAGGGCGGCCGCCCGAGCGCCGAGGCTGCCCATTCGAGCTCGACCGGCACCTGCGCGAGGCTGCCGCGCAGACCGATCAGCGCGCGCGGCAGGAAGATCAGCGCATAGGCGACGAGCAGCATGAACCAGCTCTGGTACAAGGGCAGCGCCACGCGGACGGTGATCGTGACCAGCGCGAGCGCGACGACGATGCCCGGCAGCGAGCCGACATAGACATGGCAGGCTTCGAGCCGCCGTTGCCAGAGCCCCGGCCGCCGCACGCACAGCCAGGCGATCGGGATAGCGGCAGCACTCGTGAGGGCGGCGCCGGCCACGGCATAGAAGACGGTCGTGCCGAAGGCGCCGACGAGATCGGAGATCCGCCAGGCGTCCGCTCCGCCGAGAACGAGCCAGCGTCCGAGCGTCAGGCTGGGGACGCCGAGCGAGAGCAGTGCATAGGTGAGAAGCAGGCCGAGGCACGGCAGCGTCCAGATTCGGCCGGGCTTCAGCCGGGGAGCCGTACGCGGCGCCCCACTGCCGACGCGGGCCTGACGTTCACGGCCGCGCAATGCTCGGTCGAGCACCAGCAGGCCGAGACAGCACAGCACCAGCACGCCGGCCAGCATGTTGGCTGCCGGACCGTTATAGCTCGACTGGAACTGGTCGATGATCGCCGTTGCGAAGGTGTCGAAGCGGATCATCGCGAACAGCCCGTATTCGGCCAGCAGGTGCAGGCCGATCAGAAGTGCTCCGCCGGAAACCGGGAGGCGCAGCTGCGGCAGCACGACCTGGGTGAAGACCTGGCGGGGCGAGCGTCCGAGGGAGGTCGCAATCTCTTCCAGCGCCGGGTCGAGCCGGCGGAGCTGCGCTACCACGGGCAAATAGATGAAGGGCGTATAGGCCAGTACGGAGATCAGGGTCGCGCCGGGCAGGCCATGGAGGTGGGGGGCAAAGCTCGCCCAGGCATAGCCCTGGACGAAGGCCGGTACCGCCAGGGGCGCGACGGCAAGCCATGACCAGGCGCGTGCCCCGGGGATCGTCGTCCTCTCGGTGAGCCAGGCGAGCAGGATGCCGAGCGCAGCCGCGGCCGGGACGACGCAGAGCTCGAGCAGCAGCGTGTTCAGCAGGAGTTCGCCGACGCGCGCGCGGAAAACCAGCGCGATGACCGTGTCCGCGCCGGTCTGGATGGTGATCGCGATCAGGAACGCGAGCGGTGCCAGGCAGAGCAGGGCGACAAGCGCGGCTGCAACCGTCACCGCCTCGTTCAGGCGCCCGTGCAGCGGCCGCAGGGCTGGGTGTCTCTGCAGCGACGTGCTGACAGCGGGCTCGGATACCGTGCTCA
Source organism: Allobosea sp. P4_E12 (assembly GCF_056401655.1). Classification (NCBI taxonomy): domain Bacteria; kingdom Pseudomonadati; phylum Pseudomonadota; class Alphaproteobacteria; order Hyphomicrobiales; family Alloboseaceae; genus Allobosea; species Allobosea sp. P4_E12. Next base: position 111,112 of record NZ_JBFUIY010000015.1, on the reverse strand, counting down.
TAAGATTCTCGATTTGCACGGGCAGCGATGGCGGCTCGCTGCCCGGCAGAGGGGCTGTCAGAGCAGCCCGGCCTTGGTCATGAGTTCGGTGACCGCCTTGCTGTCAAGCTTGGACGGTTCGACCTTCGGCGCTTCGAGCTGCGGCAGGGGCACGAGCTTGGGGTTGGATTCCGCGCCCTTGGCGACGGCATACTCGAAGGAATCCCCGGTCCTCAGGATGTCCTGGCCACCCTTGCCGGCGACCCATTTCACGAAGGCCTCGGCCTCCGGCTTGTGCTTGCTCGAGGCCAACACGCCGGCGCCGGAGACGCTGACGAAGGCGCCTGGATCCTGGTGCCGGAAATAATGCAGCGCGACATTGCCGCTGTTCTCGGCGGTCTTCGCCTGATCGCCGAAGAAGTAATAGTGGTAGATCACGGCGCCTTCGACTTCGCCCGTATTCACCGCCTTCATCGCGACGCTGTTACCGCGATAGGGCTTGGAGCCCGCCTTCATCGCCTTGAGCCAGGTCGCGGTCTCCGCCTCGCCCTTGAGGACGAGCATCGCACCCACGATTGCCTGGAAATCGGCGCCGGACGGCGAGGCGCCCCAGCGATCCTTCCAGGCCGGTGAGGCCAGATCCATGATCGACTTCGGCAGCTTGTCCTCGCTCAGCTTCGTCTTGTCATAGGCGAAGACGGTCGAGCGGGCCGCAACGCCGAGCCATTTTCCATTGGCCGGACGCAGCGCGTCGGGGACGAGGTCGAGCGTGGCGGGCGAGAGCGGGGCGAACAGGCCGGCATTGTCGACCAGCACCATCGCGGGCGAGTTCTCGGTGATGAAGACATCGGCCGGGGAGGCCGCGCCTTCCTGGACGATCTGGTTGCCGAGCTCGGTATCGCTGCCCTTGCGGAGCGTCACCTTGATCCCGGTTTCCTTGGTGAAGGCGTCCGACCAGGCGCGCGTCAGGCTCTCATGCTGGGCGTTGTAGACGACGATTCCCTCGGGGCTGGGGGCCGGCGCCGCCTGGGCGAGCGCAAAGCTCGAAACCCCGGACGAGAGGATGCCCGCCATCAGGGCGGACGCCAGATGTCGGAAGGAGAAAGCCATGGCGTGTCTCTGGGTTGAAATCTATCGGCGCGACAGTTGATGTCGTGCGAATACGTATTGGCATCAAAAATATCGCTGTCAACGAAGATGACAGTTATTAGAATTTATCTAAACTGAGGTTTGGAAAGGTAAGGTAATTTGCCGACAGCTTACTCTGTGTATTAACGACTGTTTGCTGTGCGTGATGTCGTAAGGTTGTCTTACAGAAGACGGTACTTCACGAATCCGTCACCACCATCGCCAGCCGGTCGCGCCTTCAAATCAGCTGGCAGTTTTCCTGCCGCGGCTGGCGAAGTCAGGAAGGTGACGTTCACGCCGGCCGGAAGTGCTACTAGCGACCAGTTGCCATCGGCCTTGGGTTCGATCGTTTTCTTCTCGATGATGTAGCGTACGATCACGTCGCGGTTGAGATCGGGCGCCTCCAGCACCACGGTCGTCCTGGTGCCGGGAAAGTTCCCGCCGCCCGAGGCGCGGTAGTTATTGGTCGCGATGATGAACTCGGCCTGGTCGTCGATCGGCTTGCCGGCATAGGCGAGGTCGACGATGCGGTGAGCGTCGCGCGCGACAAGCGCGCCATTGCCGTCATAGCGTGAGGGCTGCGTCACATCGATCCGGTAGGTCACGCCGTCGATCACATCGAAATTGAAGGGGGGGAAGCCCGGGTCGATCAGCGGCTGCTCCTCGGTCTTGGCCGGGTCGATGCGGTTGAAGATGCCGGCCGAGCGCTCCAGCCACTCGCGCACCTCGGCGCCGGTGATCTTCACCACCTGCACAGAGTTCGGGTACAGGTAGATATCGGCGACGTTCTTGATCGCGATCGGGCCGGCCGGGATATCGGTATAGAAGCTCGGTCCGGCGCGCCCACCGGACTTGAAGGGTGCGGCCGCAGAGAGCACGGGCAGCGCCTTCCACTGCGTCTGCGCCATCAGGCCCATCACATAGGCCGTCTGTGCCTCGGCCACGATCTGGACCGACGGATCGTCCGCGACCAGCGCGAAATAGCTGTTGATCGGGCTCGCGGTGGAGCCGACCGGCTCGCGCATATAGATCAGCGTCGCCTCGTGATCGGCCTTCACGGTTGCGAACACGGATTGTTCGGTCGCCGCCTTCGATACGATCTTGCGGTCCGGCGTGCGCTCGAAGATCGGGCGCGGCTCGACCTTGAAGGCGGCAACCGTCCAGCGCCCGTCGCGCTTTTCCAGTTCGAGATCGATCAGTCCGAGATGCGACCCCCAGAAGCCGGGCTGGCAGGCCGGCTTGCCATGGAGCGAGCCCAGCTTGTTGTCGACGCCCTCGATGCCGTCAAAGGCCTTGCCGCCGGGGAAGACCAGATGCTGGTGACCGGTCAGGATCACGTCGATGCCGTCGAGCCTAGCGAGATGCAGCGCCGCATTCTCCTCCATGCCCTTGCGAACGCCGCCTGCGATGCCGGAATGACAGAGCGCGACGACCAGGTCGGGTCCGGCCCTGAGCAGGTCGGGCAGGTGCTTGCGGGCGGCATCGACGATGTCGGTTGCCACCAGCTTGCCGTCGAGATTGCCCTTGTCCCATTGCATGATCTGCGGCGGCACGAAGCCGATCACGCCGATCTTGAGCAGCTGCTTCTGGCCGGCCTCGTCCTCGAAGCTCTGGTCGAGCATGATCCAGGGGTCGATCAGCGGTGTGCCTTCGGGGCGCGTGACATTGGCGCAGACCAGCGGGAATTCCGCCTTGGCGAGGCCGTTCTCGAGGAACGGGAGGCCGTAATTGAACTCGTGGTTGCCGAGCGTACCGCAGGCATAGGGCAGGGCGTTCATGGCAGCGAGCATCGGGTGCGTCTCGCCGGGCTTCAGCCCCTTCTTGTAGGCGATGAAGTCCCCGAGCGAAGAGCCCTGCAGGAAGTCGCCATTGTCGAACAGGATGCTGTTCCTGGCCTCCGCCTGCGCCAGCTTGATCAGGCTCGCCGTCTTGGCGAGGCCGACCGTGTCGTCGGCGGCGTCACGAAAATAGTCGTAGGGCACGACATTGACATGGAGATCGGTGGTCTCCAGCACGCGCAGCTTGAGCTTCACGGGGCTCTGCGCAGCGAGGCCAGAAGGCAGCGTCGCTGCGGCGGCCATGGCTGCTCCGGCCTTCAGGGTTTCACGGCGGCTGAATTCGGTTGCGCGTAACATCGGACCCAGCCTCTGGATATCTGTTCTGAATGTCGCGAGGCTAGAGCATGCTGCGAAAAACTGGCAACGGTTATTCGCATAAAGCATGCTCTAAACTATTAGAGTCGACCGCGTTTCCTGCGTTTGGATGATTTCGTCCAAACGCAGCTTGGGCGAGCATCGTGCCGGTCGTATGGCACGCCAAAGATGAGGGGCTGCTTGCAGCTCTCCCGCCTTGCTTGCCTGAACGCGTCGGCCGATGGCAGGCTTCGACAGGAGGCGCGCATGATCCTGATCGGCCAGTATGATTCACCCTTCGTGAGGCGCGTCGGCATCGCATTGAGGCTGTACGAACTGCCCTTCGAGCATCGGCCATGGTCGGTCTTCGGCGATGCCGAGAAGATCCGGCCCTACAACCCGCTGACGCGCGTGCCGACGCTCGTGCTGGATGACGGTCTCGTGCTGGTCGAAAGCCACGGGATGCTCGACTATCTCGACGGTCTCGTCGCCGCCGAACGCCGTCTGTTCCCGGTCACGGAACCGGCCCGGCACCGGGCGGTGCGCACGGCCGGGCTGGCGATGGGCTTCGCCGAGAAGGCCGTCAGCCTGTTCTACGAGATGAAGCTGCATCGGGAGGTGTCGCAGGTCTGGGCCGAGCGCTGCCGCGGCCAGATCCTCGCGACGCTGACCGTCCTGGAGACAGAGCGCAGCCAGCACAGTGCAAGCGGTGCGTTCGCCGGGCGTGTCGGGCACGCCGATATCGCGCTTGCGGTGGCCTGGCGCTTCCTGATGGAGGCCCATCCCGGTATGGCCTCGCCCAGCGACTACCCGACACTTGCCGACGAGGCCGCAAGGCTGGAAGCGCTGCCGGTCTTTCAGGCGATCGCGCAGCCCTTCATTCCTCCGGCCTGACCGCTACGCAGCGCGGCTGACGCCTTCCATCCGCACGCGGCCATCGGAGCCCTCGGTCCAGGCTGCGATGCCGCCATCGGGCAGGCGCTTGGCCTTCACCAGGAAGTCATCGCCTGCGATCAGTGGCGCGACGCCGCGGTAATCCAGCCTGATCGGTTCGCCGCCCGACAGCGTCGCGATGATGTTGAGCAGCAGCGTCGCCTGGATCGGCCCATGTACGACGAGGCCGTCATAGCCTTCCTCACCCGTCACATAGGGATAGTCGTAATGGATGCGATGGCTGTTGAAGGTGATCGCGGAGTAGCGGAACAGGAAGACCGGTGAACTCGCGACCTGCCAGACCAGATCGGCCGGTCGCGGGTCCTCCGGTGCCGGCGCAGGGGAGGCGGGCGCGCCCGGCTTTGCGGCTTCGCGGTAGACGATGTTGTGGCGCTCGCGAAGCGCGACGCCGCGTGGCGTAATAAGCTCGTGGTCGACGGCGACGAAGCAGAGCGGCCCCGTGCGACCCTGCTTGTAGGAGATGTCGCCGATCACCGAGCGGCGCGTGACCTCGTCGCCCGTCTGCAGCGGCGCAAGCGTCTCGATCGTTCCGCCAGCCCACATCCGGCGCGGGAGCGGCACAGGCGGCAGGAATTCGCCCTTGGCGGCATGGCCGTCAATCCCGATCGCGCCCATCGGGGCGATCGGCGGAGCCAGGCACCAGTGCAGGGCAAGGGGCGCCTCACCCTCGGCATAGGGCGCCAGATGCGGCGCGAAGGTCGCCTCGAAGCTCCGCACCAGGCGCGGCGTGACCAGGTCGGCGGCTTCTTCGGTCCTGCCGGTCCAGCGCTTGAGGGCGTCAAGATCGATGCTCATCTCAGTAGGACCTCGGCATGCCCAACACATGTTCGGCGAGATAGGACAGGATCAGGTTCGTCGAGATCGGCGCGACCTGGTAGAGCCGTGTCTCCCTGAACTTGCGCTCGATGTCGTATTCCTCGGCAAAGCCGAAGCCGCCATGCGTCTGCACGCAGGCATTGGCCGCCTCGAACGACGCGTCGGCCGCCAGCATCTTCGCCATATTGGCTTCGGCCCCGCAATCCTTGCCCTGCTCGTAGAGCCGCACTGCCTCGCGCACCATCAGCTCGGCGGCGCGCATGTTGGCGTAGGCTTTCGCGATCGGGAACTGGACACCCTGGTTCTGGCCGATCGGCCGGCCGAAGACCTGCCGTTCCCTGGCATAGGCCGAGGCTTTCTCGATGAACCACTTCGCATCGCCGACGCATTCGGCGGCGATCAGGATGCGCTCGGCATTCATGCCGGACAGGATGTAGCGAAAGCCCTTGCCCTCCTCACCGATCAGGTTCTCGGCAGGCACGCGGACATTGTCGAAGAACACCTCTGTGGTGGCATGGTTCATCATCGTCCGGATGGGCCGGATAGAGAGGCCGGCTTTCAGCGCCTCTTGCATGTCGAGGATGAAGACCGAGAGCCCCTCGGTGCGCTTGGCGACCTGCTCGCGTGGCGTCGTGCGGGCCAGAAGCAGCATCAGGTCGGACTGCGCGGCCCGGCTCGTCCAGATCTTCTGCCCGTTGACGACATATTGGTCGCCCTCGCGCCGGGCGAAGGTGCGCAGTGAGGTGGTGTCGGTGCCGCTCGTCGGCTCGGTGACGCCAAAGGCCTGTAGCCGCAAGGCGCCGGACGCGATCCTGGGGAGGTAGCTTTGCTTCTGCTCGGCCGAGCCATGCCGGAGCAGCGTGCCCATGATGTACATCTGGGCGTGGCAGGCGCCGCCATTGCATCCCTGTCGCTGGATTTCCTCCATGATCACGGTCGCGGCCGAAAGCGGCAGGCCGGCCCCGCCATATTCCTCCGGGATCAGCGCCGAGAGGAAACCGCTTTCGGTCAGCGCGCTGACGAAATCGGCGGGATAGGCCATCTCGCGGTCGAGCTTGCGCCAGTACTCCCCGGGGAAGTCGGCACAGAGTTTTGCGACGGCGTCGCGGATCTCGGCGTGATCGAGGTCTTGCATGGCTGCTTGTCTCAGGCTGAACGGGCGGCGGCTGTCGCGGCGAACTCGGCCCGCAAGCTGGCTTCATGCTCGCCGAGTTCCGGCACGCGCCGCATCTCCGCCCGTTTGCCATCGACGATGGCGGGAGGCGCCAGGACCTCGATCGGGCCCGCCGGTGTCTCGACCGTCAGCGTCGTTGCGGCCGGGTGGGTGATCAGGTCGCCGACGCTCGATACCGTGCCATAGGCGATCCCGGCTCGGTCGAGCGCGGCGGTGACAGCCGCAAAGGGCCTTGCGATCAGGATCGCCTGGATCGCGGCGTCGAGGGCGGCCCGTTCCCGGACGCGCAGCACATTGCTGGCGAAGCGCGGGTCGTCGGCCAGGGCCTCGTCGCGAAGCACCTCGCGCGCCAGGACCTGCCATTCGCGCTCGCTCTGCACGGCCAGAAGCACGTTGCCATCGGCGAGTTCAAAGACGCCATAGGGTGCGATCGAGGGATGGGCGAGGCCGAGGCGGGGCGGCTCGATCCCGCCATAGCGCCGGGTCAGATAGGGCACGTTCATCAGGTCGGCGATGGTGTCGAACAGCGAGAGCGCGATCTGCGAGCCTTCGCCTGTGCGGGCACGCCGGAGCAGGGCTTCGAGGATTGCGGCATAGGCGGCGTTTCCGGTGGCGATATCGGCGATGGAAACGCCGATCCGCGTCGGCCCGGAGCTTTCATTGCCGGTGATCGAGGACAAGCCAGCTTCCGCCTGGATCAGCAGGTCATAGGCCTTGCGCGTGTAATGCGGCGTGCCTGGCGCATAGCCCGAGACATCGCAGGTGATCAGGCGCGGATGGCGCTTGCGCAGCTCGGCGCTGCCGATGCCGAGGCGGCCGGTCGCGCCAGGCGCGAGATTCTGGATGAAGACATCGGCTTTCGCCAGCATCGCCTCGACCATGGCGAGGTCGTCGGGCTGCTTCAGGTCGACGCGACAGGATTCCTTGCCCCGGTTGATCCAGACGAAATAGGAGGACAGGCCATTGGCGTAGTCGTCATAGCCGCGCGAGAAGTCGCCCTCCGCCCGTTCGAGCTTGATGACGCGCGCGCCGGCATCGGCCAGCCGGCAGGTCGCTACCGGCACGGCGACGGCCTGTTCCAGCGCCACGACCAGGATTCCTTCGAGAGCATTCGTCATCACGTTGAGCCAGTTGGTCTTGTCCTGCGGGCGAAACGGACCTTTCGAGCCACGCAAGTCAAATAGAGTTTTGCGATGGCATCCATAGCGCGGCGAACCGAGCGCGTCCGGCGGACGGACTATAGAAAATCGCTATGGCCTTCATCGCTTTATTCTTCTTGTCGGCCTCTTTCGCCTATGCGCCCCTTTCGGCCCCGGGAGACGCGCCGCCGCAAGAGCGCGCCCCAGTGCAATGAGGGAGATGCACCATGGTGAGGATGAAATGGGCGGCGGCGCTTGCCGCTGCTGCGATGCTGGGCGCGCCGGCGCTGGCGCAGGACAAGCCGAAGGAGCTCGTGGTCGGCATCGCGACCTTCCTCTCCGGCCCGGCCTCCGTCTTCGGTGTGCCGGGCAAGAACGCGGCCGATCTCTTGATCGAGGAGCTCAACGCCAACGGCGGCGTTCTCGGCGTGCCGGTGAAGCCGGTCTATGTCGACGAGGGCGCCGGCACGAACCAGCTGCTCTCGGAATACCGCCGCGTCGTGCAGGAACAGGGCGCGCAGGTGATGTTCGGCGCGATTTCGAGTGGCAGTTGCAATGCGATCGCTCCCGTTGCGGAGGACCTCAAGGTCGTCAACGTGATGTGGGATTGCGGCACGCAGACCATCTTCGAGGAGGGCAAGTGGAAGTACTCGGTGCGCACGCAGGCTCATGCCGGCGCCGAGATGATGTCGACCCTGCTCTACCTGATGAAGGTCAAGCCGGACTTCAAGACGATTGCGGTGGTCAACCAGGACTATGCCTGGGGGCGCGAATCCTGGGCCCTGTTCCAGGCCGGGCTGAAGGCGCTGAAGCCCGATGTGAAGGTCGCTGCCGAACTCTTCCCGAAATTCGGGGCTCCCGACTTCTCGACCGAGATCACGCGCCTCTCCGCCCTGCGGCCCGATGTCGTGCTCTCGACCTCCTGGGGCGGCGATCTCGACACCTTCGTCCAGCAGGCGGCGGCGCGGGGCCTGCTCAAGCAGTCGACCTTCGTGCTGCCGCTCGCGGAGAGCTCGCTGGAGCGCCTCGGCAATGTCCTGCCCGAGGGCGTGATCATCGGCGGGCGCGGCGACCATTACTGGCTGCACCCCAAGCACAAGAACTCGCCGGAGATGCTGTCCTTCGTGAAGAAGTACAAGGACAAGACCGGTGTCTACCCGATCTATCCGACCTTCCACATGGCGCAGGCCGTGATCGGGCTCGCCAAGGCCTATGAGAAGGCAGGCCAGGCCGCGGGCGCAAAATGGCCGAGCAAGGAGCAGGTGATCGCGGCCTTCGAAGGGCTCGAGTTCAAGAGCCTGACCGGGACGATCTCGATCCGTTCGGACCATCAGGGGCTCGAGGACCAGTTGCTCGGCACCACCAAGCGCGTGCCGGACTATCCCTTCGCCGTCTACGACAAGATGGCGCTCTATCCCGGCAAGCTGGTGACGACGCCGCTCGGCGAGAAGTCGCTGGAATGGTTCGCCAAGGTCAAGCCGGATCTGGTGAGGGATAAGTCGATCGAGACCTTCGACTACGCGAAATGAGGTGGATGGCGGGCTGTCCCGGTTCAAGCCGGATCAGCCCGTTCACCCCTTCCAAACTGCTGCCGTCACTCCGGGCGGGCCGGAACCATCGTCGATCACTGACCCCGCGATGGATGCCGGCCTTGGCGCTTCGCCGCAGCCGGGATGACGCTTCAACCCTGTGGCGCAAGGACGAAAAGCCAGTTCATGCCTCCTGAAATGCTCCTTCTCGCGGCGCTCGACGGCCTCGCCTATGGCTCGCTGATCTTCCTGGTCGCGGTCGGGCTGTCGCTGATCTTCGGCGTGCTCGGCGTGCTCAACGTGGCACATGGCAGCTTCTATGCGATCGGCGCCTATGTCGCGGCCGCCGGCGTGCTGGCGATGACAGGCAGGGGCTTGCCGGTCTGGCTGGCCTTTCCCTTCTTCATCGTCGCAGCCGTGCTGGTTGGCGTCGTCGTCGGCGGGCTGGTCGAGACCCTGCTGCTGCGGCGGATCTACGGCAAGGAGGAGGTGCTGCAGCTCCTCGTCACCTTCGCCGTCTTCATGATCCTCGAGGATGCGCAGAAGGTCGTCTTCGGGGTGCAGCCCTATTTCGCCAATGCGCCGATGAACTGGCTCGGCACCATTGAGGTCTTTGGCATCTTCTACACCCAGTACCAGCTCATCCTGATCCCGGTCGTGGCGCTTCTCGTGCTGGTGGGCTTGCGCCTCTTCCTGCGCCGCACCGCCTTCGGCCGTGCCATCGTGGCCGTGACGCAGGATCGCGAAGCGGCAACCGCGATGGGGATCGACGCGACGCGGGTCTACCTGATCACCTTCATCATCGGGGCCTCGCTTGCCGCGCTTGGCGGCGCGCTCTCCTCGGCCACGACCTCGCTCACCCCCGGCATCGGCTCGGGCATGATCGTGCTCTCCTTCGCGGTCGCGGCCACCGCCGGGCTCGGCCGCATCGAGGGCGCGGCGGTCGCGGCCCTGCTGATCGGGCTCGGCCGCTCGGTCGCCGTCTATTTCGCGCCAGAATTCGATGTGCTGATCCCCTATCTGATCATGGTCGCGGTGCTGCTGATCAAGCCCGAGGGCCTGTTCACCACCGTACAGACGAGGAAGGTGTGATGGCCCGCCAGCTCATCATCGGCGCGGGCCTGCTCGCTGCGCTCATCATCTTCCCGCTGCTCTCGCCCTGGTCGACGGTCATCCTGACCGTCGCGCTGTGCGAGGGGTTGGCGGCGCTCGGCATCCTCGTGCTGCTGCGGGCCGGGCAGGTCTCCTTCGGCCATGGGCTCTATTTCGCCTTCAGCGCCTATGTCGTGGCCTTCATGGCGGCGGCCCGCTTCGGCCATGAGGTGCTGATCCTCGTGCCGGTCGCAACCGCGGCCTCCGGGCTGCTTGCGGCCCTGGTCGGGCTCTTCGTCGTGCGCTACCGGGCGATCTTCTTCGGCATGCTGAACCTTGCCATCTCGATGGTGTTCTTCTCGCTGCTGGAGAAGCTGTTCTCGATCACGGGCGGTGCCGACGGCAAGCGCGTCCCGCGCCCCACGCTCGCCGGCATCAGCCTCGAGCGCGCCGAGTTCGAGCTCTGGATCTTCTACATCACGCTGGGCCTGGCGGTTCTCGCAGCGCTCGGCGTCGCGCGCTATCTCCTTTCGCCCGGCGGCAAGGCGTTGGAGGCGATCAAGTCGAACGAGACGCGGCTCGAATATCTCGGCGTCTCCAGCCGCAAGGTGCTCTTCGGCGCCTATGTGCTGTCGGGCCTGCTGGCCGGCCTCGGCGGGGCGGTCATCGCGCTCGTCTCCGGCCATGTCACGCCGGAACTGGCCTATTGGGTCCGTTCGGGCGAGTTCGTCTTCATCGCCATCCTGGGCGGGGTAGGCGGCGTCGTCGGCCCCTTCCTCGGGGCGTTGATGTTCCAGATCATCCGGGGCTATGCGGCGGTCTACGCGCCCGAGACCTGGCATGCGGTGCTCGGCGTGATGCTTCTCGTCATCATCTTCTTCGCGCCGAACGGGCTCTATGGCCTGATGACGGGCCGCAAGCCGGCGGGGACGGGCCAATGAGCGCACTCATCCTCGAAGCCCGGGACCTCGAGCTGCGCTTCGGCGGCGTGCAGGCCGCGAATGGCGCGAGCCTCAAGGTCCACGCCAATGAACGCATCGCGATCATCGGACCCAACGGCGCCGGCAAGACCACCTTCATCAATCTCTGCACCGGCTATCTCAAGCCGCAGGCGGGGTGGGTGTTCTTCGCGGGAAGCGACATCACGGCGCTCTCGCCGCGCGCCATCACCCGGCTCGGCGTCGGTCGTTCCTTCCAGATCCCGCAGCTCTTCCTCGAGAACACGGTGATCGAGAACCTCTTGCTGGCGCTCAGCGCCCGGGAGGGGACATGGTCGCCCTTCCTCAGGCTCGACCGTCATCCGAAGACCGAGGAGATGTGGGCGCTGCTCGACATCGTCGGGTTGAAGGAGGCCGGCCGCCGCATCGTGCGCGAGCTGCCGGAGGGCATGCGCAAGCTCATCGACATCGCGGTCGCGCTCGCGCTCGAACCGAAGCTGATCTTCATGGACGAGCCGACCAGCGGCGTCTCCAGCCACGAGAAGTTCCAGGTGATGGATACGCTCACCCGCGCGCTCGATGCCCGCGCCACCACCGCCATCTTCGTCGAGCACGACATGGATGTGGTCGCGCGCTACGCCAGCCGCGTCGCCGTCTGGGCCGGCGGGCGCATTGCCCATGAGGGCACGCCCGACGAGATCCTGAACCATCCCGAGGTCCGCGAGACCGTCATCGGCGTGGGAGTCTGATCATGCTGGAGATCAAGGGCCTGACTGCCGAGATCGAGGGCGTGCAGGTGCTGCGCAAGGTCGATCTGTCCCTGGCCGAGGGCGCGACGGTGGCGCTGATCGGCCGCAATGGCGCGGGCAAGACCAGCCTGCTGCGTGCCATCATGGGCTTCTTGAAGGTGACTGCCGGGGAGATCTCCTTCGACGGCAGGCCGTTGCTGCAGGTCAAGCCGCATGAGCGCCCGCGCCTTGGCATCGGCTACGCCCCGGAAGACCGCCGCCTGTTCTCGACATTCACCATCCAGGAGAATATCCGCCTGCCGGCCGAGGTGATGAGGGTGCGCGAGGCCGAGATCGCCAGGCGCCTGGAAGGCGTCTACCAGGTGCTGCCGGAACTCGCCGATCTGCGCCACCGGCCGGCCGCCGGCCTCTCCGGCGGGCAGGGCAAGATGGCTGCGCTGGCGCGCGCACTGATGGTCGGCACGCGCATCATTCTGCTGGATGAGCCGTTCCAGGGGCTCGCCCCCGTGCTCGCCAATCGTTATGCGGCTGCCTTGCGCGCCCTGCGCGACAGCCATCCCGACATCGCCTTGCTCATCACCGAATCCAATCCCAGCCTGCTCCGGACCTTCGCCGAGCGCAGCTATGCGATCGAGCGCGGCGAGGTGACCGAGATTGCCGGCGGTCTGGCGGCGAGTTCGCTGGAAGCCGCAGGCCTGCATTGACTTCGGAAGGACACCCTATGACGCAGCATTTCATCAATGGCCGCCATGTCGACGGCCGGACCGGCGAAACCATGGCGGTCCTTGCGCCCGCGACCGGCGAGGAATTCACCCGCATCGCCTGCGGCACGGCCGAGGATATCGACGATGCGGTGAAGGCGGCTCAAGCCGCCTATGAGGGCGCCTGGGGCAAGCTGACGGCCGCAGAGCGGGGCCGGCTGATTGCGAAGCTTGCGCTCAAGGTGCAGGACCATTTCGACGAACTGGCCAGGATCGAGGCGCAGGATACCGGCAAGCCGATGGCGCAGGCCAGGGCCGATATCGAGGCGACGGCGCGCTATTTCGAATTCTATGGCGGCGCGGCGGACAAGGTGCATGGCCATGGCATCCCCTTCATGAACGGCTACAGCGTCAGCGTCGTGCACGAGCCGCACGGCGTCACCGGCCATATCCTGCCCTGGAACTATCCGGCGCAGATGTTCGGCCGCTCGCTGACGGCGTCGCTCGCCATGGGCAATGCGGTGGTGCTCAAACCCGCGGAGGAGGCCTGCCAGACGGCGCTCAGGCTGGCCGTCCTGGCTTCCGAAGTCGGCTTTCCCGATGGCGCGATCAATATCGTCACCGGGCGCGGCCATGAGGCGGGCGCTGCGCTCTCGGCCCATCCCGGCATCGGCTTCATGTCGTTCACCGGCTCGCCCGAGGTCGGCAAGATGGTGCAGAAGGCCTGCGCCGAGAACCTGATCGGCTGCACGCTGGAACTCGGCGGCAAATCCCCGCAGATCGTCTTCGACGATGCCGATTTCGACGCGGCGGTTCCGATCGTCTGCAAGGCCATCGTGCAGAATACCGGGCAGACCTGCTCCGCCGGCAGCCGCGTGCTGGTCCAGAAAAACGTCTATGACGCCTTCGTCGGCGCCGTCGCCAGGCAGTTCTCCACGCTGCGGGCCGGAACGCCGGAGATGGATCTCGATTGCGGGCCGGTGATCAACGCCAGGCAGCAGGGCCGGGTGCAGAGCTTCATTGACCAGGCCCGCGAGCAGGGCATCCCGGTCCTCGCCGAAGGGCAGATCGCGCAGGGCGTGCCGAATGGCGGCTTCTACGTCACGCCGACCCTGTTCGGCCCGGTGCCCCGGGGCAACCGGCTGGAGCAGGAGGAGGTCTTCGGGCCGGTGCTCTCGGCGTTCCCGTTCGAGGACGAGAGCGACGCCATCCGGCTTGCCAATTCGACCGCCTATGGACTCGTGGCCGGCATCTGGACCGGCAATGGCGGGCGTCAGCAGCGCGTGGCGAAGGGCGTCCGCGCCGGCCAGGTCTTCATCAATGGCTATGGCGCCGGCGGCGGCATCGAGCTGCCCTTCGGCGGCACCGGCAAGAGCGGTCATGGCCGCGAGAAGGGCTTCATGGCGCTGGAAGAGTTCGCGGTGACCAAGACGATCGTCCACAAGCACGGCTGACTCTTTCACGGTGAAGCGCCGGAACCTCGCCGAAAACCCTCTCCGATAGTTATCGGGAGGGAATTGCGCCCCACCTTCTCCCCTTGCGGGAGGAGGTGGCCCGAAGGGCCGGATGAGGGGGCGCGGTGCCCTTGCCGGTTATCGCCCCGCAAGCCTCAAACCTTCCAACGTCGCGCGACCCCTCACCCCAACCCTCTCCCGCAAGGGGAGAGGGGGCAGATCGCGCCGAATCCCGCCTCGGTCGCTGCCATCTATCTTGCGATGGTGGCGGCATCGAGCATGCGCTACGGCCTGTTCGGCATCGCCTTCGCCTGGGGCTCGCCAACCACGCGGGCCGCTCTACGATCATGCCGGGTTCGCGGCGCTGGCAGTGGTCGCTGCCGCCTTGATGCTCGCGGCCACGCTTGCGGCTGCGCTGGCGCGGCGCGCGCCGACGCCCTCCAAGGCATGAGCCTCGAGGCGGATGCCTACATCAGGATCACATGGCGGATCGTGCGGCCTTCGGCCAGCGCGTCAAAACCCTCGTTGATCTCGTCGAGCCCGCTCGTGCTGGTCAGCAGCTTGTCGACCGGCAGCTTGCCGCGCAGGTAGAGGTCGATGAAGCGCGGGATGTCGCGGCCGGGGATGCAGCTCCCGACATAGGAGCCCTTCAGGGTCCGCTCCTCGCCGACCAGCTTGACCGGAGCGAGCGCGAGCGTGTGCGCCGGGTTGGCAAGGCCGGCCGTGGTCGTCGTGCCGCCGCGCCTGGTGATCTGATAGGCGAGCTCGAGTGCCTTGACCGAGCCTGCCATCTCCAGACCGTGGTCGACGCCGCCTTTGGTCGCCGCGCGGATCGCCTCGACGACGCCGGGATCGCCGGCATTGAAGGTGTCGGTAGCGCCCAACTCGCGGGCGATCCGGAGCTTGTCCTCGGAGAGATCGACCGCGATCACGCGGGCGGCGCCGCAGGCGACAGCGCCGAGCAGCGCGCTCAGCCCGACGCCGCCGAGGCCGACGACGGCGACGCTCTCGCCGGCGCGGACCTTTGCCGTGTTCACCGCGGCGCCAACCCCGGTCAGCACCGCGCAACCGAACAGCGCCGCGATCTCGTGCGGGATATCGGCCTCGATCTTCACCAGCGAGTAGCGCGAGATCACCGCATGCTCGGCAAAGGCCGAGACGCCGACATGGTGGTTCACCGCCCGGCCATGGGCCGAGAGCCTGCGCCCGCCGCCGAGCAGCTCGCCTGCGCCATTGGCCGCGTTGCCGGGCTCGCACAGGGCAGGGCGACCCTCGCTGCACGGCGCGCAATGGCCGCAGGAGGGGACGAAGACCATGATGACGCGGTCGCCCTTCTTGAGGTCGTTCACGCCGGGGCCGGGCTCGACGACCTCGCCGGCCGCCTCATGGCCGAGCACCATCGGCACCGGACGGGGCCGGTTGCCGTCGATCACCGAGAGGTCGGAATGGCAGAGCCCGGTGGCCCGCACGCGGACCAGGACCTCGCCCGGGCCGGGCGGCGCAAGCTCGACCTCTTCGATCGCAAGCGGCCTGGAACGCGCATAGGGCGCGGCGACTGGGCTGGCATTCAGGACGGCGGCGCGGATCTTCACGGGCGTTTCCTTGGGCAGGCTGAGTTCTATGGCCGGCCGAAGGTCGGGCGCGATGCGAGCCCTGTCAAAGAGGAAATCGCGATCAGCCGTATAAGGCCGGGCGATCACCGTCCTCACCGAGCGTCGCCGTCCAGGTTTCGTCGGCCACCAGCCCGCGCAGGATCTCCCAGGAAAGCTGGCCGATGGCGCGCGCCGCAGCCGGCATCGGGCGCTCGGTCGAGTAGGCGAGATAGACCTTACGATGGAGTGCGGGCCGGTCGATCCGCCAGGTCTGGAAGATGCCGGCCCTGGCCTGCGCGCTGACGGCCATGCGGGGCAGGATGCCGTAGCCCAGCCCACGCTCCGCCAGCCGCTTGATCTGCGAGTAGGATTCGATCTCGATCGCCGGGTTGATGGCGGCGTGGACGCCAAGCGCGGCCTCGTCGATCTGGTCGCGCAACCCGTGCCCCTGGCCCGGCAGGATCAGATCGAGTTTGGCCGCCTCGGTCAGGCTGACGGTGCCCCCGGCCGGCGCCGCGACAGCATTCAGCGAAGGCGCTCCGAACAGGCAGAGCTCCTCGGTCAGGACATGGTGGATGCCGAGGCCCTTGGGGTCGGAGGTCGAGTAGATCACCGCGAGGTCGACCTCGCCGCGGCGGAGCCAGTCGAGCACGAAGCCGCTCATCGCCTCGGCGATACGGATGCGCACCGCGGGGTAGCGGTCCCGCGCCGCCTCGATCAGCGGCACGCTGAACTGTTCGCTGACGGTGCCTGGCAGGCCGATGCGGACCTCGCCGCCGGGCGCGGCCGATACGCCGCGCACGGAGTCGCGCAGTTCGGCGAATTCGGCGAGGATGGAGCGGGCCCGCGCGAGCAGGCGCTCGCCTGCTTCGGTCGGGATGACGCCGCGCGTGCCGCGATGCAGGAGCGGCACGCCGAGCTCATCCTCCATATGGCGCAGATGCTGGCTGAGCGCCGGCTGGGCGACGCGCAGCTTGGTTGCAGCCTTCGAGAACGAGCCCTGTTCGACGATCGCGGTGAAATAGCGGAGCTGGCGCAGATCCATCGCGGCTTCATCTCTCCCGGCGGCCCATGAATGATCGCCGCATGGTGGTAGCGTCCGCGGCGTGCGAAGGCCAGAGACCCCCGGCACGGCGATGCAACGGCTGAACGGCAACGCGCTGCGGGGCGCAGCGAAACGACGTGAAATCAGCGTCGTGTCGCGCGCTCCCTGAAACACTCTTGCCGGGGGGCGCCCAAGCTTTCGGTTATGCGCGCCAGAGCGAAGGCTTATTGGCCGTCACGCAACGGCACGTGCATCCTCGCAGGTGGCGTGAGGACGGGAGGCCCTCTTCAAGGAGCGCCTCATCCGAAACGCCCAGCAGCAGCAACCGGCGCAAGACGCCGGATGGTCACGTTCAGGAGGAATGCCATGTCCAGGGATCTGATCTTGCCGAGCCGTGCCAGCCGTCGCGGCTTCCTCAGCGGCGCTGTCGCGCTTGCGGCGGGGGCGACCATGCCGATCGGCGCCATGTCCTTCGCCAAGGCGCCGCTCTCCAACAATCAGGCGCCCTATTTCTACCGCTTCATGCTCGGCCCTTCCGAGGTGACGGTCATCTCCGACGGGCCGCTGCCGCTCGGGGACCCCGGCACGAATTTCGTCGGCGTCGCCAAGGACGAGGTCTACAGGATGCTGGAGACGAACTTCCTGCCGAAGGACAATGTCGTCCTCGAGCAGAACGTTCCGGTGGTGAATTTTGGCGATCGGCTGGTGATGTTCGACACCGGCATGGGCTTTTCGAAGGCCTTCGGCCCGACGACCGGGCGCCTGCAGAAGAGCCTGCAGGAGGCCGGCATCAAGCCCGGGGATATCGACGCCATCGTCTGCAGCCATGCCCATATCGACCATATCGGCGGCATCTGCACGGCGGACGGCAAGGCCAATTTCCCCAATGCGCAGATCTATATCAGCCAGATCGATTTCGATTTCTGGACGGATGAAAGCAAGCTCGGCTCGCCTCTCAAGGCCTTCGTCGAACACGCGCGCGCCAATCTTCTGCCGGTGCGCGACCGCATCGTCTTCTTCCGGGATGGTCAGGAATTCCTGCCGGGCATCCAGGCGATCGCGGCGCCGGGCCACACCGCCGGCCATCACATCTTCATGGTGTCCTCGGGCGGAAAGACCTTCGCATTCCTTGGCGATCTGACCCACCACGCGGTGCTGCTGCTCGAGAAGCCGCTGATGGAATTCGCCTATGACAGCGACCCCAAACAGGCCGCACAGTCGCGCGTGAAGCTGCTCGGCATGCTGGCGGCCAACAAGACACCCGTAATGTCCTATCACTTTGCCTGGCCGGGTTTCGGTAATCTGGCCAAGGCGGGCGATGGCTACCGTTATTTTGCCGCACCTATGGACATGCTGCGTGGGTGAGTGAGCTGCGCTGCGGTGCTCCTCCCCCTGCGGCGCCTCACCGGGGCCGGGGTCTGCACGAATGCTTCGGCCTTCGCGCAGGCTCCGGCCTTCCCTTGCCGGGCCTTTCAGTCTCGCAGGGGGCGGGGTACCGTCACCGGGCGTGCCTCGCGGGCCTGGGCGGCAAGGCGCATCGGTGCATTGACCGCGCCAAAACCGGAATAGCCGCCGCGACGCTCGACGATCTCGAAGAAGAAGCGCTGGGCGAAGACGTGACTGTAGACCTGCAGGAACTCGGCCTCGCCGTCGCGGTCGTAGAGGATGTGGTGCTCGCGCAGCCGGTCGATGACGTCGGGCTCCAGTCCGTGCCGGGCCTCCAGGTCGTCGTAATAGTTCGCGGGGATGTCGAGGAAGGACAGCCCTGCCGCGCGCATCGCCGTGACGGCGGCAAAGATGTCGGGTGCGCTGAAGGCGATATGTTGCACGCCAGAGCCGAAATGCTCGGAGACGAAGCGCGAGGAGAGCGTCCGTGTCGCCTGCGAACCGTTGAGCACGAAGCGGACGGCACCGTCTCTGCTGATGATCGGCCGGCTCGCGACCAGTCCGGCGGGATCCGCGACATCGGTTTGCTGGATGCGCTCCAGTTCGAAGAGCGAGGTATAGAACAGCAGCCAGGACAGCATCTCCTCGTAGTCCATCGACTGCGAGATATGGTCGACGCTGTCCAGGAGGGCAGGTGAGGGCGCGCGCTCATCTACCGTTGCGATGAACTCCTTCTCCCAGACATGGCCGAGCTCGCCCTTGGGCTCGGTGAAGTAGATCAGCGCGCCGCCGACTCCACGGATCGCCGGAATATGCATCTCGCCCGGCGCGATCGGCTGCTCGAAGGCTGCGATTTTGAGCTGCTTCGCCCGCGCCATGGCCTGCGCCACATCCGCCACCCGCAGGCCGATCGCACAGACGCCGGGCCCGTGCATGATCGCATGCGACTGGGCAAAGCCGTCCTTCTCGGTGTTGAGCACGAGATTGATGCCGCCCTGGCTCCAGCGCGTTACCGCTTTGCTGACATGGTGCCCGGTCTGCCGGAAGCCGAGCGCGGTGAAGAGTTCCGCCAGGCTGTGGGCCGTCTCCTCGTCGAGCGCGAACTCGATGAACTCGACGGCAAGGCAGGGCGCGCGCGGTGGCAGCTCCGGCGCGACCTGGTCGGCGAGCTGGATCAGCGAGCGCACGCCGTCGGTCGCGAGCCGCCGGGCCGAGCCGGCGCGAAACTGGTCGTTGAAGACCTCGAGTGAGAGCGGCCCGGAATAGCCCGTCGCCTCGACGGCCCTGACGAAATTCGCCACCGGCAGATCGCCCTGTCCGGGGAAGCAGCGGAAATGCCGGCTCCAGCTCAGCACATCCATGTCCAGCGCGGGCGCATCGGCGAGCTGGACGAGGAAGATGCGGTCTCCGGGGATCGTCGTGATCGGCCCCAGGGGCGAGCGCCGCGCAAGCGTGTGGAACGAGTCGAGGATCAGGCCGATGCGCGGATGGTCGGCCCGGCGCACGATCTCCCAGGCGTCGCGGTAGTCGTTGATATGCCGGCCCCAGGCCAGCGCCTCGAACCCGACCTTGACGCCATGTTTCTCCGCCAGGGCTCCGAGCTCTCGCAGATCGGCCGCTGCACGGTCGATGCCGGCCTCGGCCGGCGGCGAGACATTGGAGCAGATCAGCATCAGCTCGGCGCCGAGCTCGTTCATGATCGCGAATTTGCGCTCGGCCCGGGCGAAGGCGCGGGCGCGCTGCGGCTCCGGCATGCCCTCGAAATCGCGGAAGGGCTGGAAGGCGGCGATGCCCAGGCCGAGATCGGCGATCATCCGGCCGACATCGCGCGGGCTGCCGTCGAAGGTCAGGAAGTCATTCTCGAAGACCTCAACCGCATCGAACCCGGCGCCGGCGATGGCTTGCAGCTTCTCGGCAAGATCGCCGCTGAGCGAGACGGTGGCGATCGAGGTCGGTTTCATGCTGCACCTGTCCCGGACAAGACCCGCAGCGGAGCGGGCTTGACGGTTGCCCCGGTTCGGGCTGCCTCTGCAACGGCCTCGACGACCGCCAGCGTGCGGGCGGCATCGGCTGCGCCGGTCAGCGGCGCTTCGCTGCCGCGGATGACGGCGCAGAAGTGCCTGAGTTGTTCGGCCAGCGGTTCGACAGGCTCGACGCCACGGCTCTCGTGCTGGAGCGGCTCCCACCAGCCGGCCTTGTCCCCGTAGTGCCAGAAATCGAGCTTCGGCAAGGCCAGCGAGCCTTCGCTGCCGGCGATCAGGTAACAATGGCCCTCGCGCTGCGGATAGGCCTTGTTCTCGCCCGAACTGAGCTCCCAGCTCCAGGGCGAGGGCGTTACGTCCGAGACGGTCGCGGTCCCGAGTGCACCATTGCTGAAGCGGAAGATCAGGGCGGCGCTGTCCTCGACGGCAAAGCCGCGTGTCGCGTTGGAGGTGATGGCCTGCACGCTGTCGATCTCGCCGCAGATGAAGCGGAGATTGTCGATATCGTGGATCAGGTTGATCAGCACTGGCCCGCCGCCCGGCTCGCGCCGCCAGGCGACGTCGAAATAGTCGTCCGGCTTCTTGATCAGGAACAGCGCATTGACCGCGACCAGTCGGCCGATGCCGCCTTCGCCGACGATCCTTCGCGCCGCCTTGACGATCGGGTTGTGGCGGCGGTGATGGCCGGCAAGCACGGCGACGCCCGTGCGCGCCTGGGCATCGACGAGCTGTTGCGCCGCAGCGACGCTCTCGGCGAGCGGCTTCTCGACCAGCACCGGCACGCCGGCCTCGAGGCAGTCGATCGCGCCCGGGACATGCAGCGCATTGGGCGTCGCGATGATGGCGCCGTCCGGCTTCATCGCTGCCAGCATCTCCTGCTGCGACGGGAACCAGCGCAGATTCCGCTCGGCCGCGATGGCCTTTGCCGCCTCGGTCGGGTCGCAGATGGCGGCCAGTGCGCAATCCGGCGAGGCCTCGATGCGCAGGAGATGGGCGCGGCCGATCAGGCCGGCGCCGACGAGCGCGATCTGGAGAGGTTTGCTCATGCGGCCTCCGTCATTGCGCCGCCGAGGAAAAGCTGGCCGACGCGCGGATCGGCGAGGATATCGGCAGCCGGTCCCTGCATCCTGGTCTGGCCCAGCTCCAGCACAAGCCCCTCATCGGAGATCTCCAGCGCCGAGCGGGCATTCTGCTCGACCATCAGGATGGTGACACCGCGCGTGCGCAGGTCCTGCAGGATGCCGAAAGTCTCCTGCACCATCATCGGCGACAGCCCGATCGAGGGCTCGTCGATCAGCACGAGCTTGGGGTCGAGCAGCAATCCGCGCACGATCTCGAGCTGCTTCTGCTCGCCGCCCGAGAGGGTGGACGCCTGCTGGTCGGCCTTGGGGCGCAGCGCCGGAAAGCGATCGAGCGCGGCTTCGAGGCGCTTGGGCATATCGGTGATGTGCGAGCCCGCCGCGACTGCGCCGAGCTCGATATTATGGCGCACGGAGAGCTCGGGGAAGATGTTGCGTCCCTGCGGCACGTAGCAGATGCCGGCCTCCAGGAGCTTGCGCTGGTTCCAGTGGGTGATCTCGGTGCCGTCCAGCCGGATATGGCCCTCGCGGACCTTGAGCAGGCCGAAGATCGCCTTGAAGACGGTCGACTTGCCGGCGCCGTTGGGGCCGATCACCGTGGTGATGGCGGCGCGCCGGGCCTTGAAGCTCGTGCCGTTCAGGATGGTCATGGCGCCATAGCCGCCGACCACGCCGTCGAGTTCGAGGATATGGGCGTCCATTCCAGTCGCTCCTCAATGGCCGAGATAGGCTTCGATGACCTGTGGATTGGCCCTGACTTCGGCAGGCGTTCCCTCGGCCAGGACCTTGCCTTCCGCCAGCACGAGCACGCGGGTGCAAAGCGACATGACGAAGTCCATGTTGTGCTCGATCACCACGAAAGTCGCGCCCTGCTCGGCATTGATGGCGCGCAGGCGTTCCTTCAGGTCGCCGAGCATGGTCAGATTGACGCCGCCTGCCGGCTCGTCGAGCAACACGAGGCGGGGCCCCGCCATGAAGGCCATCGCGGCATCGAGCAGCTTCTGCTGGCCATAGGAGAGCCCGCCCGCCTTGGCGTCGACGAGATGGCCGAGTTTGAAGAAACCGATCATCCGGTCGGCCTTCTCCGTCAGCCCGGCATCGCGCCGCCCGAAGAAGCGCGTGAGCATCGTGCCCTCATGTTCCTGGCCGGCGAGGATCAGGTTCTCGCGCACCGAGAGCTCGGGGAAGACCTGGAGCAGTTGGAATGTGCGGCTGACGCCGAGGCGGTTGAGGTCGGAGGGGCGCATGCCGGTGACCTCCTTGCCGTCGAGTTTCACCGTGCCCTCGGTCGGGTCGAGCTGGCCCAGGATGCAGTTGAACAGGGTCGACTTGCCGCAGCCATTCGGCCCGATGATGCCGAGGATCTCGCCCTCCTTGACGGAGAAGGAGACACCGTTCACCGCCTTGATGCCGCCGAAGGCCTTGTGGATGTTCGAGACTTCGAGGACCGGGCTCATGAGCGGCCTCCGGTGTTGGCGGCCACGCTCTTGCCGATCTTGCCCTTGCCGGTGAGCTTCGCCCAGCCGCGTTCGAGCAGGCCGCTCACGCCCTGCGGGCAGGCGATCAGCAGCAGCATGACGATGGTCGCGAAGATGATCAGGTAGAGCGACCCGACGACGCGCAGCCATTCCGGCAGCACCACGCCGAGCAGCGCGCCGATGAACGGGCCGAGCAGGTAGCCGGCGCCGCCCGCGACCACCATCAGCAGCAAGAAGAAGCTCTGCGACAGCGAGAAGGGCGAGGGGTCGATGAATTCGACCAGCGGAGCGTAGAGCGCGCCGGCAAAGCCGGCATAGGCCGAGCCGATGGCGAAGGCGAGCAGCGTGTACATGCGCGTGTCGATGCCGAGGCTGGCGGCCCGGATCGGGTTCTCGCGCAGCGCCGTGAAGGCGCGGCCCCAGGGCGAGCGGATCATCCACCATAGCGCGATCGCCAGGATCAGGGTGACGATGACGACGAAACGGTGGAAGGCGAGCGCGCCGTCGAGCTTGAGCCCGAAAAAGCTGGGGCGCGGGATGTTCGAGAGCCCGAAGACGCCGCCGGTCAGCCATTGCTCGTTGCGCAGGATCAGCCAGATCAGCGTGGAGAAGGCGAGCGTGACGAAGGCGAGGTAATGCGCCTTGACCCGCAGCGCCGGGAAACCGAGCACTAGCCCGACCGCGAAGGTCAGCAGGCCCGAGATCGCAAAGGAGGCGTACCAGTTCAGCCCGGCCTTGGTGGTCAGCAGCGCCGTCGCATAGGCGCCGAGCCCCATGAAGGCGGCCTGTGCCAAAGACTTCAGGCCGGCATAGCCGAGCGTCAGGTTGAGGCCCATCACGGCAATGCTCATCACCAGCCAGAGCGAGAGCACATAGGTACCATAGCGGCCCATGCCGGCCGGGGCGAACCAGAGGATGACGGCGCCGAGCATCAGCGTGATCAGGGTGCCGTCGGCGAAGGCGGCAAGGGACGGCACTCTTGAAAGGCGGCCGCGCTGCTGCGGCAGGCTTGCCTCGGTCGCGGGCGCGGTCATACGCGGCGCTCCTCTTTGCGGCCCATCAGGCCTTCCGGCTTGAGCAGGATGATGACGACGAGAAGAACGAGCGGCACGGCCAGGCGATAGGAGGATGAGATATAGGCCGCCGCCATGCTGTCGACGATGCCGACCACGAGTCCGCCGACCAGCGCGCCGCGCACCTGGTTGAAGCCTCCGACGATGGCGGCGATGAAGGCGAACAGGCCGATGACCTCGCCGTTCGAGAATTTTGCCAGATAGATCGGTGAGATCAGCACCGAGGCGACGACGGCGAGCGCGGCGTTGATCACGAAGGTCAGCAGGACCATGCGCTCGACCGGGATGCCGAGAATGCGCGCGACGGTCGGGTTCTGGGCCGTGGCCTGCATCTGTCGGCCAAGCCGCGTGCCGCCGACGAACCATTGCAGCAGGCCGATCACCGCGAATGCAACGACGATGATGGCGACATGCTGCAGCGAGATCGAGGCGCCGAAGACCGAGATCGTCTGGGTCGGCACGAACGAGGGGAAGTTCTGTGCCTCCGCCGAGAAGCCGTCCTTGGCGCCTTCCTTCATGATGATCGAGAGCGCCATCGTGGCGATGGCAAGCGGCAGGACGCCGTGCCGGATCATCGGATCGACCACCGCGACCTTGAACCCGACGCCGAAGATCAGGATGAAGGCGGCGATGCCGATCAGTGCGCCCAACCAGATCGGCGCGCCGAACAGCTTGATGGCGAGCAGGACCAGCACCGCCGGCAGCATGACGAACTCGCCCTGGGCGAAATTGATCGTCTGAGAGGTCTGCCAGACCAGCGTGAAGCCGATCGCGGCCAGCGCGTAGATCGCGCCGGTGGCGATGCCGGCGATGAGATAGGCGATGAATTCAGCCATGGCGCGTCCTTGTCCTGTTGGCGCTGCCTGTGTTCCGACCTGCCGTCGTCCCCCCGGCGCTGGCGGCCGCAGGCCGCATGGAGCCGCAAGCCAGTTCCGGCGCGTTGCGTCCGCTTCTGGATCCCGGGCGTCCGTGCGGTCGCCCGGGATGACGTGACGAGGTGTCGTCGTCGTGAGGCTGGGTCTTACGGCTTGATCTTGGGCAGGGTCGCGTTGATCACCTGCTTGCCGTTGATCACCTCGGCGAGGAAGCTCTCGCGGTCGAGGTCGCCATTGCTCTCGATGGTGGTTTCCATCAGGATTCCCGGCTCGTCCGAAGGCTTGATCGTCGCGCCGCGCAGCGTATCGGCGAGGCCCTTCTTGTCGAACTTGTTCTGCTTCTCGGTCGCCCACTTGATCATGTAGACGGCCATGTAGCCCTTCAGGCCGTTATGGTCGGAGGCATAGTTGTACTTGGCCTGGTACTTCTTGCCGAATTCCTGGAAGGCCGGGATCGGCGCGTCGATCGAGAGGCCGACATGGCCCTTGACGCCGTTGGCAGCGTCGCCCGCGAGCTCGATGACCTTGGCGCCGAGCAGCGTCGTCTCGCCGACCATTGGCTTGCTGATGCCCTGCTGCTTGGCGGCGCGCAGGAAGCGGGCGCTCTCTTCCTCGTTGAGATAGACGAAGATGGCGTCGGCATTCGAGTTCTTGATCTTGATGGCGTCGGCGGCGAAATCGGCCTGGCCCTGTTCGGTCGCGACATCGGCCGCCACCTTGATGCCGGCCTTCTCGAGTTCGGGCAGGATGGCGTCGCGCCCGCCCTTGCCGAAGTCGTTATTGACCCAGACGACGGCGACCGAACCCGCCTTGACCGTGTTCTTCAGATAGTTCGCGATCTTCGGCATCGCCGCCGCCTGGCTGAGCGAGGTGCGGAACAGGTACTGGTTGCCCTGCTTGGTCAGGCCGGCAGCCTCGCCGCCGACGAACTGGGCGATCTCTGCACGCTGGGAAATCTGCATCGAGGCGCCGATCGGGCCGGAGAAGACCGGGCCGAGCACGGCATAGGTGCCCTCGTCGATGGCGCGCTGCACCGCGGCGCGGGTGTTCCCCGGGTTGGTCTGCGTGTCGTAATGGACGATCTCGATCTGCTTGCCGAGGATGCCGCCCTTGGCATTGATGTCGGCGACGGCGAGATCGATGCCGTTCTTCCAGTTGGTGCCGGCGGTCGCGCCCGCACCCGAGAGCTCGACGACGTCGACGAGCTTGACCTTGTCCTGCGCCAGCGCCGGCGTCGCGAGCCCTGCGCCGAGGGCCGCGGCGATGATCCATTTGAATGTCATGATGTTTCCTCCAGTTGTCCGGTTTCTTGTCTCCGCCCGGTCTCGCCGGGGCGTCGCTCAGGCAGCGCGATCGATCGTCGCGCGCGCCGCCATGACCCTGTCGAAGGCCTCGGCCTTCGCGTTATCCGAAGGCTCTGCGCCGATGATCTCGATCAGGTGGCACCGCGCTTCGAAACGGGCGGCCCGTGCGGCCGCCGCGTGCATCGCCAGTGACACAGAATGCGCGATCGGCGAGCCGAGCAGCACACGCGTGGTCCTGTTGGCGACGGCGATTGCCGGCATGTCCGATCCCTCTTGGCTCGCCCGTCATGGTCGCAGGCGTTGCCATACGTCAGATAAACCGATTTAGGCTAGTAACGCGATAACCAATTCAATCGCATTACCTAACCTGATGTTATCTTTTCCACCGCCTTGACTGGGGCGCGCAGGCGGGATGAGACCACCGCGTTCATCTCCTCGCGCAGCAGGGTGACGAAGGTTTCGGCATAGAGCGAGGGCGCCTTGTCGTTCTTGATCGCAACATAGGTCTGGAAGCGGGTCGGCTCCTCGATCGGGATCGCGGTGATGCCCTGCATCGAGCCATGCGCGACGGTGAACTGGTCGATGATGGCGATGCCGAGCCCGGCCCGCACGAGCGAGCAGACCGTGGTGCCGAAGCGGGCCTTGATCCGCATGTCATAGGCCAGGCCCTGCCGGCTGAAGATCTCGCTCATGACCCGGCCATAGGGATCGTTGGGATCGATGCCGATCAGTTCGTGCTGCACGATCTCGCGCGCCGACAGGCAGGCGCGGCCGGCAAGCTCATGGCTGTCGGGGACGATGCAGAGCAGTTCGCCCACCGCCAGGGGGACGAAATCGATACCGGGATGGTCGAGCTTGTAGCTCATCGCCGCGATCTCGCCCTTGCCGAGCAGGAGATAGTCGAGCGCCTCCTCGATCTTCAGGATGTTGATGTCGATGCGCAGGTCCGGATGCTTGCGCCGCAGCCGCTCGATCGCACGAGGCACCATGACATGGCAGATGCTCGGCACGGAGCCGAGCTTGAGCTCGATCTCGCCGCCGCGCTCGATGCGGGCGAGCGTGTAATGCAGGTCGTCGACCTTCTTGTAGACCCCGTTGATCTGCTCGAAGATGTCGTTGGCCTCAGGGGTTGGAATGTAGCGCCCATGCCGGCGCTCGAACAGTTTCAGCCGCAGCGTACGCTCGGCTGATGCCCGGCGCCGAGACGCTGAGCAGCTTGGCCGCCCCGGCAATCGTGCCGGTGATCATGATGGCGCGGATCACCTCGATCTGGCGGAGGGTCAGCATGACCGGCGTATCCTTCCCCATCCAGTTTTGCGACAAGCGGAGGCGAGGGCCGGATGACTGTCAAGCGGGCCGGACGGGAGCAGATCGTGGAAGTCGAGATCAGGCGGGTAACCGCGGCGGACATGGCCCTGTTCGACCGCGTCGACGAGGATGTCTTCGACGAGCCGGTCGATCCGGCAAGGCTCAGCGCTTATCTCGCCTCGCCGGGCCATCTCATGCTTGTCGGGCTTCGCCAGGACGTGGTGGTGGCGCAGGTCGCTGCCGTGATCCATCGCCATCCCGACAAGAAGACGGAACTCTATATCGATGAGGTCGCCGTTGCCCCCGCGCTGCAGCGCCAGGGGTTGGCGCGGCGGATGCTTGACGACATGTTCGCCTGGGGCCGCGAACTCGGTTGCGAGGAGGTCTGGGTCGGAACCGAGCTGGACAACGAGCCGGCGCGCGCGCTTTACGAACGGCCGTTCGGATCGGGCGGCGTCTTCGTCATGTATGCCTGCGTGCTCTAGGCTTGGGGCCTGTCACTCGCGCTATCGCTCTGGCACCGCAATCGGGCTTTCGGTGCCTCGCCAGGGACGACGATGGCTGACGACGAGACCGCGATGCAACTCGGCGAGGACGAACTGCGCGCGATCGCGCTCTATGCCGCAAGCTGTGCCAGGCAGGCGCTGCCGCTTTTCGAATCCAGATACCCTGCCGATCATCGTCCGCGAGACGCGATCGAGGGTGCGGAGGCGTTCGGGCATGGAGGCAGGCGGACCGCTCTGTTACGCTCGCAGGCCTGGGCGGCGCATGCCGCCGCTCGCGAGGCGCAGGATCCTGCCGCCACTGATGCCGCCCGAGCCGCCAGTCTCGCGGCCGCGGCCGCGTATCTGCACCCCAAGGCCACTCCGCACCAGGTCAGGCACATCCTCGGCGCAGCGGCTCATCAGGCACAGGCCCTGGAAATCGCAGCGGGAGATGACGAGACCGTCGGCGAAGAGCAGCTTCGCTGGGCTCTGAAACACGCGCCTCCGGCCGTTCGCGACGTCTTGCGGCGCATGCCCAACGTGCCTGCCGGTCGAAGCCGCATGGGAGATTTCCTCCGTGAGCTCGACACCGGCCTTCGGGGCTAGTGGCCGGCTCTTCTGCGAATTCGCGCAAGGGTCGCACCCCGGTCTTCAGGGGTCGGAACCCGGGCCGGGGCGCTCGAGACGACGCCGTGCCGGGGAGCGCGCTTCAGTCTGCGCCCGGCAGTTTTCGGGTCAGTTCGGCCTGGGTTTGCAGGAGCGGCAAGGTCTTGCTGGCAAAACCCTTCAGTTCGGTATCCGTGCCAGCCTGGGCGTAGCCGGAAAACAGCGCCATCGCCTCGTCCTGGGCTTGCTTCTGCGCGCCGACATAGGCGCGGTCGAACTCAGGCCCCTGCTTGTCGCCGAGCTCGCGCAGGATGTCCTGATGCGCCTGGTCGGGCCGTTCCGGCAGGGCGATGCCAGAGCGCTTCGCCACGATCTGGCGCAAGCCGGTGCCTGCGATCGTGCGGTCGTTCACGGCCTGATGCGCAAAGGCCTTGATCTCGGGCGAGGAACTCTTCTGCAAGGCGAGCGTGCCGAGCTCGACGGCCATCATGTTCGAGACTGCGGCTCGTCTGACGAATTCATCGGCCTGGAGCGCTTCCTGTGCAGGAGCACGGGAAACGCAAAACGCCAGTGCCACCAGGGCAAGCAGGACTGCTCTCATCAATTCCTCGCAGCTGTGCGGCCCCCCAATGAGGGATAACCTGCAATCCGCGCCGAGGTTCCGGATATCGGGGTTAGAGGACGTCGCTGACACGCAGCCGTGTCGAGTCCATGTGCCGGCCGATGACGTCCGCCAGTGCGTCCGCGTCGCGCTTCTTCAGCGCGACGATCATCTCCTCATGCTCCGCCACGGCCCCGGCCCATTTCACCGGGCCCTCATTGCCGATGAAGCGCAGCCGTTTGATCCGCGCCTGCAGGGTCTCGTGCATCTCCATCAGCACGGCATTGCCGGAAGCGGCCACGATGGCGCTGTGGATCGCCTGGTTGAGCTTGAAATATTCGAGCCGGTTCTTGGTCTCATATAGCTCCAGCATCTGCCTGTGCAGTGCGTGGATCGCCTCGATCGTCTCGTCGCTGGCCAGCTGACAGGCCATCCGGCCTCCGAGTTGCTCGAGCGTCTTCAGCACCTGCAGGATCTGGGCGAGATCCTTGTCGGTGAAGCGGCGCACGATCGCGCCCTTGGCGGGCAGGATCTCGACCAGACCTTCGCTTGCCAGCGTCTTGATCGCCTCGCGCAGTGGAGTGCGCGAGACGCCGAGCTGGGCGCCGACCTGCCCTTCGTTGATCCGCTGGCCAGGCGCGAGCCGGCCTTCGATGATCATGTCGCGCAGGCGCTCCAGGACCTCGTCATGCAAGGTGCGCCGGGTGATGCGCGGATAGATATCCGGCGCGGCCCGGGTGATGTCGGCTTCGTTTGTCATCGCCGTCCCTCGTTTTCATCGTTACGGCATGGGGTCGTCAGCCTGTCAACGCGCCGCAGCTGCGCGCTCCACCGGGCTTTCGGCGAAGATCTCGTCCTGCCTGCGCCGGGTCTGGAGGAGGGCCGAGCCCTGATCGATCTCGACATCGCCGAGTTTGATCGCGGCTCCGGCCGCCACGGGGCGAACCAGCTTGCGGTTGGCAACCAGGTAGAACGGGGCAGGGCGGTCATCGGCGAGCGCCGCGGCCGGACGCATTTCGGCGCCGACGCTGTCGATGCTGTGGTGATGGCCGCCCATGGTGAGCACGGTGCCGGCCGGCAGGTCCCGCTCCGCAACGGCAACCAGGTCCCAGCGCGGACGATAATCCTCGCCATAGCCGGACCGGCCGAGCCCGGCCGCATCGAGAATGCTGGTCGCGGCCTCGATGCCGAGCAGGTGTCGCGGCAGGTAAAGCATCGCGGTCTTGGCAGTGCGGCTGACCACATGGCCCTTGCCGGCAAGCATGTCCCAGGTGGCATCGTCCTCGCAGCGCACGACGATGAAGACGCCGCCGGCGAAGCTCGCTTCCTCCGCCAGACGGAGATGATGGAAGACATCGACGCGGCGTGTGCCGGCGCTCAGGCCACCCTGGCGGCGTTCGGCGAAGAGGTCGGCGATTTCGGGAATGCGGGCCGGCGGGGCATGGAAGCCGGGCGTATCGGGGCCAAGCCCGGTCGCATTGGCGACAAGCGTCATTTCGCAGAGATCAGGAACGGCCCTGAGCGGGAAGGCGCTGCCCAGGATGCGGGCACGCTCGGCGGCATTGCGGACGGTCGAACGCGAACCGGGCAGCCAATGCTCGCGCAACTTAGGGAGCGAATGCGTCACCCCGTTGCAGGTCACCGCACCGGTCGCGGCATCGAGAACGAAATCATATTCGCTCGACTTGCCGGCGGCGATGATCTCCAGCCCGAGCACCTCGGCCCAGGTGACGAGGGCAATCAGCAGGCTCGGCTGGTCGCCGTCCACCGGCGTGACGACGACGCCCTTGTCCTGCGCCATGCGGGCGAGACCGGGGCCGACGACGCTGTCTGCTTCCTTGGAAACGAGCGCGACATGGCGCCCGGCCTCGATCGCCGCCAGGCTGTGGCGGGTTGCGGCTTCCGGGCTGCCGGTCGCCTCGATCAGCAGGTGGAAGGGCAGGTCGATGACGGTCTCCAGACGCCCGGCGGCAATATGGCGACCGGCCTCCCAGGCCGCCTTGGCTTCCGCCGGTGTTTCGCAGGCGACGATTTCGGAGGCGGGGATGCCGGCGGCCGCCATGGCACGGGCTGCGCCCTCAGGTGTCATGTCCACCGCGATGCGCGCATTGACCAGCCTGATCCGCCTTGCCTGGCCCAGGAAGCTCTGGCCGAAGCCGCCGCTGCCGACCAGACAGGTCTCGATCGGGGTCTTGATGCCGCTGTAGAGCGAATGAAAGTTCATGGGCAGATCCTCCGGGCGCCGCGTCGCGACTCTGAACCGGCCGCCACTTTGCGCTCAGCCTATAGCAAGATGGATATGCTGCATACAGCATACTTGTAGCGTTTAGAGGGCTATGCTAGGTCGATGGCCAAGTCTGGCCCTGATCACATCCGGCCATGTGGGAGAATGAGAGCGATGGACATGCGCGCAAACGGATCACTGCCGACGATAGCCGTCGCGATGGGGGATCCGTCCGGCATCAGCCCCGAATTGCTGGCGCGCATCCTGCTCGAGCCCGATCTGCGCTCGTCTGCCCGCTATGTCGTCTTCGGCGACAAGCGCCTGCTCGATCTCGGCGCTGCGGACGCCAAGGTCGATCCGGACGTGCTGGTCATTCGCGAGGGCGAAGAGATTCCGGCACAGTCGGCGAAGCCGGTCTTCATCGATCTCGCCAATCACGATCCGGCCGCCCTCGAGCGTGGCAAGGCGACGCTCGCCGGCGGCCAGGCGGCGACCGATAATTTCCGTCGGGCGCTCCGCTTCGCTGGGGAAGGCAAGGCCGATGCCGTGTTCTTCACGCCCTTCAACAAGGCTGCGATGCGCTTCGCCTATCCGGGCTATGACGACGAGATCCGCTTCGTGCGCGATGCCATCGGCTATGAGGGCGATGCCAGCGAGTTCAACATTCTCGACGGGCTGTGGAACGCCCGTGTCACCTCGCATATCCCGCTGTCCGAGGTCGCGGCTGCGATCAGCCAGGAGCGCATCCTCAAGGCGCTGACGCTGGCCGACGGCAATCTGCGCGCTGCCGGCTTCAACCCGCCGCGCATTGCCGTGGCCGGCATCAATCCGCATGCCGGCGATGGCGGCAATTTCGGCCGTGACGAGATCGAGACGATCGAGCCTGCCGTGAAGCAGGCCAAGGCCCGGGGCTTCACCGTCGAGGGGCCTTTCCCCTCCGACACCGTCTTCCTGCGCGCCAGGAACGGTGATTTCGATGCCGTGCTGACGATGTATCACGACCAGGGCCAGATCGCGATGAAGCTGATCGGCTTCGACCGTGGCGTCACGCTGATCGGCGGCTTCCCGTTCCCGATCTGCACGCCGGCGCACGGCACCGCCTATGAGATCGCAGGCAAGGGCATCGCCAATCTCGGCGCGACCCGTGCGGCGCTCAGCCTCGCCATCAAGATGGCGAATGAAGGAAGGGCCGCACGCAAGGCGGCTTGAGTTCACCGCGGCCGGGCAGCCGTTTCATGAGCCGCCCGGCATCTAATCACGAAGGGAGAAACGAATGAAAAAGACGAGCATTGCGGTTGGTATTGCGGTCGCGTTCAGCCTGGCCGGTGCAACCGCCGCGCAGGCCTGGCAGCCCACCAAGCCGGTGGAATTCGTGGTCACCTCGGGCGCCGGCGGCGGCACCGACAATTTTGCCCGCGTCATCCAGTCGATCATCACCAAGCACAAGCTCTTCGACCAGCCGATCGTGGTGGTGAACAAGGGTGGCGGCAGCGGCGCTGAAGGCTACCTCCATGGCCGCGCCGGCAAGGGCGACCCCCATCGCGTCATCTTCGGCACCAATAACGCCTATCTGCTGCCTTACGTCGCCAAGCTCGGCTACAAGCTCTCGGATCTGACGCCGGTCTCGGCGCTGGCGCTGGACGAGTTCATCCTCTGGGTCAACGGCCAGGCTCCCTATGCCGATGCCAAGAGCTATATCGATGCGGTCAAGGCCAAGCCCGGCTCGCTCAAGATGGGCGGCAGCCAGTCGAAGGACACCGACCAGACGCTGACCTCGATGATCCAGGAAGCCGCTGGCGTGAAGTGGATCTACGTGCCGTTCCAGGGCGGCAGCGCAGCCGCCGTGCAGCTCGCCGGTGGTCACATCGACTCCAACGTCAACAACCCCAACGAGAATATCGGCCAGTGGAAGGCCGGCCAGGTGAAGCCGCTCTGCGTGTTCAGCCCGGTGCGTCTCGCCAAGGGCGAGGCGGTCTTCGAGGGCAAGGGCTGGGGCGATATCCCGACCTGCAAGGAGGCTGGCCTCCCGCTCGAGACATTCCAGATGCCGCGCACCGTCTGGCTGCCGGCCGAAGTTCCCGCCGATGCGGTCGCTTACTACGCCGACATCATGGAAAAGGTCAGCAAGACGCCGGAGTGGCAGGAATTCATCACCCGCACCTCGCAGACCGGCCGCTTCATGAAGGGCAAGGAATTCGCCGATTTCGTCGCCAAGGACGAAGCCGCGAACAAGAAGACCTTCGAAGCCGAAGGCTGGGTCGTCAAGTAAGACGGTTCCCTGCCGCCGGCCGGCCCACGGGCCGGCCGGCGGCAGGTCGTTTCCTGACCCGGCGCCTTCGACAGGACCGGGACAGGCGCGTTGAATGTGAAGAGACGGCCTGAAGCCGTTCGCTGGAGGAGGCTGCGATGATCACCCGCTTCTGGGCTGAATCCGCCATGGCCGTGGTCACGATGATCTTCGGGCTCGGCATCGTCTATGGTGCACTGGACTTCGGCGTCGGCTGGGATTCGTCCGGGCCACAGCCGGGCGCCTTCCCCTTCTATACCGGTCTGCTTGTTGCCGCCGCGAGCCTCGGCACCTTGGTGCTGACGCTGAGCAAGCGCTTTACCGGAAGCGGCAATCTGCAGGACGTCTTTCTCGATCGCGAGCAGGGCAAGCGCGTTGCCGCCTTCTTCCTGCCGATGCTGGCCTTCGCCGTGCTGAGCGTCACGCTCGGCATGTATGTCGCGACCATTCTCTATCTCGTCTTCACCATGCGCTTCCAGGGTCGCTACAGCTGGTTCGCCTCGCTCGGCACCGCCTTCGTGACGGCCGTGCTGTTCTATCTCGCGCTCGAAAAGTTCTTCCAGATCGGCCTGCTCAAGGGGCCGCTCGAGTCTTTCCTCGGCCTGTGATCATCTCCCTTTCCGGATCGGTGCCGCCTCATGGATAATGTCGCCTCCCTGATGCACGGCTTCTCGGTCGCGCTCACCACTCACCACATCCTGCTGATGATGGCGGGCGTCCTGCTCGGCATACTGGTTGGTGTCCTGCCCGGCCTCGGCGCGCCTAACGGCGTGTCGCTGATGCTGCCGCTGACCTTCTCGATGGATCCGGTCTCCGCGATCATCCTGCTGACCTCGCTCTACTGGGGCGCGCTTTTCGGTGGCTCGACCACCTCGATCCTGTTCAACATCCCGGGCGAACCGTCCTCCGTCGCAACCACATTCGACGGTCACCCGATGGCCAAGCAGGGCAGGGCGACCGAAGCCTTGTCCTTCGCGTTCCTCTCCGCCGGCTTCGGCGCGATGGCGGGCGTCATCCTGATCACGCTGCTCTCCGGCTGGGTTGCCAAATTCGCGCTGAAATTCTCCTCGCCCGAGTATTTCGCGGTCTATTTCATGACCTTTGCGAGCTTCATCGGCCTTGGTGGCGCCACCCCCTTGAAGGCCATCGTCTCGATGGGTGTCGGCTTTGCGCTCGCCTCGGTCGGTATGGACTCGGTCTCCGGCAGCGTCCGGTTGACCTATGATCTCGACGTGCTGCTCGCCGGCGTCAGCTTCCTCATCGCGGTCATCGGGCTGTTCGGCATCGGCGAATTGCTGCTGACCATGGAGGAGGGGCTGAAGTTCGACGGTGTCCACGCCAAGGTCAGGATGACCGACGTTCTGAAGACCGCAGCCAAGCTGCCGCGCTACTGGCTGGCGCTGCTGCGCTCCAGCGTCATCGGCATCTGGATGGGGATCACGCCTGGAGGCCCGACCGCGGCCTCCTTCATGAGCTATGCCATGGCCAAGCGCTCCTCGCGCAATCCCGAGAAGTTCGGCAAGGGCGAGCCCGAGGGCGTGATCGCGCCCGAGACCGCCGACCACGCGGCCGGTTCGGCCGCGATGCTGCCAATGCTCGCGCTTGGCATTCCCGGCTCGGCGACGGCCGCCGTGATGATGGGCGGCTTGATGATCTGGGGGCTCAATCCCGGCCCGATGCTCTTCGTCGAGCGCCCGGATTTCGTCTGGGGCCTGATCGCCTCGATGTATCTCGGCAATGTCGTCGCGGTCATCGTCGTGCTGGCGACCGTGCCGCTCTTCGCCTCGATCCTGCGCATCCCGTTCTCGATCGTCGGGCCGCTGATCGTGATCATCTGCTTCATCGGTGCCTTCACCGTTGCCAGCAAGGAATTCGACATCTGGCTGGCGCTGATCTTCGGGATCGTCGGCTACCTCTTCAAGAAGCTCGATTATCCGATCGCGCCGCTGGTGCTCGCCATGGTCATCGGCGACAAGGCCGAGGATGCCTTCCGGCAATCGATGATCTTCTCGCAAGGGTCGCTCTCGATCTTCTGGTCGAACCCGCTGGTCTCGACCCTGATGTCGATCGGTGTCCTGCTCCTGGTCATGCCGCTGCTCGGCTCAGGCCTGCGTCGTCTCAAGGGCGGCCGCGCCACGCGCCCGGCCTGACCGTTGCCTCGATCCTCCGTATCTCCGCGAAAACAGAGTCCGACCATGACCGAACCCTATAAGGGCATTCTGCCGATCGCTCCGACGATCTTCCACGACAACGGCGACCTCGACATCGAGGGCAACAGGCGTGTCATGGACCTGATGGTCGATCAGGGCGTCGACGGTATCTGTATCCTGGCCAATTTCTCCGAGCAGTTCCTGCTCACCGACGAGGAGCGCGACCAGGTCATGCGCCTCTCGATCGAGCAGGTCGCCGGCCGCGTGCCGGTGATCGTCACGACCTCGCATTTCTCGACCCGGATCGCGGCGCAGCGCGCCAAGGCCGCGGCGGATGCCGGCGCGAAGATGCTGATGATGATGCCGCCCTATCACGGCGCGCTGCTCAAGGCCGACGAGCAGGGCATGATCGAGCATTTCAAGCATGTCACCGATGCCTGCGGCCTTCCGGTCATCCTGCAGGACGCGCCGCTCTCCGGCGTCACCATGACGGTTCCCTTCATGGTGCGGCTGGCGAAGGAGGTCCCGCTCGTCCGCTATTTCAAGATCGAGGTTCCCGGCACGGCGAACAAGCTGCGGGCCCTGATCGAGGCGGGCGGCGAGGCCGTCGTCGGCCCGTTCGATGGCGAGGAGGCGATCACGCTGATGGCCGATCTCGATGCCGGCGCGACCGGCACGATGACCAGTGCCATGATCCCCGACCTGATCAAGCCGATCCTGACCGCGCATGCCTCGGGCGATCGCAAGACGGCGGCGGCGCTCTATCGCGACGTGCTGCCGATCATCAATTACGAGAACCGCCAATGCGGCCTGCGCTCGGCCAAGGCGGTGATGAAGGAGGGCGGCGTGATCAGGAGCGAAGCCGTCCGCCACCCGCTGACCCCGCTGCACCCGAAGACCCGCGAGGGCCTGATCGAGTTGGCGCGCGAACTCGACCCGCTGGCGCTGCGCTGGGGGAAATGAGGCGGCGCGCCGCGGCTGGCGCCCGCCGGGAGAGGATCAGCGTCGGGTCAATAGGACCCGATGCCGCCGGACGGCGGCGGCAGGTTGCCGCGACGGTCTCTCGTGATGAATTCCGGCGTCACCTGGAACGCCCGGGACAGCCAGGTGATATAGGCCGACAGCAACTGCTCGATGGCACGCATGGGTTGCCTCCACATATGCAGGAGCAACCCTAGCATGAAACGCGGCGTCTTGCCCGGGATTTTGGACGAAGGCGCCTATGCCTTCGTCCAGACCGCGAGCTCGTAGCCGTCGGGATCGGCGAAGTGAAAACGCCGCCCGCCGGGGAAATCGAAGGCCGGCTTGACGATGCGTCCGCCTGCGGCTTCGACCTGCGCCTGTGACGCGGGAAGATCATCGGCATAGAGGATGATCAGTGGGCCGCCCGGTTGCGGCGTGCCCTGGGTGGTGAACCCGCCTTCGAGACGGCCGTCAGTGAAGGCGCAATATTCCGGCCCGTAATCGGTCATCGTCCAGCCGAAGGCCTTCTCGTAGAAGGCGCGCGCCCGGCCGAGATCGGAAACGACGAACTCGACATAGTCGATGCGCCGGTCATTGGACGATGGGCTCATGACGTTCTCCTTCGATTCATGTTCGTCTGATCTGATGGAGCAGCCTCCGGTCATGATCCGGCAGGAGGTGAAGGATCAGGGGCGCTGCTGAGGCGCATCTTGTTCAAGGGCGCCGTGCTGCTGTAGCAGCTTGGCAATCACCGGGCCTCCTGTGCACCATGCACATCCACAGGCTCAGACTGATAGGGGCGAGACGCATGCCGACGACGACCGAAACCTCCTTGCGTGAAGCCTTCGTCCGGGCGCGCCGCAGCCGCAGCCTCGTCGACATCGAGACGCTTCCCGTTCCGGCCGATCTCGAAGCGGCTCTGGCCGTGCAGGCCGATGTCAGCAGCGACATGGGCTATGCGCATCTCGGCTGGAAGGTCTCGATCACGGATGGGCGCGGGCTCGTCGGACTGATGCCCGGGCCGTTCCTGAAGCCTGGCGATACCTATCGCTCGGTGCCCGGAGCCGAGCTGCGGCTCGAGGTCGAGCTCGCGATCCGACTCGGGCGCGACATGCCGCGCCGTCCTGGCAAACCCTATAGCCGGGCCGAACTTCTGGAGCATTGCCACAGCGCCTTCGTCGGCATCGAGATCATCGAAAGCCGTATCGCCGACTGGACCCATGTTCCATTCCCGCTCTGGTTGGCCGATGCGATGGGCCATGGCGGCTATCT
This sequence comes from Allobosea sp. P4_E12, assembly GCF_056401655.1. Taxonomy (NCBI): domain Bacteria; kingdom Pseudomonadati; phylum Pseudomonadota; class Alphaproteobacteria; order Hyphomicrobiales; family Alloboseaceae; genus Allobosea; species Allobosea sp. P4_E12. The sequence goes on along the minus strand of NZ_JBFUIY010000015.1, from coordinate 73,617 downwards.
GATCGGCCAGGACGTTCCCTTCGAGGTCTTCGACGAGATCGCCGATCTCACCTGCACGGTCGAACTCGACGGCGACGTGCTCTATGACAAGCCTGCTCACCACGCCAATGGCGACCCGCTGACCCCGGTGCTGGCCTGGGCCAATCGTGAGACCGAGAGTGCGCTTGGCGGCCTCGTGGCCGGCCAGATCATCACCACCGGCAGCCTTTGCGGCGGCGTTCTGGCGCCCAATCTCGGCCCGGTCATCGTCAGGCTCGATCCGCTGGCCGCGATTTCTTTCGCGCTCGCCTGACGTCGGGACCGCCGGGCAGGACGAGGCAGCTTGCAATCGAGCCCGCTTTCGCCGCGCGGCCCGAGGCAATTATCGCGGGCTGCAGGCGTGCCACGGACAGCTTTGACGAGCAGAATTGTGGTCATGACGAGGCATGACCACAAAATCATCTCATTCTATTGGTCTTGATAGTGTTGCGTTGGAGGAATGATGCGGGGTTTGCGGCGTAGGGTGCGCGGGGTTGCAGGCGGAGGCGGTTACGCTTTCGCCGCTATGCTTGCCATCCAGCCGGTACCCGCCGAGGCTTTCGACCTCTCCTCGCTCGACATATTCGGCTTGTTCGGCTCCTCGGATAAGCCGCCTGCGGTCAGCAGCACGACGCTGCCCTATCAGCTCGAGTTCGACGTCAGCGGGGCCACCGATGCCAAGGCCCTGACGCTGACGCTGCGCGACGCCTCGCTGCTTTACCGGCTCAGGCAGGATGCGCCGCCCGATGGCGAGACCCTGGCCCGGCGCATGGTCGCCGATCTCAACCCGCTGATCGATGCCCTCTGGTCGCAGGGCTATTTCAATGCGGATGTGACGATCGCGGTCGACGGTAACGGTCTGCGCCTCGGCAACGAGCCCGGCCCGGCGCTGGTGCGCGCGCTTGAAGCCTATCGCAACCGGGCCCCGGCGCCGGTCACCGTGCGGGTTGTGACCGGCCCGCTCTTCAGCCTGCGCAATGTCGAGGTCGTCGAGCAGGGCAAGGGCGGGGGCGGTGCCATTGCCGATCCCCACAAGGTCGCGCGCCTGAAATCGGGCGACCCCGCGACTTCGGCCGCCTTGCGTTCGGCGCAGTCATCTCTGGTCGATCACCTGCGCAACCAGTCGCGCCCGCTCGCCAGGGTGGTCGCGCTACGCCCGGTCGTCGATCATGCGGCGAAGATCATGGATGTGACCTATGTCGTCGAGCCCGGGCCGGTCGCCGGTTTCGGCGATGTCGGGATCGAGGGCACGGTCGATGTCCCGCCGCATGTCGTTCGCTCCTTCATCTATCTGGAGCCGGGCGACCCCTATTCGCCCAAGGCGCTGGCCGACACGCGCAAATCGATCACCTCAATTCCGGCCATCGGCTCCGCCCGTATCCGCGAGGCCGACCGGCTCGACGCCAATGGCAACCTGCCGATCTTTGTCGACATCACGGAGCGGCCGAAGCGGCTGATCGGCTTTTCCAGCCGCTTTTCCACCATCGATGGTCCGGCGGTCAGGACCTATTGGGAGCACCGCAATCTGCTCGGCGGTGCCGAGCGGCTCAGGCTCGAGGGCGATCTCTTTCTCGCACCGCGGATCAACGGCACCACGATCCAGAGATTTGGCGATTTCGAGCAGTCCGACCTTGGCGGGCGCTTTGCGTTCAGCTTCATGAAGCCGGCGCTGAACGGAACCCGTTACGACCTGCTGGTCGACGGCGTCGCGACGCGCGAGCGCGTCGGCACCAATCGCTATGGCGGCTATACCGCCCGCTACGCCAATGTCACCAGCAGCATTCGCCGGCGTTTCAGCGACACCTTCTCGGTCCAGGCCGGCCTGGAGGTCGAGCGCGGCCAGACCAGCGATGTGCTGGGTCAGATCACCTACACCCTTGTCGGAATCCCGCTTTCTGTCCGATACGACACGACCGACAGCCTGCTCGATCCGACGCGCGGTGTCCGCCTCACCGCCTCCGTGGCGGCATATCCGACCTTCATGGGATCGACGGTCGGCATCGTCCAGACCAAGGGCGCGATCTCCGGCTATTACGCGCTCGATGAGGAGGCCCGTTATGTGCTGGCTGGGCGCATCGGCTTCGGCTCCGTGGCCGGCGCAGCGCTCGACGAGATCCCGTCGACGCGGCGCTTCTATGCCGGCGGTGGCGGTTCGGTGCGCGGCTACGCCTATCGCACGCTGTCACCGCTTGGCCCCTACAACCAGCTGATCGGCGGACGCAGCCTGTTCGAAGCCTCGGTCGAGGCGCGGATCAAGATCACCAACACCATCGGCATCGTGCCGTTCTTCGATGTCGGCACGGCCTTCGAAGAGAGTTTCCCGGCCTTCAATCAGACGCTGCGGATGTCGGCTGGTCTCGGGTTGCGCTATTATACGCCGATCGGCCCGATCCGCTTCGACGTCGCTGCGCCGCTCAATCCGCGCAAGGGCGACAAGCCGGTCGCGGTCTATATCAGCATCGGGCAGGCCTTCTGATGGGCAACCGGCTCACCCTTTCGCGCCTGGCGCTTCTGGCCCTGCTGCTGGTGGTGGGGCTGGTCGTCTCGGCCCGCTTCGGCGGTTTCGCTCAGAACGCGCAGAATGATCGCGGGGTTCTGGCCGACCTGATCTCGCGCGCCCTGTCGACACCGAACAGCCAGGTCTCGATTGGGGCGGTCGATGGCGCGCTGTCCTCCGACGCGACGATCCGTGATGTGGTTCTCTCCGATCGCGACGGCGCCTGGCTGAGGGTCGACCGCGTACGGCTGATCTGGACCCGCACGGCCCTGCTGCTCGGCAGGCTCGAGGTCGACCGGCTCGAGATCGGCAAGCTCGAGATCTTGCGCAAGCCGATTGCCGATCCGGCCGCAGCGCCGACCAGCGACCAGCCGCTCCTTCCGGAGCTGCCGGTCAAGGTGAACATCACCGCCTTCCAGCTGGGCGAGTTGTCGCTGGGCGCCCCGATCGTCGGCGTGCCGGCCCGGTTGGGTGCGACCGGCGCAGCATCGCTCGGCGCTCCATCCGAGGGGCTTTCGCTGCGTCTCGAGGCGCGCCGGCTCGACGCGCCGGGCGAGTTCACGCTCAGGCTCGGTTTCGTGCCGCAGACTACGCGCCTGCAGATCGCCGCCAAGGTCGACGAGCCGCAGGGCGGCCTGATCGCGCGTGTCGCCAATCTCCCGGACCAGCCGCCGGTCAAGCTCGACCTCAATGGCGATGGCCCGCTCGACGCCTTCCGCTCGACCCTGACCTTCACGGCCGGCCCGACCATTGGGGCGCAGGGCTCGGCCAATCTCTCGCGCGTCGGTACTGGCCGTGACCTGGCCCTGGCCCTCGATGCCCGTATCGAAGGGCTGATGCCGGCGCCGGCCGCACCGGTCTTTGCCGGCTCGACCCGTCTCGACGGCACGGTCGGCTTCGTCGATGACGGTGCCGTCGACCTGCGCAACATCGCGCTCGTTTCGGCGCTGGCGCGCCTCGATGTCGTCGGCCGCTACGGGGCCGACAAGAATCTCGATATTCGCGTCACGGCCGCAGCCGTGCCCAATGCCAATGGCCGCACTGTTGCCGCCGGCACCGAGATCGGCAAGCTCGCCCTGGATGCCACCGTCAATGGCCCGGTGAACGGGCCGCGCGTCGTCGCCTCGCTCGACGCTCAGGATCTGCGCCTGCCGACCGGTCGTCTTGGCAAGCTCGTGGCGCAGTTCACCGCGACGCCGAACGGATCGATCGGCAATGCCGACACGCGCATCGCGCTAGTCTCGGACGGCGAGGCGACGGGCGTGGCGCTAGCCGATCCCAGGTTCGCCCGCGTCGTCGGCGACCGCATCGTCTTCACGCTGCGCGGGACAGGGCGGGGCGAGGGGAGTGCCGATTTCGAGACGTTGCGGCTCGCGATGTCCGGCGTGGAACTCGACTACAAGGGGCAGCTCGGCAAGGCCCGCATCCTGGGGCAGGCTCGCGCAGTCCTGCCCGATCTCTCGCGCCTCAGCGGGCTTGCCGGCCGCAAGCTTTCAGGCAAGGCACAGCTCGGCGCCGATCTCGATGCGGTGCCGCGCCAGAACATCTATTCCGCGAGCCTCGATGGCCGTGGCGATCAGATCGGGACCGGGGAGGCGGCGCTCGACCGGCTGCTCGCCGGCAATCTGACGCTGGCCGGGCGCGTCGGGACACTCGCTGACGGCGGCGTGAATGTCAGTGGTCTTCGTCTCGCCGGGCAGCATGTCGCCCTCACGGCCGATGGCGGCATCGGCCGCGAGCGCTCGGATCTGCGGGCTGCCATCACCCTGCCTGACCTGAAGCGGGCCGATCCACGCCTCTCCGGCAAGGGCGAGGTCACGGCACAACTGACCGGACCGCAGGACAAGCTCGATGCCTCGGCACGGATCGCGGTGACGAATGCGAGCGCGCTCGGTCGTCCGATCCCGCGGCTGTCGATCGATGCCGTGATCCGCGACCTGCAGGGCGCGCTCGAGACGCGGGCGACGCTCGCGGGTGAGATCGAGGGCAAGCCCGCGACCGGCACGCTGCAATTTGCACGCCTGCCCGATGATGCCTGGGACCTGTCGAAGCTCGATCTCGCCATCGGCTCGGTGAAGCTGACCGGCGCGGTTACGCTCGACCAGGCCAGGCGCGCAGCCGGTCGGCTGACGCTCGCCGCGCGCAATCTCGACGATCTCTCGGCTCTGGCCCTCACCAGGCTCGGCGGACAGCTCGATGCGGACCTCACGCTCGCTCTTGTCGAGGGGCGGCAGAACCTGGACCTGAAAGCCAAGGGCACGCGCATCAATGCCGCCGGGGTTTCGCTCGACAAGCTCGATGCCAGCGTCGGTGCCACGGATCTCCATGGCCGCCCGGCGATCGACGCTGCGATCGCCATCGATCGCGCGGTGATCTCTGGCGAGGCGATCAACGCGATCCGCTTCGATTCGAAGGGCGGGCCGGATGCGAGCGCCTTCACCCTCAGCGCCAATGCCCGGGGCTTCACGCTCAATGGCGCTGGCCAGCTTGTTCCCGGCGATCCGCTGCGGCTCGACATCGCCTCCTTCGATGCCCGGCGCGAGGGCAAACGCATCACGCTGGCTAACCCCGCTTCGCTGAGTTTCCCCACTGGCGGTGTCGAGATCTCGAAGCTGGTGCTCGCCATCGACGCCGGCCGGCTCAGCCTTGATGGCCGGGCGGGCGAGACGCTCGATCTGCGCGTGAATGCGAAGGACATCCCGCTTTCGGCGGTCAAGCTGGTGGCCCCGAAGCTCGATCTGTCCGGCACCTTGAACGCCGAGGCGCAGATGTCCGGCAAGCCGGATGATCTCGCCGGTCCCTGGCAGATCCGGATCGCGCGGCTGGTGACTCCCGAAACCCGGAGCGCCGGCCTGCCTCCGGTCGAGATCAGCGGCAACGGTCAATTCTCCGGCCGGCAGACCAGCGTCGAAGCGACGCTGACGGCCGGCCGCGGCGCGAATCTCGCGGTTCGCGGCACGGCGCCCCTGAGCGCAAGCGGCGCGCTCGCTCTCACCATTCAGGGCAAGCTCGACGCTGCTCTCGCCAATGCGCTGCTCGCGGCGCAGGGGCAGCGGCTGACCGGCACAGTGACGCTCGACCTGCGGGCCGGTGGCACGGCGGCAGCGCCCGAACTGAACGGCGTTGCGACCCTCGCCAATGGCAGTTTCACCGACGCTCTCCAGGGCGTGCGGTTGACCGGGATCGAGGCGCGCATTGCTGCCAATGGCGACAATCTGCGGATTGAACGCGCGGTTGCCCGCGCGGCCAATGGCGGCACGTTGTCGGCGTCAGGCCAGGTCCGCGTCGACCCCGCCGCCGGTTTCCCGGGAGAGATCAAAATCGAGGGACGCCGTGCCCAGCTTGTCTCGAACGGCATCGTGACATCGGTCGCCGACCTCAATCTCGCGATCGGCGGTCCCCTGGCGCAGCGCCCGCGCGTCGATGGGCATGTCGATATCATCTCGCTTGACGTCGCGGTGCCGGATCGGTTGCCGGCTTCCTTGCGTCCCGTCGACGGAATTCGTCACGTCAATGCGAAGGGCGCTGCGGCGGTGCGGATTGCCGCGCAACGCAAGGCGGCGCGCAGCGCCGGCAAAGGCGGACGCGCGGCGCCTGCCTTCGATGCCGCACTCGCCGTCACCATCTCTGCGCCGAACCGCGTCTTCATCCGTGGACGCGGGATCGACGCTGAGCTTGGCGGCGAGTTGCGCGTCGGCGGCACGCTTTCGGCCCCCGTGCTCGATGGCGGCTTCGATCTCAGGCGCGGCCGCTTGTCGGTCGCGAGCCAGCGGCTCGATTTCAGTCGCGGCCGCCTGACCTTCACGGGTGGCGTGATTCCGGAGCTCGATTTCGTCGCCGAGACCCGCGCCTCGGACGTGACCGCGCGAATCCTCGTCACCGGGCCGGCGGACCAGCCCGCCTTCGCCTTCACCTCTCAGCCCGAGCTGCCGCAGGACGAGGTGCTGTCGCGTCTGCTCTTTGCCCGTGCCTCCGGCTCGCTCTCGCCCTTCCAGGCCCTTCAGCTGGCGCAGACGGCCGCGCAATTCGCGGGGACCGGTGGCGACGATGCCTTCGAGAAGCTGCGCAAGTCGCTCGGCGTCGACAATCTCGACATCCAGATGGGTGCCGGCGGACCCACCGTCGGTGTCTCCCGCTATATCGGCGACAACGTCTCGATCGGAATCAAGGCCGGCGCCAAGCCCGAGGATAGCGGCGTCTCGATCGGCATCGATGTAACGAAGCGGCTTCGCATCCAGGCCGAAACCGGCGCGGATGGCAGCGCTGCCGTCGGCGTCGGCGCCGAGTGGGAATACTGACTGGCGCCAGCGCGCCGTTCCGGATGGCTGTGGCTTGAGTCGCCCATCCCGATTCGAACAGGCCGTGATTCTGCCGCCTTTTGCCTGCAGGACATGCCCAGCCGGCGCGCGCGGTTAACGGCGGGTAAATTTCGACCCTCAAAGCGTGGCGCGCCTGCAACACCGGGTTTCAAAGCACCCCCTCGGACCTCGCGGCGGCGTGATCTCGGTTGATCGGCCACCCGGCATTCGTATGGTGAAGGTGCGTCGGGACGTTCCCGGTCGCTGTTTTTCGTCTTCGCCTCTGAATGGTTCAGGGACGTGGGCGAAAGACCGGGATAGGCGGGTTCGCCGGTTTGGTCTCCTGGGGCCGATCGTCAAGAACACGCCGAAGCCCGAGGGTCTCGAAACTCTTTTGGAGGTTACCAATGAAGCTCGTTAAGAGCCTCCTCCTCGGTTCTGCCGCCGGCTTCGCCGCGGTYGCCGGGGCTCAGGCCGCCGATCTTCCCTCGCGGAAGGCCGCTCCGGTCGAATACGTTCGCGTCTGCACCGCCTATGGCAGCGGCTTCTTCTACATCCCCGGCACCGATAGCTGCCTGCGCATCGGCGGCCGTCTCCGCGCTGAGTACACCTTCGGCGAGCGTTGGGGCGACCTGCAGGACTCGTACGGCACCCGCGCTCGTGGTCGTCTGAACATCGACCTGCGCACCGCCACCGCTTACGGCACCCTGCGCACCTTCATCCGTTATGACGTCACGGTTTCGACCGGCCCGTACGGCTACGGCGCGCTGAACGGCGGCGCGATCKYCGCCAACGGCSYKGCTGGCGCCAACAGCAACACGACTGGCATCAGCCTCGAYAAGGGCTTCATYCAGTTCGGACCGATCACCGCTGGTCGCGCGCAGTCGTTCTTCGACTTCTACGCCAACGACCTCGGCTTCAGCTCGCTCCGCGGCTCGGACAACAGCCCGAACCTGTTGGCCTACACCGCGACCTTCGGCTCGGGCTTCTCGGCCACGATCTCGCTCGAAGAYCGCCTGGCCGGCCGYAAYGCGRTCGYYCGCARCGCSSTYSYCTTCAACRRCGCTGCTSYGRYCCTCGAGGGCAGCSAGTATCCGGACCTCGTCGGTGCGTTGAACGTGACCCAGGGCTGGGGCTCSGCTCAGCTGTCGGGTGCCATCGGTCAGCGTAACGTTGCCAGCTTCSCGSYTGGYRCYATYGGCAACACCACGATCATCCGTGGCGGCGACGAGACCGCTTGGGCCATCCAGGGCGGTCTGAAGTTCAACCTGCCGATGCTCGCCGCTGGCGACGTCCTGTGGTTGCAGGCAGCTTACGCTGAGGGCATGGGCTCCTACCTCGGCTACGGCGGCACCTATGGCTACGGCCGCCTCGGCTCGCTCGCCGCTGCGGACATCGTCATCGACCAGACCACCGGTCGCTCGAAGCTGACCAAGGGCTTCGCCATCACTGCTGGCCTGAAGCACTACTGGACCCCGACCATCCGTTCGGAAGTCTATGGTTCGTACTCCGAGCTCGACATGGGCGCTGCGGTCCAGAACGGCCTCGGCACGCTCCAGAGCGGTCCGGTCAAGCTTGACCCGAAGGAGTTCATCATCGGCACCAACCTCGTCTGGACCCCAGTTTCGGGCCTGGATATCGGCGTGGAAGTTCTCTACTCCAAGGTTGAGCTGAAGAACCGCATCGGTCAGGTCAACAACTTCGGCGTTCGCAACAACAACCTGCTGATCAAGTCGGACGACGCCCTCACCGGCCGTCTGCGCATCCAGCGCGACTTCTGATCGGTTCTCCGATCCTAGTCGGAAAGCCCCGGGGAAACCCGGGGCTTTTTTCGTTTGGATATCGAGGGTTAGGCCTGTTCACTCACTTGACAGGGGCGGGCGAACCGTCCTGACTTGGCGCCCTGGGGACGGTGATCGGTAAGGGCCTGACAAGTCTGTGCCGACGCGGGGAGCGGGAATGGCGCAGCCGGCAAACTGGTTATGGGGGCTCGTGCCGCTGGCGCTGCTCTGGAGCGCCAGCAACCTCTATCTGGATGATGCGATTCAGGACGATGTCAGTCGCCGTGCCATCGCGGTGGCGACGCAGGTCGCCGGCGAGGCGCCCGGCGCAAGGCCGGTCATGGCGCTCGTTGCCGGACGCGATGTGCTGATCGTGGGCGAGGCGCTCTCGGCCGATGGCGCTGCCAAGGCCATGGTGCAGTTGCGCGGCGAATTCGGCATACGCCGGGCGCTCGGGGGCCTGTCCCAGGTCGTCGCGCAGAAACCCTATAGCTGGTCGGCGACGCGCGAGCGCGATGCGGTGACGCTGAGCGGCTTCGTTCCCGATGAGGCGACGGCAACCGCCAACATTGCCGCGGCGAGTGCGGCCGTCCCGGGATTGCGCGTCGACGATCGCCAGATGCTCGCTTTTGGCGCGCCTGCCGGTTTTGCCGCCGTAACGCAGAAAATGCTCGGTGAGCTGGCCGGACTCTCGAGCGGCAAGGTGGCGCTGGACGACACGCGCTTCTGCATCGAGGGCAAGGCGACGACGCCGGAGCGCTTCCTTGCGTTGCGCGAGCGCACTGCATCCCTGGGGCAGGGTGGGTTCACCGCAGTCGAGTGCAGCCTCGAGCCGCCGACGATCGCGCCTTATCGCTGGTCTGTGGAGAAGAGCGCGGATGGCGGGCTGAGCGTCACCGGCTTCTACCCGTCGGATGAGGCGAGGCAGCAGATTTCCGCGGCCCTGCGGCGCAGCTTTCCCGAGCCCACTCGGATCGACGATCAAAGCAAGCCGGCCCTTGGCGAGCCGGGCGCTTTCCTGGTCAAGGTCACGCGCGCCATTGGCGATCTTGCCCGGCTCCGCCGCGGCAAGGCCGAGCTCGATGCCGGCAGCTACAGGCTGTCCGGCGACGGGCCCGAGGATTTCGAATCCTGCCAGGCCTTGCAACTGCTGATCGCGCAGACGGACGGGCCGGATTCGGTTGCGCAGGCCAACATCATCTGCCCGCCGGCGGCCCCTCCTATGCCAGCCCTGCCGGAGATTCCACCGCTCTTTGTTCCGGCCGAACCTCCTGCGCCTTCGGAGCCTGCAACACCTCCTGCGCCTCAGCGCGGTGAGGTGCCATCGCCCGGCAGCTCCCACGCCAGTGCCGGTGAGGCGAAGGCGCCCATCCCGGTACGCGCTGTGCCCGAGCGCACGGTTCCGCTGCAATGGCGGGCGGAGAAGACCGAGCAGGGCGTCGTGCTGAGCGGCCTCGTTCCCGACGAGGCGGCGAGACAGGGCGTGCTGCAATCGGCCGACCGCGGGGCGGATGCGGGTCGCATCGCTGATCGCATGACGGGTGAACCGAAGCTGCGTGAAGCTCCGGATTTCGGCACGGCGACCAGCTTCCTGCTGGATCTGCTCGGCAGGATGAGCAACGGCGTGGTTTCCATCGAGGGCACGCAGGCTTCGCTCTCGGGGGCCGTTGCCGACGAAGGGGCCTGGCGCGAAATCGAGGCCGCGCTCCGGCAGCAGCCTTTGCCGGGAGGCCTCACGGGCGCGCCGGATCTGGCGGGCCTTGGCCTGCGCCCCTTCGGTCTGACGATTTCGGCGGATCGCTCGGGCGTCGGCCTGTCCGGCTATTTGCCTGATGAGCAGACGCGCTCGGCGCTTCTGGCGTTGCTGGACGGCTCACCCTTGCAGGGCAAGATCGTGGACGAGACGCGCATCGTGCCCGGAGCGCCTGCCGGTTTCGGCGGCGCAGCTCGCGTCGCCGTGACCGATCTGCTCAGGCTGGATCTCGGCACCGCGCGCCTGGTCGATGGCAAGGTCGAGCTGCAGGGGTTGACCTGCCGCGAGCTGATCAAGGGCGAGGTCGAGACCAGCGCCGCGAGCGGGCTGCCTGCCGGCTTTTCAGGCCAGGCGGAGATCGGCTTGCGCCAGACGGGTTGCGTCACGGAACCGCCCAACACCTGCCAGAACGACCTCGATGCCTTGACCAAGCGCCAGTCCGTGCTGTTCGGCCAGGGCACAGCTGTGGTCGTGCTCGATGCGACCACGGAACGGGCCATGGCGGAAGCATCCGCGATCCTCAAGCAATGCCCGGATGTGCGCGTCACGGTCGAGGGGCATGCCAATCTCGATGGCGAGCGGCGCGGGTTCGACAATGTCGATCTTTCGAACCGGCGCGCTCGGCGCGTGCTTGATGAGTTGGTCATACGCGGCATCAGCGCTGCCCGGCTCGAGCCGAAGGGCTTTGGCGCGCAGCGACCGCTCGTTCCCCATGACGAGCCGGAGGCGAAGGCCATGAACCGTCGCGTCCAGTTCACGGTCGAGAAGTAGGGATCGCTGGCATGCTCTACCTGGCCACCCAGTTCGCATGGTTCCTGCTCGCGGCCTTCGGCATCGGCCTAGCCATGGGCTGGATCACCTGCACAGGAGGGAAGGTCCGTTTCTGGACCAGTCCGATCACCCTGCTCGTGGGCGTCTGGGCCGTGGTCGCCGCGCTCACCTGGCTGCAGGTGGTGAATGGTGTTGCCGCGCTCTGGCTGGAGACCGCGCTCCTTTATGTCGCGGCCTATCTGGCGGGCTGTTGTCTCGCCTGCTTTGTCCGCACGATCTTCGCTCACCGCGATTCAGTTCTCGCCATAGCCGGCGCCAATGCCGGTTCGATCCCTGAGACCCCGGCCGGGCCTGCTGTCGCTGCGTTGAAGCCGGTCTTGGTGCAATCGGCCCCGCTGCTGGACAAGGTCGAGGGCGAGGACCTGATCTCCGGCAGGCGGCCGTCCGGCCTTGTCGCGGCGCGCAGCGGGAAGGCCGACGATCTCAAACTGATCAAGGGCATCGGCCAGCAGAACGAAGGCAGGCTGCACAGCCTCGGGATCTGGCATTTCGAGCAGATCGCCGCCTGGACCCCCGAGAACATCGAGTGGGTCGGCCATTATCTCGCCTTTCCCGGCCGGATCGAGCGTGAGGACTGGGTCGCCCAGGCGCATTCGCTCGCAGCCGGCATCGAGACCGCGTTTTCGACACGGGCCCGCGCCGGTGAGGTCGAGGCCTCGCGTGACGATGGTACGCAGGGGCAGGGCAATGTCGCCGGCGTCCCCGAAGACGGAGCCGACGGCAAGCGGCGGTAAATCCTCGATTTCAGTGAGCCCGGCGTGTTGCGACCGCCGGGGGGTGGGCCGGCCCAAGACTCAGGCGGCGCGCTTCTCCGCCTTGCCGATCAGCTTGCCGATGCGCCGCACCATGTCCTTCGATCCGAGCAGGGGCGCATGGCCCTGTCCCGGTGCGACGAAGATCTCGCAATCGGGATGGCGCTCCCCCATCTCGCGCAGCGTCTCCTCCGAGAGAAGATCGGAATTGGCGCCACGGATCGCCAGAATCGGCACGGCGTTCAGCCCGGCGAAATAGGTCCAGAGCACGGGCAGCGGCGCCTCGAGGTCGAGTTCCTCCAGGATCTTCATCAGATTAGGGTCGTAATCGGTGACGAGATGTCCATCGCGCTCGGTCCAGGTCCGACGCGCCATTATCTCCCATTCCCGTTCGCCGAAAGCCGGGAATTGCTGGTCAGACAGGCGCTTGAGGATTTCGGCGCCTTCGACAAAGCTGCGCGGGCTCGGCAGCTTGCCGACATAGCCGCGGATCCGCAGCAATCCGCGCGCATCGATTACCGGGCCGACATCGTTCAGGACGACGCCCTTGATCATGGCCGGGCGCGCCGCCGCCAGCGCCATCGTCAGCAGGCCGCCGCGCGAGGTTCCGACGAACACGGCGGCCTCGATGCCGGCCGCCGTGAGCAGCTGCATCATGTCGTCGAGCTCGACCCGAATATCGTAATTGGCCCAGTTCCTGTCATAGGCGGAGCGCCCGCGCCCGCGGTAATCGAGCGCCAGGACGCGCCGTGGTTTGGCCTCGTCCCCTGCCAGCGCCATCGCCAGTTCGTGGAAGTCGGCAGCCGTTCGCGCCAGCCCCGGCAGGCAGACCACCGGCAGGGCGTGCGAGGCAAGGGGACCGTAATCGCGGGCGTGGAGCTTCAGGCCGTCGCGGGCACTGATAAAGAAGGAGCGGAAACCGCTATCAGAATCCATTCGCCCTCCGGCGGCGCTGCAAGAGGCTGGACTAAAGCATCTTCAGGCGAAATGGGCACTGGTCCCAGTCAAGAAAATCCGCCGGAACGGAGCAGGCGAGGGGGGCTCCGGCCGTGAAGGGCCGGAGATCCCGCCTAATCCCGCGTCCAGGTCCGCTTCAGGTCGTAATCGATCAGATAGGCGGTACGCTGGTTCAGCCTCTGCCGGTAGACCTGCAGGTTCTCCATCACACGCTGGACGTAGTTGCGGGTCTCGTAGATCGAGATGCGTTCGACCCAGTCGACGGCATCGACGTCGCTCTTGCGAGGGTCGCCATAGGCGTCGATCCAGCGCTTCACATTGCCGGAGCCGGCATTATAGGCCGCGAAGCTCAGGATATAGGAGCCGCGCCATTCCCGGATCAGGTCGTTGAGATGGGCGGCGCCCATCTGCGCCGAATAAAGCGCATCGCTGCCGAGCCGCGGAAGGTCGAACGGCATATTGGCGCGCCGTGCCGTTTCCCGGGCTGTCGCCGGCATCATCTGCATCAGCCCGCGTGCGCCGGCATGCGAGACCGCATTGGGATCGAAGGCGCTTTCCTGCCGGGCGATGGCGTGGACGATCGCCCGCTCCATCGGGTCGCCCAGCACCGGGAAGTCCGGCACGCCGGAGGTGGGGAACGCGGCGGTGTCGAGCGGGAAGCCGCGCTGCAGGGCGGTCTTGCCGATCGTCAGCAGGGTCCTGACATCGCCTTCACGGCTGGCGATCGCGGCCACGGCTTCCAGCGCGGTCGTCGTATGCAGGCGCTGCGACAGATCGACCAGCATGGTGGCTGCAAGATCGCGCGCGCCGATCTGGTAGAGGAGGCGCACACCCTGATGACCGGGCAAATGTTCGAGCGCCGCCGATTCCGTCGTGCGGATCGGCAGGTCCGGCAGGCCGAGCTTGGCCCGGGCAAGCTGACCGTAATAGGCGACGGAATGAGCCGCCGCGCGCTCATAGGCTTCCTGGGCGCGCTCGTTCAGCCCGATCGCTTCGGCCGCGCGGCCTTGCCAATAGGCAACGCGCGCGACCGAGACCGGCGTTTCCGCCCATTTGGCTGCCTCGTCGAAATGGGCGAGAGCCAGGCCGGGCTGATCCCGAAACCGCAGCGCGATCCAGCCTGCGTGCCATTCCGCGTCGATGCGCTCGGCGGCGCCTTCGGCGCCATGACCGGCTGCGACCTCATAGGCCTTGGCGGCATCGCCCTCGTCGAGAAGCTTGCGCGCGATCAGGCGCCGCTCCGTCCACCATTCGTCGCCATCGCCGAGCAGGGCCGGGTCGCGCGGCACCTTGGCGAGAATCTGCGCGGCTTCGCCGGCCTTGTTGGCGCGCCGGGCCTGCTGCACCTGCAGAAAGGTGAAGGAGAGATCGTTGCGGAGCGACGCCGGCACGGCCGCTATCAGTGCGGGCGCGATCGTGCCCTTGGACTGCGCGCTGGCGAGCCGCGCCTTGGCGAGCAGGACATAATCGGTGGAGACGCGCGCGGCATTGCGCAGCGCCGCCGCATTGTTCTCCTCAAAGAGATAGCGTTCCGTGCGCAGGCGATGGTCGGTCACTGTGAGCCGGTCGCCGAAGCTGTTCAGGACGATCGCTTCCAGCGGCGCGCCGAGATGGTCGCGCCGCCAGGTCTCGCGGATCAGCGCCATCGCATCGTCGGGCTTGCCGTCAGCTTTCAGGGCCATGGCCAGCGCCACGCGGCCGACCGGGCTGATCGGGCGCTGCGCATGGAAGAAGGCCCGGATCACGGCCACGCTCTTCTTCTCGGCAATCAGCGCGGCCTCGGCGCGGCGGCGGAACAATGTCGTTGCCGGATAGTTCGGATAGGTCTCGAGAAAGGCGTTGATGCGGGCAAAGCCCACCGTGCTGCCACCGAAGCGGATCGCGGCCCATTCGAGCATGGCGCGCGTCGCGCGGTCGTCGAAGGCCGAGGCGAGGGCATCGCCCTCGGTCACCGCACCACGGCGATAGGCCTCGACCGCAGTCTTGAGAGCGCCCTGATCGGCTGGCGCGTCGGCGCGCAACTGCTCGTCGGGCGAGCGCAGGAGCGTCGCCGTCGTCGCAGGATCGGCAATGGCCGCAACACGGTCCTTCTGCAGGACGTGGTCGGCGTCGTTGGTCGCTTGGGCACTCGCAGTCACAAGGAGTGCAGGCACGGCCCATGAAAGGAGCCGTCGAGAGGCAGGCAGCCGTACCATGGTGGATTTCCCCGGGATGGCGCTTGGACTTCGATGGTCGGCGAAGGGTCTTGATGGACCGTTAACTAACGTGCAAGCGATTTTTGACGGGCTTTCGCCTTTGCGCATGCGGTGGGAGGCGGTATGTCTGTCGCCCGCTACACACGGATTTTGTTCTTAGGACGGCTCGATCATGACCAAGCATGCGCCTATCACCGGCTCGCTCACAGCCTTGGTGACCCCGTTCAAGGGCGGCAGGATCGACGAGGATGGCCTGCGCGCGCTGATCGCCTGGCAGATTGAAAGCGGCAGCCATGGCTTCGTGCCCGTGGGCACCACCGGCGAGAGCCCGACGCTCAGCCATGACGAGCACAAGCGGGTCATCGAGATCTGCCTCGATGCGGTAAAGGGTCGCGTTCCCGTCATCGCCGGAGCCGGCTCGAACAACACGGCCGAGGCGATCGACCTCGCGATCCATGCCGAGAAGGCCGGTGCGCCGGCGCTGCTGGTGGTCACGCCCTATTACAACAAGCCGACCCAGGAGGGCATGTACCAGCACTTCAAGGCGGTGAACGACGCGGTCGGCATCCCGATCATCATCTACAACATCCCGCCGCGCTCGGTGGTCGACATGTCGGTCGAGACCATGGCGCGGCTCTACGAGCTGAAGAACATCGCGGGCGTCAAGGACGCGACCGCCAATCTCGCCCGCGTCTCGCAGCAGCGCCACGCCATGGGGCCGGAGTTCATCCAGCTCTCGGGCGAGGACATGACGGCGCTGGCCTATATGGCGGCCGGCGGCCATGGCTGCATCTCGGTTGTCGCCAATGTTGCGCCGCGCCTCTGCTCCGAATTGATGGTGGCCGCGCTCAAGGGCGATTTCGCTGGTGCGCTGAAGGTCCAGGACCGGCTCGTGCCGCTGCACGACGCGGTGTTCAAGGAGCCGGGCCTTGCCGGCGCCAAGCATGGGCTCAAGCTGCTCGGCCGGATCGAGGAGGAGGTTCGCCTGCCGCTGATGCCGGTGACGCCCCCGACCGGCAAGGTTATCCGCGAGGCCATGGTTCACGCCGGGCTGTTGAATGCCTAGATAGAGAGTTGCGTTCGCCCGGGGTGCTCGGCGAACCGCCCCGGAGCCGCTGATGTACGAACCGAGCCATTTCAAGGTTGAAGACCGGGACGCGTTGCACGGCGTCATTCGCGCGTATCCGCTCGCCATAGTGGCGGCCGGCGCCGACGGCCTTCTCGCCGACCCCGAGCCGTTCATTGCGGCGCAGGCCCGCGGCATTGTCGGCATCGAAATCGAGATCGCCTCGATCATCGGCAAGTTCAAACTCAGCCAGAACCGGCAGGACGCCGACAGGCTGGGAGTTCTCAACGGCCTGAGTGCTGACTCCGAAACGGTGTCGCAGGCCATGGCGGGTCTCGTGAAGACCTATGGATTTGGTCACCCGGCATGAGCAAGCCTGATCCCGAGCGCTATCGCCTCGCGGCCGATAACCGCAAGGCGCGTTACAATTACGAGATCATCGAGACGCTCGAGGCCGGCATCGCGTTGCAGGGCACGGAGATCAAGTCCCTGCGCGGTGGCAAGGCGACGATCGGGGAGAGCTATGCCGGGCCGATGGGGACCGAACTCTATCTGTTCAACGCCCATATCCCGGAATATCTCGAAGCCAACCGCTTCAACCATGATGTCCGCCGGCCGCGGAAGCTGCTGCTGCATCGTCGTCAGATCAACAAGCTGATGGGCGCGATCCAGCGCGACGGCTTCACGGTGATCCCGCTCAAGGTCTATTTCAACGACAAGGGCCGCGCGAAGGTCGAACTCGGGCTTGGCCGCGGCAAGAAGCTGCATGACAAGCGCGAGACCGAAAAGACCCGCGACTGGAACCGCGACAAGGCGCGGATCATGAAAACCGGCGGCTGAACCGACAGGGCTTTCCGAAAGGGCGATCGTCACGGAAAAAGGGCCGCGCGAGCGGCCCTTTTTCCTTCTCAGGGCGTCCATCCAAAAACAGAAGGTTAGATCATCGCCTTCTTGAAATTGGCGTTGGCCTTGTCCCAGTTCACCGTCTTCCACCACGCCGCCAGATAGTCGGCGCGGCGGCTCTGGTGCTTGAGATAATAGGCGTGTTCCCAGACATCGACACCGACGACCGCCTTGGCGCCGAGTTCGAGCGGGGTGTCCTGATTGGCGGTGCTGACGATCGCGAGCTTCTTGTCCTTGCCGACGACCAGCCAGGCCCAGCCGGAGCCGAAGCGGCCCAGGGCGGCGGCGTTGAGCTTGGTCGCCATATCGCTCACCGAACCGAGCGAGGCCTCGACCGCGCTCTTGAGTTCGGGTGAGGGCTGCTCCGCGCCGCCCGGCGTCATCAGTTCCCAGAAGAACGTATGGTTCCAGTGGCCGCCCACATTGTTGCGGACGCCGGTGCGAACGTTCTCGGGAACCGCGCTGAGATCGGCCAGCACGGTCTCGATTGGCGTCGTCCTCAGGTCCGCCCATTGATTGGCCAGCGCGTTGGCGTTGTTCACATAGGCCTGATGATGGGCGGTGTGATGGATGCGCATGGTGGCGGCGTCGATATTGGGCTCCAGCGCCTCATAGGCATAGCCGAGCGGCGGCAACGTGAAGGCGGGTGCAGCCGCCGGTGCGGCGGGAGCAGGCGTAGCCTGCGCCAGGACGAGGGCGGGCTTGGCGATGACGAAAACGCCCGTGGAGCTCCCCGCGAGCCCGGCGAGAAAATGACGGCGATGCATGATGAGGCCTCCCAGTCCCGTTGTTGCCATAGCCGGCCCGGCCGAATCACATGGCGGCCTGGGGCCTCGCTCCAACGGTCGTATCACAGCCCCTGACCACACGTCAGTGGCGTGCCGAAATCAGCCTTCGACCGGTTCGTCGCCCTGGCGGATGCCATAACGGCGTTCCAGTCCGGGATGGCCGGGCGTGCCCGCAGCGCCACTGCGCGGCGCGCGCTCCGAGGGGTCGCGCCCGATTTTCGCCATGAGATGCGAAAGGTCGAGGAACTCGTCGCATTGGCGGCGCAACTCATCTGAAACCATGGGGGGATTGGTCGTGATGGTCGAGACCACCGAGACCTTTACACCCTTGCGTTGCACGGCTTCAACCAGTGGGCGAAAGTCACCATCGCCCGAGAACAAGTAGATCTGGTCAAGATGCGGCGCTAGTTCGAGCATTTCAATGGCGAGCTCGATGTCCATATTGCCTTTGACCCGGCGGCGACCGGTCGCATCGGTGAATTCTTTGGCCGCCTTGGTGATGACCCGGTAGCCGTTATAGTCGAGCCAGTCGACCAGTGGTCTGATCGACGAGTACTCTTCGCTTTCGACCAACGTAGTGAAGTAAAAGGCCCGGATGAGGTTGCCTCGTGCCTGGAATTCCTTCAACAGGCGACGGTAATCCATGTCGAAGCCAAGCTGCTTCGATGTGGCATAGAGGTTTGCCCCATCGATAAAAAGCGCGATGCGCGGCTCCGCCATGGGAACGACTCCAGTAAAAATCGAATCAAATACGTCAGATCGAAAGGATAGCGGTCAGGCAATGTCGAAAGATCGGCGAATTCTGATCAGCCAAGCACTAATTATGTGGCCACTTGCTGGAGTCTTGCAAGTGCGCTTGCTCAGGCTGGTCAGTTTCCTTGAGCCCCGCAGGGCCCTTCAGCTGGCGAGCCCCCGGCTGCCGGGCTTGACCGCCGGGATGGCGGCGAGCTCGGGCGGCAGCGCGTCAGGAGCATAAGCCGGGATATCGAGAGCGACGAGGCTGACCAGTCTGACGCCGAGATCGGCCTTGCCGGCGGAACGGTCGACCAGGCAAGCGGCGCCGAGAATCTGGCCAGGTTCACCAGCGATCGAGGCCAGGCATTCGCGCGAGGAGAGGCCGGTGGTGACGATGTCCTCGACCATCACCACGCGCGCACCGGCGGGGATGGCGAAGCCGCGGCGCAGCTTGAACTGTCCGTCCTCGCGTTCGACGAACACCGCCTTGGCCTTGAGGTGCCGTGCTGTCTCGTAGCCCGGCACGATGCCGCCGACCGCGGGCGAGACGACATAGTCGACCTTTCCGAATGTGGCTTCGATCTTGGCGGCAAGCGCCTTGCAGAGCCGCTCGGTGCGGACCGGGTCCTGGAAGATGAACATCTTCTGCAGGAAGACCGGGCTACGCAGGCCGGAAGACAGGATGAAATGACCTTCAAGCAATGCGCCGGCATCGCGGAATTCGGCCAGGACCTCGTCGTCGGTCATCGGTGCGCCTCGCAGATGGAGTTGATCCCATTGCCTGCGACGGGCACAGGCGAGTGCTTTTGCGCCGGAATGGCCTGCGTTTCAAGCGTGGGCCCGAGCGGAGCTGTGGAAGGCCGCCAGCGCATCGGCCGGAATATCGTATCCGGTCCGATGATCTGACCGCCTCCGATTGCATGGGCTTGCCCGAAAGCCGCAATCCGTTTTTCGGGCCGATGCTTTAGCCGACCACGCGCTCGATCCGGCTGATCACCCGTTTCTCCCGCAGCTCGCTGATGATGGCGCTGAGATGTTTCAGGTCCCAGACCGTGAGATCGATGGTGACATCGGTGAAGTCCGGCGTCGGCCGCACCATCGTCACCGCATCGATATTGCCGTCATGCTCGGCGATGGTGGTGGTGATCTGCGCCAGCGAGCCGGGCTCGTTGATCGAGTTGAGGGCGATGCGCGCCGGAAAGCGCTGGGGCGTCTTGTCGTCGAGGTCCCAGCGCACGTCGAGCCAGCGATCGGGCTCGTTGTCGAAGGCCGCCAGCGAAGGCGACTGGATCGGATAGATCGTCACGCCTTCGCCAGGCGTCAGGATTCCGACGATGCGATCGCCCGGCACGGCACCGCCATTCGGCGCGAAGCGCACCGGCAGATCGCCGCCGAGGCCGCGGATCGGGATGGCATTGTCGCCCGGCGTCTCGCCGGGCAGCTTGAACTTGAGATTGTCGCCCTTGCGCAGCTCGAACCAGCCCTTGCCGTTGCTTTCGCCACGGGCTTCGGGCGTGGACCGCTTCTCCGGCTCGAGATCGGGATAGACCGCCTTGACGACGTCGCCCGAGAACATCTCGCCGCGCCCGACAGCGGCGAACACGTCGTCGACGGCGGTGCGGGCCAGCCGCTTGAGCGCCGCTTTGAGCTTTTCGTCGGTGAAGACACGCTCGGCGCGCATGAAGGCGCGTTCGAGGATCTGGCGGCCAAGGCCGGCATATTGCTTGCGCACGGCCGCGCGCGTCGCCCTTCGGATCGCGGCGCGCGCCTTGCCGGTGACGACGAGCGATTCCCAGGCCGCGGGGGGCACCTGCCCGTCGGCGCGGGTGATCTCGRCCTCGTCGCCATTCTGCAGCTCGGTGAGCAGCGGCGCGATGCGGCCATTGATCTTGGCACCGACCGCGGTGTTGCCGACATCGGTATGGACCGCATAGGCGAAGTCGATCGGGGTCGCCCCGCGCGGCAGGGCGATCAGCCGGCCCTTGGGCGTGAAGCAGAAGACCTGGTCGTGGAAGAGTTCGAGCTTGGTGTGCTCCAGGAACTCTTCCGGATTGTCGCCCTCTGCGAGCAGGTCGACGGTGCGCCGCAGCCACTGATAGGCCCGGCTTTCATCGGCCGCACCGGAGAGCTCGGTGGTCCGTCCGTCCTTGTAATGGGCATGGGCCGCGATGCCGTACTCGGCGATGCGGTCCATCTTGTCTGTGCGGATCTGCAGTTCGACGCGGCTATGGCCCGGGCCGACCACCGTGGTGTGGATCGAGCGATAGTCGTTCTGCTTTGGCGTCGAGATGTAGTCCTTGTAGCGCCCCGGAACCATCGGCCAGGTCGTGTGGACGATCCCGAGCACGCGGTAGCAATCCTCCAGCTGGTCGACGATGACCCGGAAGCCGAAAATATCCGAAAGCTGCTCGAAGGAGACCGACTTGCGCTCCATCTTGCGCCAGATCGAGTAGGGGCGCTTGCGTCGTCCGGCGACCTCCGCCTGGATGCCGCGCGCGGCCAGCTTCTCCTTGAGATCGATCTCGATCGCGCTGATCACGGAGCCTTCGCGCTCGGTCACCTCTTCCAGGCGCTTGGTGATGGTGGAGTGGGCTTCCGGCTTGATATGGCGGAAGGCCAGTTCTTCCAGCTCCTCGCGCAGTTCCTGCATGCCCATCCGCCCGGCGAGCGGGGCATAGATCTCGGCCGTCTCCTCGGCGACGCGCAGCCGCTTCTCGGGCGGGACGAAATGCAGGGTGCGCATGTTGTGCAGCCGGTCGGCGAGCTTGACCAGGAGCACCCGGACATCTTCGGCGATGGCCAGCAGCAGCTTGCGGAAATTCTCGCCCTGGGCCGCCTTCTTCGAGACGAGGTCGAGTTTCTTGATCTTGGTCAGGCCGTCGACGAGCCGGCGGATATCCGGCCCGAACATGCTCTCGATCTCTTCGAGAGTGGCTGCCGTATCCTCGACGGTGTCGTGCAGGACGGCGGCGACGATCGTCGCATCGTCCAGCTTGAGATCGGTCAGGATCGCCGCGACTTCGAGGGGATGCGCGAAGAAGGGGTCGCCCGAGGCGCGCTTCTGTGTGCCATGCGCGCGCATGGCATAGACATACGCTCGGTTGAGCAGGTCTTCGTCGGTATTCGGATTATAGCTCCTGACCCGGTCAACGAGCTCGTATTGCCGCATCATGCCCATGCGGGCCCCTGTAACGCCTGCCAAGAATTGCAAAGGTTCAATATCGGCACGGCGTTCCGGCGGGGCAAGGCGATTCTATGCAGGGTAGGCATGAAAAAGCCCGGCAATGCCGGGCTTTAGCGTAGACTGGTGAACGCTTTGATCAGTCTTCGTCGTCGGCGCTCTCGGTCGGCGGCACGAGGCCGTCGAGGCCGCGCAGTAGATCTTCCTCGCTCATGCGATCGAACTGGACTTCCGAATCGGGCGTCGCTGCGCTGGACGGGCCGCTGGTCAGGAGCGGCACGGTCTCGGCCTCAGGCTCGTCGACCTCGACATGCTTCTGTAGCGAGTGGATCAGCTCTTCCTTCAAATCTTCGGGAGTGAGCTTCTCTTCGGCGATTTCGCGCAGCGCCACGACGGGGTTCTTGTCGTTGTCGCGGGGAACCAGAATCTGCGTGCCCGAAGCGATCATGCGGGCGCGGTGGCTGGCCAGCAGAACCAGCTCGAAGCGGTTCTCGACCTTGTCGATGCAGTCCTCAACGGTAACGCGAGCCATTGAACGGCTCCTTCTGATCTTGGCGATGCAGGGAAAGATTGATGTGAGCCGGCCATACAGGCAAAGCCGGGCGGATGCAAGATTTTGCTGCGCGCGCTTACCAGCTCTCGCCCTGCATCCGGCTGACCAGCTCGTCGAGCCTGGGCTCACGATGGGCCAGGCCGTCGAGGATCGATCCCCCCGCCATCGCCGGCAGCTCATGCGGCGCAAGCTCGGCAAAGCGCATGCGCATCGGCGTCGCCACGCCCTCGCCGAAGGCGATCGCCTCGCGATTGCCGATGGCCGAGAGGAAGCCGATTGTGCTCGCCGAGGCGTCGGCAATGGCCGAGCGGATGATCTGCTGGTCGCGGTCATTGGCGAGCCGCATCGCAAAAATGGTCGAGCATTGCGACAGGATCGTGGGATCGAGCTCGCCCGGGCGCTGGGTCACGACGCCGAGATAGGCGCCGTACTTGCGGCCTTCCTTGGCGATGCGGGCGATGGCTTGCCGGGTCGGTGCGAAGCCGAGCGACTGATCCGCCGGCACATAGCGATGGGCTTCCTCGCAGAGCAGCAGCACCTCGTAGCCGCCATGGCTGAACATGGCGAGATCGAAGGCGATGCGCGCCAGCACGGATGCGACGGCGTTGACGACATCGGCCGGCAGCCCGGCGAGCTGGAACACGCAGATCGGCCGGCCATGCTGCGGAATCCGGAAGATCTGGCCGATCACCTGGCCCATGCCTTCGACCATGTTCGCGCGTGCGAACATGAACTGGTAGCTCGGGTCGCCATAGAGGGCTTCGAGACGGACCTTCAGCGATCGCAGCGCGGCACGCGGATAACGGATCTCATGGAGCCCCATCAACTCGTCCAGGACGGCGAGCGCGTCGACCATCCTGTAGGGCAGGGGGGCGTCGCCGCTGGAGGCTGCGCCCCCGGCCGCCGACCGCCGCGCCGTCGGATCGAGCGGCCGCTTCAGCAGCGAGGCGCCGAGGTCGCGTGCGAAATCCTGGGCTGCGGGCTTGCGATAGCGGGCGCGGGCCGCGGCGATGACCTCGCGCAGGATGTCGATCTCGTCGAGATCGGGACGGCCGCGAAAGACGACATCGGCAAATTCTTCGAGGCGGAACATCCAGAAGGGCAGGTCGAGGCTTTGCGCATCGGTGACCACGGCCTTGTCGGGAAAGGCGTGGGCGTATTCGTTGTGCGGATCGAGGATCAGCACCCGCAGATGCGGCTTTTCGGCAATCGCCTTGCGCAGCAGCAGCGAGACGGCGCTGGACTTGCCGACACCGGTCGTGCCGACCAGCGCGAAATGGCGCGACAGCAGATCGTCGATGCAGACGGTCGCCAGAATGGCGGCATCCTGCGTCAGGTGTCCGATGGCGACGCCGGCCCTGGCGCCGAGGTCATGCACCAGGGCAAGATCATGAGCCCGGATACGGTGCGCGATCGCGCCGACCGGCGGATAGGTGGTGATGCCGGTCTGGAAATAGGTGCGTCCGCCCTCGGCTTCCAGCACCTCGCCGAGCAATTCCACTTCGATATGGACGGGATTGTCGGCCTGTTCGTCCCAGAATTCCCTGACGGCCTTGATCTCATAGACCATGCCGACGATCCGGTTGCGGCCGAGATTGATCGAGATCATCCGCCCGATCGTCCAGGCCTCCGGCGTTGCCGTGCCGGCGCGTGGCATGATGGTGCCGATCGTCGCACGCGCGCCATTGCATGACAGAACGCGGCCGATCGACCGGTCGGCCACCTGGCCGGCGGTGCGACGGTCCGGAATGATATCGTTTTCGAACTGGCCCTGATTGACGGAAATCTGCACGGCCCTGGGTCCCTCGATCTGATCTGGGTCAGGCATGAAAGGAGCGTGCGCGCTTAAGATTGGTTTCCAGACTGCGGGAGCTTGCCGGCGCGGTTAGCAAATCGCGAAGAAGCCCGGGAAAGCTCTCGCGATATCCATCAGCGAACGTGGTCCTGCCGATCAATTTCCGTGCCTTGAGCCGGACCGGGCCAGGCGGTATGCACGCTGGCAACGGGCGAGGGGACTTGTGATGACAAATGGCCGGTTGCGACTGGGCGTGAACATCGATCACGTTGCTACGGTGCGCAATGCGCGTGGCGGAGCCCTGCCCGATCCGATCCGCGCCGCGCATCTTGCTGTCGAGGCCGGAGCCGACGGCATCACGGCGCATCTGCGCGAAGACCGGCGCCACATCCGCGATGCCGACATCGAGCGGCTGATGGCCGAACTCACCGTGCCCCTGAATTTCGAGATGGCAGCCACGGCGGAGATGATCGCGCTGGCTGAGCGCCTGAAGCCGCATGCGGCCTGCCTCGTGCCCGAGAAGCGTGAGGAGCGCACGACCGAAGGCGGGCTCGATGTCGTCGGGCAGGAGCGTGCTTTGGCGCCAGCGATCGCGCAGCTCAACGCGGCGGGCTCCAGGGTGTCGCTCTTCATCGAGCCGGATGCTGCTCCGATCAGGATGGCGGCCAAGCTCGGCGCTCCGGTGGTCGAGCTGCATACCGGAACCTGGTGCCATGCCGTCATCGACGGCAAGCGGGACAAGGCCGATGCCGAGTTCCGCCGTCTTGCCGAAGGGGCTGCGCTTGCGGCCTCGCTTGGACTCGAAGTTCATGCTGGCCATGGGCTCGATTACGACACCGCGCGCGAATTGGCGGTCGTTCCCGATTTCGTCGAGTTCAATATTGGCCACTTCCTGGTCGGCGAGGCGCTCTTCATCGGCTTGGAGCAGGCGATCGTGCAGATGCGTGCAGCCATGGACGAAGGGCGCGCGGCCAAGTAGACCGGCTGCATGATCCTCGGCATCGGCTCCGACCTCTGCGATATCCGCCGCATCGAGCAATCGCTGGAGCGGTTCGGCGAGCGCTTCACCCATCGCATCTTTACCGAGGGCGAGCGGGCCAAGTCGGACCGCCGCGCCACCCGGGCGGCCTCCTATGCCCGCCGCTTCGCCGCCAAGGAGGCCTGCTCCAAGGCGCTCGGCACCGGTCTGAGTCGCGGCGTGTTCTGGCGCGATATGGAGGTGGTGAACCTGCCCGGCGGCCAGCCGACGATGCGGTTGACCGGCGGCGCCGCCGAGCGCCTCGCAGCGATGCTGCCGCCAGGGCATGAAGCCTTCGTCCATGTCTCGCTGACCGATGATCCGCCAATGGCGCAGGCTTTCGTCGTGATCGAGGCGCGACCGCTTCTTCCCTGACAGGGAGTACGGGCATGTCTGGTGGTGTCGGCGACGCGGAACGCGAGGAGCGTGCCCGCGCGAGCTTCAGAGGGCAGGTCGAGGCCTGCCGCAGGCTTGGATCCCCCTTCACGGCCCTGTTCTGCGAGGTGATGGCGGAGCGGCTCGATCAAACCAGTGGTTTTGGCCGGCGCGCGCTTGGCTGGCCGGGCGACCCCGTTGCCGACGCGCTGCCCTTGCGGGCAGCCGGTGCCTTCAACGCCTTGGCGCGCTCCGGAACGATGCCGTCATTGCAGGCGCTCTACCCGCCGGCTCTTGCCCGCGCGGACGCATTGTGGAGCGGCCTTGCCGCAGCCATCGACGCCCATGATGCGGATCTTGCCGCCTATCTCGACAGCGCCCCGCAGACTAATGAGGTGAAGCGCTGCGCCGTGCTGCTCGGGGGCGCCTTGATCGTTGCCCGCGATACCGGCTTGCCGCTTGATCTGATCGAGATCGGCGCGAGCGCCGGGCTCAATCTCGGTTTCGAGCGTTATCGCTACGCATTTGGTGCCGCCAGCTGGGGGCGCGACGATGCGCCGGTCACCATCCGCAGCGAATGGCGCGGCAGGCTGCCTCCGCTCGATGCCGCGCTTCGCGTTGCGGCGCGGCGTGCCTGCGACCTCAATCCGCTCGACCCATCGCAACCGGCCGATCGCGCCCGCGTCCTCTCCTATATCTGGCCGGATCAGGCCGACCGCCTGCACACGACCGAAGCAGCCTTCGATGCGGCGTCTGCTGCCTCGTGGCGCGTTGAGCGAGCCGATGCTGCCGCCTGGGTCGAGGCGCGGCTGGCCGAGGCGGCCGCGCCGGGCAGCGCCCGCATGCTGATGCACACGATCATGTGGCAATATCTGCCCGAGCCGACCAAGCAGCGCATCGTTGCGGCCATGGCTGCGGCGGGCGCTGCCGCGACCGCCGAGCGCCCGCTGGCCTGGCTGCGCATGGAGCCGGACGGCAAGCCTGGCCATGCCGCGGTCGCCCTGACGCAATGGCCGGGGGCAGTGGAGCGTGAACTCGGGCGCGCCGATTATCACGGCCGCTGGGTCGAGTGGCACTGAGGCGGGTTAGAGCGTCGGCCCGAAAAGTGGATTGCGGTTTTCGGGACAAAGCCGATGCAAACACAAAGGGTTAGATCATCGGACCGGACGCGGTTTCCTGTCCGTCTAGATCGACAACGCAAAACGGGCCGGAGCTGCGCGCACCCGACCCGTTCGAGCCATAGGAAGCGAGGCGCCGGACCGAGCCGGCGCCATCTTGACGGCTATTCGGCCGTGTCGGACTTCAGCCAGCGATAGAGCACGCCGCCAAGAGCGCCGCCGATCAGCGGAGCGACCCAGAACAGCCAGAGCTGCTGCAGCGCCCAGCCGCCGACGAACAGGGCAGGGCCGGTGCTGCGCGCCGGATTGACCGAAGTATTCGTCACGGGAATGCTGACCAGGTGGATGAGAGCGAGGCCGAGCCCGATGGCGAGCGGTGCGAAGCCTGCCGGCGCCTTGCCATGGGTCGCGCCCATGATGATGAAGATGAACATCATCGTCATGACGACTTCCATCAGGAAGCCTGAGAACAGGCTGTACTGGCCCGGCGAATGTTCGCCATAGCCGTTCGAGGCAAAGCCCTTGGCGAGATCGAAGCCAGGCGCGCCCTTGGCGATCATGTAGAGAATGAAGGCGCCGGCGATCGCACCGATCACCTGCGCGACGATATAGGGGAGGACCTGTCCGGTGGGGAAACGCCCGCCGGCCGCGAGCCCGACGGTGACCGCCGGATTGAGATGGCAACCCGAAATATGGCCGATGGCATAGGCCATGGTGACGACCGTCAGGCCGAACGCAAGTGAGACGCCGAGCAGCCCGATACCGACCTGCGGGAAACCTGCAGCGATGACCGCGCTGCCGCAGCCGGCGAAGGTTAGCCAGAATGTGCCGATGGCTTCAGCCGCATATTTCTTCGAGCTCATACTGATTCCCCCAGAGGTTGTGACCAGCTATCAGTGAACCTGGGCTCGGAATGCGTCAATTACGCTACTGCGGGGCCGCCCTTCACCTGCGGCAGGGGTCGATCTTCGCCGGCTGCTGCTTGGCCTGGGGCAATGTCGGGGCGGCGCGATTGCGTCGCCTCAATTGCGGCAGGTCCGGACCTGCGGGCAGCCGGGGAAATTCGCGATGACAGAACCAATGTTGCGTTGCGATGCCGGGCGGCCCTGTTCGCGCCATCTTGTGCGAGGATATCGCGTTGTCCCCGGCCGTACATTCCGCTATGCCGCGCCTCGGAACTGATGAAGGAGCGCCCCGGGTGGCCAACGACGCCGAAATCAAGAGCAAGACGGCCAAGGACGAGGGCGGCATCCTTGAGACGATCAAGGTCGTCGTCCAGGCGCTTCTCATCGCGCTTGTCATCCGGACGCTGTTGTTCCAGCCCTTCAACATTCCGTCGGGCTCGCTGATCCCGACATTGCTGATCGGCGACTATCTCTTCGTCTCCAAATACACCTACGGCTATTCCAAGCACTCGATCCCGTTCAGCCCGCCGCTGTTCAAGGGGCGGGTCTGGGCTGCCGAGCCGAAGCGCGGCGACATCGCCGTCTTCAAGCTGCCGAGCGACAATTCCACCGATTACATCAAGCGCGTCATCGGCCTGCCGGGCGACCGCGTCCAGATGATCGACGGCATCCTCCACATCAACAACCAGCCGGTGAAGCGCGAGCGCATCGCCGACTTCGAAACCACCGACAACTGGGGCCGCAGCACCAAGGTCATCCAGTATCGCGAGACGCTGCCCGAGGGCGTCAGCCACAACATCATCGAGCGCGAGGGCGACACCGGCACCTTCGACAACACGCCGGTCTTCCGCGTGCCCGAAGGCCATTTCTTCATGATGGGCGACAACCGCGACAACTCGCTGGATTCGCGCGACCGCAGCGTCGGCTACGTGCCTTTCGAGAACTTCGTCGGCCGCGCCGAGATCATCTTCTTCTCCATCGACGACGGCGCCTCCGCCTGGCGTGTCTGGGAATGGCCCTGGACCGTGCGCTGGAACCGCCTGTTCAGCACGATCAAGTGACGAAGCCGCAAGTGACGAAGCCGGGGGACAGCGGGCGTAAGACGCCCGACCTCGCTCGGCTCGAGGCGAAGCTTGGCCATGTCTTCGCCAATCGCGCCCTGCTTGAAACCGCCCTGACCCATATGAGCGCCGAGAGCTCGCGGCTCGGCAGCTATCAGCGGCTCGAGTTCCTGGGCGATCGCGTCCTGGGATTGAGCGTCGCCGACATGCTCTTCGAGCGCTATCCGCAGGCCGAGGAGGGCGACATGTCGCGCCGCCTGGCCGATCTCGTGCGCAAGGAGACCTGCGCCGAAGTCGCGCTGGGCTGGGATCTCGGCAGCTACCTGAAGCTCGGCGACGGCGAGATCCTGGGCGGCGCCCGCAAGAACAAGGCGATCCTGGCCGATGCCTGCGAGTCGATCATCGGTGCGGTCTTCATCGATGGCGGTTATGCTGCAGCAAGAGGACTGGTCGAGCGCGCTTTTGGCGAGCGCCTGCTGAAGCCGGTGCGCCCGTTGCGCGATGCGAAGACCGCGTTGCAGGAATGGGCGCAGGGCAAGGGCTACCAGACGCCGACCTATACCGAGCGCGGCCGCTCGGGCCCGGACCATGCCCCGCTCTTCCGTGTTGCGGCCCGGATCGCGGGATTGATCGACGCCGAAGCCGAAGGGCGCTCCAAGCGCCTCGCCGAACAAGCTGCTGCCGAGGCGTTCCTGCGCCGCGAGGGGCTCTGGAACGAAACCATGGGAGATGACAATGGCTGAGGCCGACAAGCCCACACGCTGCGGCTTCGTTGCGCTGATCGGCGCGCCCAATGCCGGTAAGTCGACGCTGCTGAACAAGCTCGTCGGCGCCAAGATCTCGATCGTCTCGCGCAAGGTGCAGACGACGCGGACCCAGGTGCGCGGCATCGCGCTCGCCGGCGCGGCGCAGGTCATCTTCGTCGACACGCCCGGCATCTTCGCACCCAAGCGCCGGCTCGACCGCGCCATGGTGACGAGCGCTTGGGGCGGCGCGACCGATGCCGACCTGATCGGCGTGCTGATCGATGTCGAGCGCTTCGACAATGAGGAGAACACGAGGCTGCTCGAAAAGCTCGCCGAGCTGAAGCAGCCCAAGTTCCTGGTCCTCAACAAGATCGACACGATCGAGAAGGAGAAGCTGCTCGCCATCACGACGCAGCTGAACGAGCGGGGCAAGTTCGAGACCACGTTCATGGTCGCGGCGCTGACCGGTTATGGCGTCAAGGACATTCTCGACTGGCTCGAGACGCGCCTGCCGCTCGGCCCCTGGCTCTACCCGGAGGACCAGATCTCGGATGCGCCGCTGCGCTTCCTCGCCGCCGAGATCACGCGGGAGAAGATCTTCGAGCGCCTGCACGACGAATTGCCCTATCGCTCGACCGTCGAGACCGAACAATGGCAGCAGCGGCCCGATGGCTCGGTGCGCATCGAGCAGACGATCTATGTCGAGCGCGAGGGCCAGCGGAAGATCGTGCTTGGCGAGGGCGGCCAGACCATCAAGGCGATTGGCCAGAAGGCCCGCGTCGAGATCGCCGAGGCGGCCGAGGCCAAGGTCCATCTCTTCCTCTTCGTCAAGGTTCGCGAGAACTGGAGCGACGATCCGGAGCGCTATCGCGAGATGGGGCTGGAATTCCCCAAGGGCTGAGCCGACAAGGGCTGAGCCGGCCCGCGAAACGCCGCCGCCAGCTCCCTGACGAAGGCGTTGGCGCGCGGCGTCGCGACATTGCTGCGCAGCACGACCTCGGATGAGCCGAGCACTGGCAGGCCCCAGTCCTCGCCGACATCGACCGCGCCGGCAGGCGCGATGCGTGCGGCGAGCGGCGTGACGCCGAGGCCGCCCTGCACGGCGGCCAGCACCGCGGCCATGCCGCCGCCGACAAAGGCCTCCCGCCAGCTGAGCCCGGCGCCGCTAACGGCCTCGATGGCGTGACGCCTGAGCGCGCATTCCGTCATCAGGCTGACGAGCGGCAGCGGCCGCGATGGATCGCGCGTCAGCGTTGGCGCGGCGAACCAGCCAAAGGCGTCGCAGCGCAGCACCTCGCCCGTTCGCCCCTGTCCGATCCGCAGCATCACGGCGACATCGAGCTCGCCGCGTTCGAAGGCCGTCTCGAGCAGGCTGGAGCGTTCGATCCGCAGGCTGATCACCAGCGTCGGGTCATGGCCGAACAGACGCGCCAGCAAGGCCGGCGCATCGGCACCGACCGCCTGCTCGCTGATCCCGACAGAGATACGTTCCGGTACCTCGGTGAAGGCCGCACGCGCCCGTTCATGCGCGGCGAGCAGCTCGCGCGCCGCCGGTACGAAACGCTCGCCCTCGGCGGTGAGCCTGACGAGACGTGGGTGGCGCTGGAGGAGGGCCCGGCCGAGAACCTCCTCGAGCCGCTTGACCCGGGTGCTGACCAACGACTGGGTCGTGCCCAGCGCCTCGGCGGCGCGCGTGAAGCTTCGCAGATCGGCCGCACCGAGAAAGGCGGCGACCGCATCGATATCGAGGGTGGCGACGATCATAAATCAATAATCCATATGATTGATATCTACAATAATACACTACAACGATGGTTCGGAGAGCGCTAGCTTGCCCTGGACAGCGAGGCGAACGCCCTCGCGCGAACCGGAGATCCACCATGCCCCTGATCCGCATTTCCATGAGGCGCGGCCGTCCCGCCTCCGAGCCTGCCGCCATCGTCGACGGCGTCTATCGGGCGATGCGCGAGACCTTCGAGGTGCCGGAGGACGATCTCTTCGCCGTGATCCACCAGCACGACCCCGACGAGTTCATCTTCAACGCCCGCTATTTCGGCTTCGAGCGCAGCGCGGGGCTCGTCATCATCCAGATCACCTGCAACAACAGCCGCGGCGTCACCCAGAAGAAGGCGCTGTTTGCCAAGATCGCCGAGAACCTGCGCCGGGAGCCGGGACTGAGGCCCGACGACGTCTTCATCAACCTGATCGAGACCGCGCGCGAGAACTGGTCCTTCGGCGGCGGCATCGCGCAGTATGTCTGAGGTTGGCTGCCGCATCTCAGCTGCCGCCTTCTCCACATCCCGGACCGGCGCCGCTGACGCGAGCTGTCGGGAGGGGACGCCTGCGGAAATTGACCCGGCCGGATGCGCCGCCTAACTCCTTGTCATGGAGTGGAGCGACGACGGCACCATCATCGGCGTCCGGCAGCACGGCGAGAATGCCGTGATCCTGGAGGTGCTGACGCGTCTGCATGGCCGCCATCTCGGGCTCGTGCGCGGAGGGCGCTCGGCCCGGGCGCAGCCGGTGCTGCAGCCCGGCAATGCGGTCTCACTGACCTGGCGGGCCAGGCTCGACGAGCATCTCGGCGAATACAAGGTCGAGCTCATCACCTCGCATGCGGCGCGACTGATGGCGGCGCCCGTCGCCCTCTATGGGCTGGGGGTGATCTCCGCCCTGCTGCGGCTGCTGCCGGAGCGCGATCCGCATCCGGCCCTGCATGAGGGGCTGGCGGTGCTGATCGAACATCTCGACGAGCTGACCCTGGCGCCGGCCCTTGTCGTACGGTTCGAGGTCGCGATGCTGGCCGAACTCGGCTTCGGGCTTGATCTGACGCGCTGCGCCGTCACCGGCTCGCCCGACGACCTCACCCATGTCTCGCCGAAATCGGGCAAGGCGGTCAGCCGCACGGTGGCCGAGCCCTATCAGGATCGTCTGCTGGCACTGCCGCGCTTCCTCAGCGAAGGGCAGGGCGGGCGGCAACCCTCGGCCGCCGATATCGCGGCGGGCTTTGCCCTGACCGGCTTCTTCCTGCGCCGCCATCTGCTTGAGCCGCGCGGATTGCTCGAGTCGCCGGAGCGCGCGCGGCTGCTGGAGCTGGTCGCACGAATTCACTGATTTCTGGCGCGTTTGCGGGTATGACGCTTTGCGCGGCTTGCATCGGGCCGGCATCGTCATAGGAAGTGATTCGCGGCCGGCGTTTCCCGGCGGCTGCAACGTAGATCGAGGTTGAGTGACACATGGGAAAGCCGGTCGAGCCGCCACCGGAGGACGAGACCGAGCGCATCGATCTGAAATCGGCGCTCGAAGAGCGCTATCTCGCCTATGCGCTGTCCACCATCATGCACCGTGCCCTGCCGGATGCGCGTGACGGCCTTAAGCCCGTCCATCGCCGCATCCTGCATGCGATGCGGCTGCTGCGCCTCGACCCCGGCCAGGTGCACAAGAAATGCGCCCGCATCGTCGGCGATGTCATCGGTAAGTTCCACCCGCATGGCGACCAGTCGGTCTATGACGCGCTGGTGCGCCTCGCGCAGGATTTCGCCCAGCGTTACCCGCTCGTCGACGGCCAGGGCAACTTTGGCAATATCGACGGCGATAACGCCGCTGCCTACCGCTATACCGAAGCGCGCATGACCGAGGTCGCGCGCCTCCTGCTCGACGGGATCGAGGAGGACGCGGTCGATTTCCGCGAGACCTATAATGGCGAGGACGAGGAGCCGATCGTCCTGCCGGCGGCGTTCCCCAACCTGCTGGCCAATGGCTCGCAGGGCATCGCGGTCGGTATGGCGACCTCGATCCCGCCGCACAACGCCGCCGAACTCTGCGATGCCGCGCTCTATCTGATCCAGCATCCGGAGACCTCCTCCGAGCAGCTCATGACCTTCGTGCCCGGGCCGGATTTCCCGACCGGCGGCATCATCGTCGAGACCCGGGCCTCGATGGCCGAGACCTATCGCACCGGGCGCGGCGCCTTCCGCACCCGGGCGCGCTGGCATGTCGAGGACCAGGGCCGTGGCACCTGGCTCGCTGTCGTCACCGAGATCCCCTACATGGTCTCGAAGGGCCGGCTGATCGAGAAGATCGCCGAGCTCCTGAACGATCGGAAGCTGCCGCTCGTCGGGGATCTGCGCGACGAGTCGGCCGAGGACATCCGCGTCGTCATCGAGCCGCGCAGCCGCGCCGTCGACGCCAATCTGATGATGGAATCGCTGTTCAAGCTCACCGAGCTCGAATCGCGCATTTCGATGAACATGAACGTGCTGACCGGCGGGCTGGTGCCGCGGGTGCTCGGCCTCAACGAGGCCCTGCGCGCCTGGCTCGACCATCGCCGCGAGGTGCTGCTGCGCCGCTCGCGCTTCCGCCTCGGCCAGATCGAGAAGCGGCTCGAGATCCTGCGCGGCCTGCTGATCGTCTATCTCGACCTCGACCGCGTCATCAAGATCATCCGCGAGGAGGACGAGCCGAAGATCGAGCTGATGCGCTATTTCGAGCTCAGCGAGGTCCAGGCCAATGCGATCCTCGACACGCGCCTGCGCGCCCTGCGCAAGCTCGAGGAGATGCAGCTCAAGACCGAGCTCGACGAACTGACCACCGAGAAGGGCCAGATCGAGGGGCTGCTCGCCTCCGAGGCGACGCAGTGGAAGACCATCTCCTGGGACATCCGCGAGGTGAAGAAGCTCTTCGGCCCGGAAACCGCGATCGGCAAGCGCCGCACCGATTTCGCGGATATGCCGGAGACGACCGATATCGACCTGACGCAGGCCATGGTCGAGCGCGAGCCGATCACGGTCGTCGTCTCCAAGAAGGGCTGGATCAGGGCGCTGAAAGGCCATGTCCAGGACCTCTCGACGCTGTCCTTCAAGGGTGATGACGCGCTGCAGCTCGGCTTCCACACCGAGACCACGGCGAAGCTCCTGGTGCTGGCTTCGAACGGCAAGGTCTTCACGCTGGAGGCTTCCAAGCTGCCGGGCGGCCGCGGCTTCGGCGATCCCATCCGCCTGATGATCGAGCTGGAGGAGACGGCCGACATCGTCTCCGCCTTCCCCTACCGGCCGGGCCTCAAGCTCCTGATGGTGACGACGGATGGGCGCGGCTTCGTCGCCCCCAGCGACGATGTCGTGGCCAATACCCGCAAGGGTCGCCAGGTGCTCAACGTCACCGAGCCGGTCAAGGCGCTGCTCGCCGTTCCGGCGGAGGGCGACCATGTCGCGATCATCGGCGAGAACCGCAAGCTGCTCTGCTTCCCGCTCTCCGAGGTCGCGGAGATGGGGCGCGGCAAGGGCGTGCGCCTGCAGCGCTACAAGGATGGCGGCGTCTCCGACGCCAAGACCTTCAAGCTGGCCGAGGGCCTGACCTGGCTCGACACCTCGAACCGGACCTGGACGGTCGGGGCGGCCGAGTTGCTCGAGTGGCTCGGCCACCGTGCGGAATCGGGCCGCCTGCCGCCCAAGGGCTTTCCGAAGAACAACAGGTTCGGCGGCTGAAGCTGTGCCTTGCCCGGGCTTGATGCCCGGGCATCTGCCCGTTTGGCTGCGGCGGCAAATGCAGACGAGGCCATGCAAAGGCGCGCGTTCGCCTGCGCTCTTGTCCGTGTTTCACGGCTGTAAAAAGTAACGTTTTATCAACCTGTTGACCAGGCGCCTTGAATCAACGCGGCAGGGCGTTGAATCAGTTTCTCAGGTCTGTGAATCAATCTCTCAGCCAGGCGGGCAGTCCCGGCCAGGGCGCCGGGAGGAGGGACCTATCTGATCGCCTGGCCGACCACGCCGACCTCGAGGCCGAGCGTCAGGTTGTTGGTCACCGCCCATTCGACTCCGGCACGGGCCTCCGGCCTGACCGCGATCTCGCTGCGGTTGAACGGCGAACTGAAGGGCGTCGCGCCATAGCGCCAGGTCTCGTTGCCGGCAGCGAGCCCGACCTTGGTGTAGAGCAGCACGTTCTCGGTTGCGAACACGCCGGCCTTGAGCTGGAAGGCGCCGACGACATCGCGCGTCCAGGCCGCCGTGTTGAAGCTCGGCGTGCCGTAGCCGCCGATCGCAGGGGCGTATTCGAGTGCGCCGATGACGCCGTAGAGGAAGTCGCCATCGCGCCACATCTTGCCGCCTTCGAGCCCGATCGTCGGGCCGGCCGACGTGCCCAGTCCCTTGGCGCTGGTCACCTGGAAGCCCGTGGAGATGCGGGCATAGGAGCCTTCCCACTTGACACCGCCGGGCGCCAGCGTCGGCTCCGACCAGGCGAAGGACGGCACGGCGGCAAAGCCCGTGAAGGGCAGATAGGCTTGCGCCTGTGAGGCACCAGAGCTGAGCGCAAGCGCGCAGAGCGCGCCGGAAAGGATCGGTAGTCTCACGTCGAAGGCATCCTCTCGGCAAACCCCTATGCGTAAGCCTAGCAGAAGGTCGCGTGAATGTCGCGGATTTGTGGCGGAAGCGGCCCCCAGGCCGCTCGTCCCTGGATCGTCGGACCGGATATCGTATCCGGTCCGATGATGCAGCCTTCTATCTTTGCATCGGCTTTGCCCCGAAAACCGCAATCCACTTTCGGGCCGATGCTTCAGCCGATCTTCGTCTTCAGCTTGAGGAAACGCAGCGTCCGCTCGGCGGTGGCGATGTCGAGGCCGGCATAGTTCTTCAGGTCGCCCTCGGCATCGCGCGCGCCGAAGAGCAGCCGCCGCGAGCGCAGTTCCAGCACGGATTTGAAGGCCGCAATGCCGAGATTCAGCGAGCGGCAGGTCACGGCGATGCCGCTGTCATCGCGCTGCAGCAGGACGCGAAGCGCCTGCTCGTTGGTGATGCCCGAGGCCTGCGCGATCACCTCGGCAAGGTGATAGGCCCGGTCCTCCTCGGCCAGCATGCTCACGATCTCGTCGAGCTCGCGCTTGCCTGCGCCGAGATCGGCGAGCAGGAGCTTCACCTCCAGCCGCTGCTGGCGTGCACGGCGGGCAAGCGTCGCGGCCTCGTCGGCGGGCTTGGACCACAGCCCGGAGCCGCCGCTGAGCCCCTCGACGATCTCCAGGACGCGGCTGGCCCGGTTCGGTGTCAGGTCGGAACGCCTGGCCAGCGCGCCACCGATCTCAGCATCCTTGCCGCCGCGTTCCAGCAGCGTGTCAAAACCCTTGTCGGAGAAATGCGCGCCTTCATTGGCGCTGACCGTGTGCAGCACAGTGCGGTCGCCGCGCTGGACGAGAATGTCGGTAACGCTTTCCGAGAGGCGGGCGCGTTCGGCAATCGCCGCGAGATGGTGCTGCGACTGGCTCACCGCGATTGCAGCGAGGTCGGTGTCGGTCAGCACCGGGGAGAGCTTCAGCACGAGGCGTGCGACCTCGGAATCGGCGTCGCCGGCAAGCGTGACCGCCACCTCATGCGGCAGGCTCGGCACCGCCGCGACATGGCCGGCATAGGCCTTGCGCGCCTCGTCCTCGAGATGCGGCAGCGAGCGCAGTGCGATCTCGCCGTAATGCGCCTTGGAGGGCTCGGTCGGATCCTGGTCGAGCAGAAAAAGGTCCGTGACGGCATTGAGCAGCTGCCGGCGTGCCTCCGAGGACATCTCGGAGGGCATCCGTGTCAAAGAACTCAGCATTGGCCCCCCAGATACGCGTCAGGCAAGTATCCGCAACCTGCGCCGGTCCGGTTTGATTTAGTCTTAAATCCGTCGCGGATTTTCGCGGGAAGCGAGGATTTTCTTCTGCGTGTTCAACGGGCCGGCACGCCGCGAATGCATGCCGGCCCGCGATGCCGCTATCGCGCGGTCCTCGGCCAGAGGCAGCGGTCGACCACCAGCATGACGATCAGCGACGCGCCGACGAGCGGAAAGACCAGCCCGCCGACCGCCAGGATGGCGAAGACGCCGTAGAGCGTCCGGCGCTCGGGCGGCAGGGGCGGCACGCCGAGCGACCCGGCCGGACGCCGCTTCCACCACATCACCCCGGCCGAGACCGAAAGCAGGATGATCGCGAGGCAGACGGCCAGCATGAAGAGCTGGTTCGCCAGGCCGAATTCCTGACCCATATGGACGTTGATGCCCCATTCCAGCCATTTCCCGAGCGGGCCGTAATCCGCGAAGGACATGTCGAGCAGTGGCGCGCCGCTATACTGGTCGAGATGGATGACGCGCTGCTGCGACAGGTCGTTTGGGTAGACAGAACCGGTGAAGACGCCGTTGGGACCGGCCGGCAGGTTGATGGCGTAGCCGCGCGCCAGGCCAAGCGCGTCGAACCTCGCCACGGCCGTGTCGAGGCTGATCGGCGCTGCCGCCGTCGCGATCGATTTCGGCACGCGCGCCTGTTCCAGCGACCATGAGGTCGGCCCGGCATGGTGCAGATGCTCATCCGACATCGGCAGGTTGACGCGGATGCCGGCCGGATAGCCGAAATTATGCCCGTTGGCCCAGCGATTGACCTGGTCGCCCCAGAGCACGGACCAGGGCATGCCGGTGATCGCCAGGAAGACGATGAAGACGCCGGCGAAGGCGCCGGTGACGGCATGCAGGTCGCGCCAGAAGACGCGCTTGCCGGCATCGCCACGCAGCGAGACCACGCCGCCCTTGCGGCCGCGCGGCCACCACAGATAGAGCCCGGTCCCGACCAGCAGGATCGACCAGCCGCCGGCGATCTCGATCACGCCATTCGCGACCGGCCCGAAATAGGCGAGGCTGTGGATCTGTCGCACGACCCACATCACCGTGCCCTTGTCGGGAATCTCGCCAAGCACACGCCCGTCATAGGGGGCGACATGCACGACCTTGCGCGCGCCAGTGGCGTCCCGGACGGTGACTTCCGCGGCTGACGATGCTGTTGCCGCGGGTACAAATTTCACGGCCTTGCCGGGAAAGGCCGCAAGCGCGTTGGCGACCAGTGTTGTCGCAGGGGCGGGGGCGGTCGATCGCATCTCCACCCGCTTGAGATCGCGATGAACCAGGCCGTCGATCTCGGTTCGGAAGAGATAGAGCCCGCCGGTGACCGCGAGCAGGATGAGGAAGGGCAGCGTCAACAGCCCGGCATAGAAATGCCAGCGCCAGACGGCGCGGTAGAGGGAGGCGGCGCGTGTATCCGCGCGCGCAGGCGCTGCCTGCGTCGATGAAACGATGGTCATGAGAGTGTCCTGTCCTGAAGGGGAAGTCTGGTTTCAGGCCAGGGCAGGCGGCGCGCGCGCTCCAAGCGGGTAGACGCTGCGGCCGGAATCGATGCGCGGTGCGGGCGGGTAGGTGACGTCTCTTGCGACACTGATGCTGCGGCGGAGCGGCAGCGCCGCGGCAGCGACAGGAGGGGCGCCACTGCTACCCGCAAGGCAACCGAGCGCGCAGCAGGTCTTGGATTGCTCCGGGCTCGCGGGCGCCGTCGGTTCGGACGATCCGCCGGGGGCACAAAGGACATGCCGCGGAAAGGGCGAGGGAGCGGCCGAGAGCCCCGCGCCGATCGACATCAGGACCGCGTTGAGAAACAGCGCATAGGCGCAGAGCACGGCAACGATGCCGCGCCCCCATCTCGCCCCTGTCGCCGTCGCGCCCATGCCTGCAGCGCTACGGCGCGGCAGGCCGGCGGTCAATAACCCAAGGGAATGAAGCGCCTGCGCCCCGTGGTCACGCCGCCGGCAGGCAGGCGGGGCCGAGCGGTTCGAAGCTCTTGCCGGAGCAATGCGCGCCTTCATGGGCGCTGACCATGTGCAGCACCGTGCGGTCGCCGCGCTGGACGAGAATGTCGGTGACGCTTTCCGAGAGACGGGTGCGCTCGGCGATCGCCGCGAGATGGTGCTGCGACGGGCTCACTGGGATCGTGGCGAGGTCGGTGTCGGTCAGCCCCGAGGGAGCTTCAGCCCGAGGCGGGGCACCGCAGCGGCATGGCCGGCATAGGCCTTGCGCGCCTCGTCCTCGAGATGCGGCAGCGAACGCAGCGCGATCTCGCCTAATGCGCCTTCAAGGGCTCAAGTCTCAAGTCCGTCGCGGATTTTTCCGGATAAGGAAGAATTTTCTTCGGTGCGACCGACGGTGCGGCATGCTGCGGATGCATGCCGGCCCGGGACCCCGCTATCCAGCGGCCTTTGGCCAGAGACAGCTGTTGACGATCAGTATGCGCGCTGGCTCGCTCAATGGTTCAGTCGGGAAGCGCTTGCCTACCGATCAATGTCATCCAGTATGCCGGCGCAATCCCTGCCGGAGAGGGCAAATGTACAAACACATTCTGATCGCCACAGACGACTCCGAACTTGCTCGCAAGGGTCTTGAACATGGCTTGGCGCTCGCCAAACCGCTCGGAGCTAAAGTCACGGTTCTGACCGTTTCAGAACCTCTGCGGCCGGAGATCTCGCACGCAGCCCGCCAGCAGATTGATGCGTTCATGAAGGAACGCATAGCCTCCATTGAGCAAAGCGCTTCCGAACAGGGCGTCACGGTAAATCTGGAACACGAGACCGATGTTTCTCCAGCTGCGGCAATCGTGCGATTGGCCAAGCTCAACGGCTGTGATCTCGTCGTGATGTCTACTCATGCCCGGCGTGGCGTGCAGAGGGTCGTGCTCGGGAGCCAGACGTTGGAGGTGCTGGCAAGTACGACTATCCCTGTTCTGGTGATCCGGTAGTCGATCCTCCCTGACGTTGCCCCGTTTCCGGCGGTTTTGGAGCTCTTTCGGGGTCGATGTGTAACAGTATACGCTGAGAATCATACACTATATCAGCGGTTTAAACCCTGCCGGCAGCTTAGGCAGTGCCATGGCGCCCCATCGGGCACGAACCGCCCACGCTCCCTCGTCACGCCGCCGGCAGGCAGGCCGGCCCGAGCGGTTCGAAGCTCTTATAGGTCAGGATGAACTCCTGGTGGCCGAGCTCCTCCGATTTGGTGCTCCCGCCCTTGGCCAAGGAGATGACGAGGTCGCGGATCTCGCGGCCGACCTCGTCGAGCCCGGCGCGGCCCTCGAGGATCCGCCCGGCATCGACATCCATGTCGTCCGCCATCCGGCGATAGGTTTCCGGATTCGCGCAGATCTTGACCACCGGCGAGATCGCCGAGCCGACGACCGAGCCGCGGCCCGTGACGAAGAGCACGCAATGGGCGCCGCAGGCGATCAGCTCCGCGATCTCGGCATTGTCGTTGATGTTCGGGAAGCCGAAGCGCACCTCGCCATCGGGCACGACATCGAGCAGATAGAGCCCGCCATGGGGCGGGATGTCGCCGGGCTTGATCAGGCCCGAGATCGGCGATGCCCCCGATTTGGCATAGGCGCCCATCGACTTCTCCTCGATCGTCGACAATCCGCCCTCGGCATTGCCGGCGGCGAAGGAGCCATAGCCGAGCGTCGCGTAGTAGCGGGCCGCCTTGGCGACCGATTTCTCCAGTTCCTCGCCGAGTTCCGGTGTCACGGCGCGCGCCGCCATGATGTGTTCGCAGCCGATCAGCTCGCCGGTTTCCTCGAAGATGCAGGCGGCGCCCTCCGAAATCAGCAGGTCGAAGGCGCGGCCGGCCGCAGGGTTTCCGGTGATGCCCGAGGTGCCGTCAGAGCCGCCGCAGACGGTGCCGACGACGAGCTCACTGAGCGCCATCGGCACGGTCTCCTGCTCGTCGAGACGCGCACGCTCGGCCTCGACCCAGGCGCGGCCCTCCTTGATCGAGCTGCGCGTGCCGCCGGTGCCCTGGATGATGATGGTCTTCACCGGCCGGCCCGAGGCGCGCACGACCCGCTCGAGCGCATATTTGTTGAAGCTCTCGCAGCCGAGCGAGATCAGCAGCACGGCCCCGACATTGGGGTGGGTGCAGAGCCGCTCCATCATCTTCTCGGCATAGCCATTGGGATAGCAGCCGGGAAAGCCGATGACATGGACGCCGTTCTCGCGCCAGGGCAGGGCGATCTCGCGCGCGACGTGATGCGCGCATTCGACGAGATAGGCGACGGCGATTGTGTTGCGGATGCCCTTGCGCCCGTCGGACCGGAGATAGCCGCGCATGTCGTTCATGGGACGGCTCCCGCCTTGCGCTCGTCTTCGAGATGATAGGTCGGGGTGTAGTCGCTCTTCATGTTCTGAACATGGACATGCTGGCCGGGCGCGATCGCTTCGGTCGCCACGCCGATCGGCGCCCCGTATTTCAGGATTTTTTCGCCGGTGACGATCGGCTTTCGCGCGACCTTGTGGGCGAGCGCGATATCACGGTCGAGCACGGCCGGGCCCGCGCCGGTTTCCACGGTCTCGCCGGCGGCGAGCCGCATCCGCGCGACAAAGACGTTGTCGCGCGGATCGAGCAGGATGAGCCGGGGATCGTGCTGAGCCATGGGCTTAACTCCTTGGAGGAGCCGGCCGCGTCAGTCCGCGCGACCGGGCAGGCAGGCCGCAAGCGATCAGAACTTGCCGAACTGGAGATAGGCTTCCTGCGGGTCCGTGCCGGCGAGGATCGCGGTGCGGACCTTGTTCTCGGCCGAGATCGCCGTCTCCGCCTTCTCGAGCACCTCCTCGATCACTTCGACGGGAATGCGCACGATGCCGTCGCGGTCGCCGAGGATGTAGTCGCCGGGCCGGATCCAGACCGAGCCGATCTTGATCGGCTCGTCGATCGTCTTCGGCATCCAGAATCCGACGATGTCGCGTGGCGTATAGGCGCGGAAATAGGCCTGGAAGCCCATGTCGACCATGAACTCGGTATCGCGCGACAGGCCGTCGATGACGCAGCCGCGCACGCCCTTGTTCTTGAGCGTCTCGGCCGAAAGCTCGCCCATCAGCGCGACCTCGTCGGTATTGGGCTGGCAGACCCAGACATGGCCGGGCTTGGCGCGCGAGAGCAGGCCGGTCCAGCCGAGCAGGGTCTCATGCGCGTCGAAATCCGGATCGGTCTTGCCCTCGACGGTGAAGGCCGGGCCGGCGAGCTTCTGGCCGGGCAGGAGGGGCCTCAGATCGGACGGGAGCGTGAACTCCTTCAGCCCCATCGCGCGCATGACATCGTGGATGATGCCGGTATAGCAGCGTTCCAGCCGCTCGGTCAGTTGATCGCTCAAGGCTTCCTCCGTATCAGG
Source organism: Allobosea sp. P4_E12 (assembly GCF_056401655.1). Taxonomy (NCBI): domain Bacteria; kingdom Pseudomonadati; phylum Pseudomonadota; class Alphaproteobacteria; order Hyphomicrobiales; family Alloboseaceae; genus Allobosea; species Allobosea sp. P4_E12. The sequence continues at coordinate 31,306 of NZ_JBFUIY010000015.1, read as the reverse complement.
GCTTCGTCGCGCCGGGACGCGCTGCCATTGCGGCCAAGGTGCCGGCCGGGAGCAGGGGCCGCAAGCGCGTTTTTCGCGCCTCGACGATGCGTTTCAAACGGTTTAGGTGTTCGAGTCGACCCGTTCCCAGCCCTGGGGCGAGAGGCGCTCCTGCGGCAGGAAGCGGGCCTTGTAGGCCATCTTGGGCGAGCCATCGACCCAATAGCCGAGATAGACATAGGGCAGGCCGAGCTTGCGGGCCCGCTCGATATGGTCGAGCACCATGAAGGTGCCGAGCGAGCGCTGCTCCAGCATCGGGTCGAACACGGAATAGACCATGGAAAGCCCGTCATTCAGGCGGTCGGTCAGGGCCATGGCAAAAAGATCGCCGACGCCGCGCCCGGTGAAGCCGCTATCGGGGCCGCGCCGGCGGTACTCGATCAGGTTGGTCTCGACATGCGTGTCCTCGATCATCATCGCGAAATCGAGGGCCGACATCGAGGCCATGCCGCCATCGGGATGGCGTTCGTCGAGATAGCTGCGGAACAGCGAGTAGTGCTCGGAGCGCGGCTCCGGCGGCAGCTCCTCGCCGATCAGGTCGCAATTGCGCGCGAGCACGCGCCGGAAACCGCGCGACGGCCGGAAGTCGTCGACGCAGACGCGGACGGAGACGCAGGAGCGGCAGGTCTCGCAGGCGGGCCGATAGGCGATGCTCTGCGAGCGCCGGAAGCCGCCTTGCGAGAGCACGTCGTTGAGGTCGCGCGCTCGCCCGCCGACAAGGTGGGTGAACACCTTGCGTTCCTCCCGCCCGGGCAGATACGGGCAGGAGGTCGGTGACGTCAGATAGAATTGCGGGGCATCCCGCAACGGGCGCGTCACGTTCGTATCGCTCCGGAAACGACCTGAACCACGAGTGTAGCAGCAGCGCAGCCGGCAACAAGAGTTGCGATGACGATCAGGCGCGAACGACGACCAGTCCCGTCAGGATGTCGTGGCCGAGCCTGCGGTCATCGCGCACCAAACCGCAGAGAATATCGAGCACCCAGAGCGCGACCGTGCCTGCCGCGACATAGAACAGCAGGGCGTGGACGGCGGCTGCGAGCCCGTCGGGACGGCCGCCATTGACGGTCTCGACCCTGAGGCCCGCCATGCGCATGCCCCAGGTCGCCTGTTTCCGGCCGCCGATGGTCAGCGCCGCATAGCCGAGCGCAGTCGCCACCGTCGCGATCGGCAGGAGCAGCCAGGTCGCGCCGAAGGTGACGAGGCCGAGGAAGATCAGGAGCGCGACCACGAGCCAGCCCAGAATGAACAGGGCGATGATGTCGCCGATCCAGGCGAACAGGCGCGACCCCAGCACGCCGCTGACATTCTGCAGCGGGCGCTGCTCGATCGGCGTGATCGCGGGTTGCTGATAGCTGCGTTCGCTCATCGAAGGTCGAGATCCTTTGTTCCGGGGGGCGCATCCGGTGGTGGTGCGCTCCGCCGCCATAATGTTTGATCAGCGGTCTTGTTCCGCAAGGCCACGCGGAAAGATACGGCGCGGCTGGAAGCCATTGGCCCGCAGCGCCTCCTCGATGGCGCGCGTATGGCTCTCGCCGCGCGTCTCGACGGTGACGTCGAGCGTCACGCCCTTGGCCGGCACGTCGAGGAAGAGCCTGCCATGGCTGACCTCGAGGATGTTGGCGCCGTGGTCGCCGAGCAGGCTCGCGACCTTGCCGAGCAGGCCCGGCCGGTCGCTGGCGGTGAGGCGGAAGGCGGCGATGCGGTCCTCGCGCTCCAGCTCGCGCACCATGATCGCGGCGAGCAGCCTCGTGTCGATATTGCCGCCGCAGAGCACGAGGCCGACCTTTTTGCCGCGATAGCGCTCCGGCTCCTTCAGCATTGCGGCGAGCCCCGCGGCGCCGGCGCCCTCGGCCAGCGAATGCTGCAGGCTGGCATAGGCATTGACCGCGCGCTCGATCAGGTCCTCGCCGACAAGGACGATATCGGAGACCAGGCTGGAGACGATCGGCAAGGTCAGTTCGCCGACCGTCTTCACTGCGATGCCTTCGGCCAGGGTCGCGCCACCGATCGGCCGGTCCTCGGCATTCACGGCGTTGTAGAAGGAGGGATAGAGCTCGGCCTCGACGCCGATCAGCTCGATCTCCGGCTTCAGGGCCTTGGCCGCAATCGCGTTGCCGGCCATCAGCCCGCCGCCGCCGAGCGGGATGATCAGCACGTCGAGATCGGGCGCATCGGCCAGCATTTCGCGCGCGATCGTGCCCTGGCCCGCCATCACGGCGGCATCGTCATAGGGATGCACGAAGACCAGGGTCTCGGCCTGCGCCAGCTCGCGGGCGCGCACGGCCGATTCGTAGAGCGTTTCGCCATAGAGCACGACGCGGGCGCCATGGGCCCTTGTGTTCTCGACCTTCACCAGCGGCGTCGTCTCCGGCATCACGATGGTCGCCGGAATGCCGAAGCGGCGCGCGTGATAGGCGACGGCCTGTGCATGGTTGCCGGCGGACATGGCGATGACGCCGCGGGCCCTCTCGGCTTCCGTCAGGCCAAGCAGCTTGTTGACCGCGCCGCGCTCCTTGAAGGAGGCCGTCGCCTGCATGTTCTCGTGCTTGACCAGCACGGTCGCGCCGGTGAGCTCGGACAGGCGCGGCGCCGGCACCAGCGGCGTGCGCAGCACATGCCCCTCGATACGCTGTGCGGCCGCTTCGATATCGGCGGGAGTGATCGAGAAAGGCTCGCTCATGCGTGGAGTTCCGTTCAGACCTGACGAGGCGCAATCGCGCCCTCGCCGAAGAAACCGCCGGGGCGCAGGATCAGCACCACGGCGAGCAAGCTATAGACGGCGATGTCGCGCTGTTCGATAGGCATGGTTGATGACCATATGACCTCGAAGAGCGCAATGCTGAGGCCGCCAAGGCAGGCGCCGGCGACCGAGCCGATGCCGCCCAGGATCGCGGCGACGAGCGCCTTCAGCCCGAGCGTGAAGCCGCCGGCAAAGCCCATGCCGCCATAGATCGCGGTGACGATGACGCCGGCCGCGCCGCAGGCCGCGCAGGCGAGGATCAGCGCCCGGTCATGCACGGCACGCGCGTTGACGCCGAAAAGCGCCGCGGTGCCGGAATCGTCCGAGACCGCGCGCCAGGCCCGGCCGAAGGCGGAATAGCGGATCAGCAGCACGAGCCCGAGCGCGGCACTGAGGCCGCCGGCCGCAAGCGCCAGTCCGACCGGGGTTGCGGTGACGATGAAGCTGCCGGAGCGGGCCAGCGGCCAGGGCTCGTTGTAGACCGGCGGCAGCCAGCGCAGATCGGGCCCCTGCGCCAGCCGCAGATATTCAGACAGCGCAATCGCGAGCCCGATCGTCGCGATCAGCATCTGCTGGCCGCTGGCGCGCTCGAGATGGCGCAGCACGAACCGCCCCATGGCGAAGCCGTGAAAGGCCGCGACCAGCATGGCCACGACGAAGGCGACCAGCAGCCCCGAGACCGGCGTCGAGATCGCCGTCGAGATGAACAGCGCCACGCCGATCACGGCTGAGAGCGCGCCGAGCGCGGCGAATTCGCCAAAGCTCAGGATGATGCGCCCGGTCAGGCCATAGATCAGCGCATAGGCCGAGGCGAGCAGTGCGTAGATCGCGGCCGAGGGCAGGGCGCTCAAGCCCTGCTGCAGGGCATAGGCGAGGCCGGGCGGGAGCTGCGGCAGGCCGTCGATGCGGGCCGAGCCCGGATCGACCGGCGGTTCCTCGCGGTTCTCGAGGTAGAAGCGCCGGAGCAGGTAGAAGCTGGCATCGTTCATCGGCCGTCCGTCGACCGCGACACCGAGCAACGCGCCGCGCTGCAGACCCGCGCCCTCGCCGGCGAAGAGGCAATCGATCATGCGCTGGCGCGCCGGGCCGCCGCCGGTCTCGACATGGTAGAGGATGCGCAAGGTATTGGCGCGCGGGCCATTGGTCGCGCGGTCGATGGTGATCCGCGCGTCCGGCGCGTTGAGCGCCGGGATCGCCTGGCGGCAAAGCCGCGTCTGGTCCGTATCGAAGCGTTCGCTGCAGCCGGTCAGCAGCAAGGCAATGAGAATCGGGAGGAGCGCGCGCATTGCGCGGAGGCTAGCGCCAGTTGCGACGCGTTGATACTCGATGCGTCGCGCAATTCAGCGCTTTGCCGGTCTCCCGTGACGTGAGGCGGTGCGCTCCGAGGCGCACGCATTTCAGCCAGCCGCTTTCAGCCGCAAACCTTCAGCTTCTCGGCGACGCGCGGCGCGAAATAGCTCAGCACCCCGTCGGCGCCGGCGCGCTTGAACGCGATCAGGCTCTCCATCATGGCCTTGTCGCCATCGATCCAGCCATTCAGGGCGGCGGCCTGGATCATCGCGTACTCGCCGGATACCTGATAGGCGAAGGTCGGCACCCGGAAATGGTCCTTCACGCGGGCGATCACGTCGAGATAGGGCATGCCGGGCTTGATCATCACCATGTCGGCGCCCTCTTCGAGATCGAGCGCCACCTCTGCAATGGCCTCGTCCGAATTGGCGGGGTCCATCTGATAGGTGCGCTTGTCGCCGATCAGCGTCGCATTGGTACCGATCGCATCGCGGAACGGACCGTAGAAGGCCGATGCGTATTTTGCCGCATAGGCCATGATCTGGACGTCCTCGAAGCCGGCCTCGTCGAGTTCGACCCGGATGGCGCCGACGCGGCCGTCCATCATGTCGGAGGGGGCGATGACATCGGCGCCCGCATCGGCCAGCGCCAGCGCCTGCTGTGTCAGGATACGCACGCTCGCATCGTTCAGGACGCGCTCGCCCGCCATGACGCCGTCGTGCCCATGCGAGGTGTAGGGATCGAGCGCGGCGTCGCAGATGATGCCGATCTGGGGCACCTCGGCCTTGATGGCGCGCACGGCGCGGCACATCAGGTTGCGCGTGTTCAGCGCTTCGGACGCCGTCGCGTCGCGCAACGACTTCTCGACATAGGGAAAGGGCGCGATCGCCGGAATGCCGAGGCTGGCGGCATGGGCGCTCTGGCGCACCGCCTCCTCGATATTCAGCCGGTCGACGCCCGGCATCCACTCGACAGCGGAGCGGGCCTCGCTCGAATCCACCAGGAAGATCGGCCAGATCAGGTCGTTCGTGGTCAGGACCGCCTCGCGCACCAGCCGGCGCGACCATTCGGCCTTGCGGTTGCGCCGCATCCGGCGGGTCAGGTCGAGCGAATCCTTGCTGCGCAGAGCAGTGGCCGGCAGATCATCCTGCCGCGCGACGGGCGCCGGAAACGGCCTTACAACCCGAGATGCCATAAAATCCTCCGCCGCCTGGGCGCGTTGGCTTGTCCTTTGCCGGATGCTTAGCACATCGGAACCGTTCCAAAATAGAGGTGGATGGTCGCAACCATGCGCTCAGGGCAACGCAGCGCCGCGCGTTGACAAGCGCCCGAGCCCCGGCCCAGAACCGGACCCTGTTATCAGGGATCAGCACGGCATGTCGCAGGAACCAGAGATCATTTGCGAAATCCGGGGCGCGGCGGGTGTCGTCATCCTCAACCGTCCCAAGGCGCTGAATGCGCTGAGCCTGGTCATGGTCCGCGAACTGGCACGCGCGCTCGATGCCTGGGAGCATGACCCGCAGGTGACGCGCATCGTGGTGATGGGCGCTGGCGAGAAGGCCTTTTGCGCGGGCGGCGACATCCGTTCGCTGCATGATCTCGGCCGAGCCGGCCGTCAGGGCGAGATGCTCGCCTTCTGGGGCGAGGAATACATCCTCAATCACCGTATCAAGCACTATCCCAAGCCCTATATCGCGCTGATCGACGGCATCGTCATGGGCGGCGGCGTCGGCATTTCGCTCCATGGCAGCCATCGCATCGCCGGCGACCGCTACCTCTTCGCCATGCCCGAGGTCGGCATCGGCTTCTTCCCGGATGTCGGCGCGACCTATGCACTGCCGCGCCTGGAAGGCGCAGCCGGCATCTATCTCGCCCTGACGGGCGACCGTGTCGGGGCCGCGGACGCCCTGGCGCTGGGTCTTGCGACCCATCCCGTACCGAGCAGCCGGATGGCGGAACTCGCCGATGCCCTGACCGGCCGCGGCGCCATCGACGAGATCCTGGCCGGATACACCCAGGATCCCGGCCCGCAAAAGCTCGCTGCCGAGCGCGCGACCATCACCGAATGCTTTGGCGCCTCCGAACTGGACGGCATCAGGGCGCGGTTGAAGCTGAAGGCCGAATCTGGCGATGCCTTCGCCGGCAAGACCCTGCAGACGCTTGCCGTCAAATCCCCGACCAGCATTGCCATCGCCTTCGAGCAGATGCGCCGCGGGGCGGGGCTCGATTTCGCCGAGGCGATGCGCACCGAGTACCGCATCGTCTCGCGCATTGCCGAGGGCCATGACTTCTATGAAGGCGTGCGGGCGGTTGTGATCGACAAGGATCATGCCCCGCGCTGGCAGCCGGCCACGCTCGATGAGGTCGATCCGCAGGCGATCGCGCACTACTTCGCTTCGCTTGGCGCGAACGAACTCGTCCTGGAGCATTGAGCGATGGGAATGGGGAGGGGAGATGCCGAGCCCCTGCGCGGGCAGCGCGTCATCGGCTCGGCCGGCCTCGAGGAGAAGAAGAGCAAGCTGACCCGCTGGCGGCGCGTGCTGGTCTGGCTGCTCCGCCTGCTGTCGCTCGCCTGGATGGCCAAGGGGCTGATGGCCTGGGCCGTGATCTTCGGCATCGGCATGGAGGGGCAGACGCCGTTCGAGTCGCAGCTGCTGAGCTATCAGGCGATCACGGTCTATTTCGCGGTGATCGATCTCGTCGCCGCGGTCGGGCTCTGGCTGACCAGCACCTGGGGCGGGGTGCTCTGGCTCCTGGCCGCGGTCAGCCAGTTGCTGCTCGGCTTCTTCTTCCCGCGGCTGCTGCCGGTGACGCCCTATCTGATCGCGACCTATGTCGGGTTGATGGCCGCCTATTTCCTGGCCACCTGGGCGGCGGAAAACGAGGAGACCTGAGACCGGCCGGTGCGGGCTTGCCGTGCGCGCGACACGCGGCCCGGGCCCCCGGCAATGGCGCTGTTCAGGCGGGCCCCCGGGCCCTGGCGCGGAGAGCCCCGTTTGGCCCGAAAGCGCGTCGATTGCGTCGAGTCATGGTAACAAACGCTTTAGCTTAAGCGTTTCTGGCTTCACTTACGATTCACCCAAAGGGGTAAATCTCCGATTCATCCTGATATTTAAACTCGTTTTCATCGGTCCGGCCTATGGTGTTTTCAGAAGCGGACCGGGAGATAAATCCTGGCCGGCATGCAACAGGCGGGATATACCATGACAACGAGCGTAAAGACTTTGGCTCCTGTGAAGTCGGAAGAAGTTCAACTCAAGGTGAAGCCCCTTTACCTTGAGTCCCTCACCCTGGTTGAGCGGCTGCATCGCCGCCTGCTCGATGTCATCAAGGATGAATTCGAGCGCCGCAACCGTGACGACGTCAACAGCGTCCAGGCGCTGTTGCTCTACAATATCGGCGATGCCGAGCTCAGCGCCAGCGAGCTCCGGACGCGCGGTTACTATCTCGGCTCGAACGTGTCCTACAACGTCAAGAAGCTGGTCGAGCTCGGCTACCTGCACCATGCCCGGTCGCGCATCGACCGCCGCTCGGTCCGCATCAGCCTGACCGAGAAGGGCCACGAGGTGCACAATCTCGTGAAGGGCGTCTACGACAAGCATGTCCAGACGGTCGAGCAGATCGGTGGCATCGCGGCCGATGACTTCGAGCGCATGAACAACGCGCTGCTGCGTCTCGAGCGCTTCTGGACCGACCAGATCCGCTACAAGCTCTGATTTCTGGCCTGAACCGCCAGACAATCGGCGCTGACCTGACCTGAACTTGCAAACTCCCGCCCTCGCTGCGGGAGTCTTTCGGGCCGCTATTGCTCGGGTCTGCTGCTGTTGCAGTTTCGCGACGCAGGGCGCCCATGCTGCATTCCCTGCTTCCCCTTCGTCGCCAATGCCCTAAAAACGCCGCGCTCATCACGAGACGTTAACTGTGGTATTGGATCGTCGCTCGCAACCGGGCCGCCGTCCATGGCGGAGCCGGTCTTGTTGTTTGCGGCGCTAAGGCGCGGTCTTGCTCCTTGAGGACGAGGGAAGAGGGATACGATGTCGAATTTCAGCCTGACCCGCCGCGAAACCGTGCTGGCACTGCTTTCGGGTGCAGCAACGGCCGCGACCGCGCCAGCCTGGGCTCAGCAGGCGGAGTGGCGCCAGAGCTATGATTCAGGCGCTCGCAATGCTGTTGCCCGGTCCTCGACCCCGACCTTGTCTTCCGAGACGCTGCAGGCGACGGAGCAAGCGATCGTCGCCTATCGCGACCTTGCCGCCCGCGGCGGCTGGACCCCGATCCAGCTGACTGACAAGCTTGGCGTCGGCTCGCGCGGCCCCGGCGTGGTCGCGCTGCGCCAGCGCCTGATCATCACCGGCGATCTCGATTCTGCTGCCGGCACCAGCAATATCTATGACTCCTATGTCGAAGCCGGAGTGCGCCGCTTCCAGTCGCGCGTCGGGCTCTCGACGACCGGCGCCATCAATCGCGCCACCCTGACCGCCCTGAACGTGCCGATCGAGCGGCGTATCCGCCAGCTCGAGACCAATGTGGTGCGCCTGCGCTCCTGGTCGGGCAATCTCGGCAACCGCTATGTCGTCGCCAATATCCCGGCGGCCTCGGTCGAGACGGTCGAGAATGGCCATGTCGCGACCCGCCATGCGGCCGGCGTCGGCAAGGCCGACCGGCAGTCGCCGCTGCTGCAGACCAAGATCCCCGAGGTCAATTTCAACCCGACCTGGACCGTGCCGGCTTCGATCATCCGCAAGGATCTGATCCCGAAGATGCGCAAGGAGCCGAACTACCTCACCGAGAACAAGATCCGCATCATCGGCCCTGCCGGCGAGATCGCGCCCGATCGCGTCAACTGGAATTCGGACGAGGCCACCCGCTACACCTTCCGCCAGGATCCCGGCGGCGAGTTCAATTCGCTTGGCTTCGTGCGCATCAATATCCCGAGCCCGCACGGCGTCTACATGCATGACACGCCGGCCAAGGGCATTTTCGGCGACGATTTCCGTTTCGTCTCCTCGGGCTGCATCCGCGTCCAGAACGTGCGCGACTATATCGCCTGGCTGCTCAAGGAGACGCCCGGCTGGGATCGCGCCAAGATCGACGAGGTGATCCAGTCCGGCGAGCGCATCAACGCCCGGATCAGCAATCCCGTGCCGTGCTACTGGGTCTATATCACCGCCTGGGCGACGCCCGATGGCGGCGTGCAGTTCCGCGACGACATCTACAACAAGGATGGCCTGGGCCCGGCGCCGGTTGCGGCGCTGCAGGAAGACCAGAACATCTGAGAGCAAGCGCTCTCTCATCCTGAAACGGCCCGCCGGTTCTGGCGGGCCGTTTTCATTTGGCGTCCAATGGGCTGTGGTCGGGCGCTGCTCTCAGGCCGCCGTCGCGACTTCCCGCAGCACGGCGACGACGCGCTCGGTGAAGGCCCTGGTCCCGAGCGTTCCGCCGAGGTCGCGCGTGCGCTGCTCCGGCAGGCGGATCGTGCGGTCGAGCGCAGCCTCGATCGCCTGGCCGGCACGCAGCAGCGCCGGGTCCTGCCTGCGCTCCCCCAGCCAGTTCAGCAGCATCGCGGCCGAGCCGATCAGCGAACAGGGATTGGCGAGGTCGCGGCCGGCGATGTCGGGAGCCGAGCCATGCTGCGCCTGGGCCACCGCATGGTCCTGCCCCGCATTGAGCGACGCGGCCAGCCCGAGGCTGCCCGAAATCTCCGAGGCCTGGTCGGAGAGGATGTCGCCGAACATGTTGGTCGTCACGATGACGTCGAACACCCCGGCATCGCGGACAAGCAGCGCCGCCATCGCGTCGATGATCTTCTCCTCATAGGCGACGTCGGGATAGCGTTCGGCGACCGAACGCACGCATTCCAGGAACAGCCCGTCGGAGATCCGCAGCACATTCGCCTTGTGCACGGCCGTGACCTTGCGCCGGCGCTGGCGGGCAAGGGCAAAGGCGCTCTCGGCGATGCGCAGCGAGGCCTGTCGCGTCACCTTTCGGAAGGAGAGAGCCAGGTCCGGCGTCGGCATCATCTCGCCGGGACCGAGATGCATCGAGCGGTCGGAATAGAAGCCCTCGGTGTTCTCGCGCACCACGACGAGGTCGAGCGGCTTGCCGCAGCGCGGCTCAAAACCCTCGCGCGAACGGGCAGGGCGGATATTGGCGTAGAGGTCGAGCCGCTTGCGCAGCTGGCCGGAGGGATTGAGTCCGCCCTTCTCGGCCGGCGGGTAGTCATTATGGGATACGGGCCCCAGAATGACGCCATCGGCCCGACGCGCGGCCTCGAAGACGCTCTCCGGGAAGGTCGAGCCGACCGTGCCGAGCGCGGCAAAGCCGATCTCGGCATGCTCATAGCTGAGCGCGAAGCCGAACAGCTGGCTGGCCTCGTCGAGCACGCGAATCGTGGCGGCGCTGATCTCGGGGCCGATGCCGTCTCCGTCCAGGACGAGAAGCTGCAAGGGGGCGTTTTTCGGTGATGTATCGGTCATTGCAGGGCTGCGTCCGGAACAGGGATGGAGCTGCCCGGCCGGCGCGCCGCCGCGCGGGCCGGGCAGCAGGGATTATTCGACCTTGATGTTCGCTTGCGCGACTACCTTCGCCCATTTCTCACGCTCCGCCTTGACGAAGGCCGTGAACTCCTGCGGCGTGTTGCCGATCGGCTGCGCGCCTTCCAGTTCGAGGTTCCGGCGCACTTCGGGCAGGTTGATGATGGTCGCGACCTCGCTGCGCAGCCGGTCGATGATCGGCTGCGGCGTGCCCTTGCGGACGAAGACGCCATACCAGCCGCTGGCCTCGTAGCCGGGCACCCCGGCCTCAGTGAGCGTCGGCACCGTGGGCAGGGCAGGGGCGCGCTCCGCGGTGGTGACGGCCAGCGCCCGCAAGGTGCCGCCATGCACATGGCCGATCGCCGAGGGCAGGGTCGCGAACATCATCGGGATATGGCCGCCGATCAGGTCGTTGAGGGCGGGGCCGGCGCCGCGATAGGCGGCATGTTTCAGGTTTGTCTGCGCCATCAGCTCGAACAGCGCGGTCGCGATATGGTTGGCCGAGCCGTGGCCGGCCGTGCCGTAGGTCAGGCCTTCCGGCTGCGCCTTCGAGAGCGCGATCAGCTCCGCGACCGAGTTGGCCTTGACCGACGGATGCACCAGCAGGAGCAGCGGCGCCTTGGCGATCAGGGTGACGGGCTCGAGCACCTCGGCCGGATCGTATTTGAGATTCTTGAACAGGCTCGGGTTCACGGCCATCGGGCCGATATTGCTGATCAGCACGGTATAGCCATCGGCCGGCGCCTGCGCCGCGGCCGTCGTGCCGAGATTGCCGCCCGCGCCGGCGCGGTTCTCGACCACGACGCCGACGCCGAGGCGCGACTGCAGCTTCTCGGCCACGGCCCGTGCGATCACGTCCGTGCCGCCGCCCGCGGCATAGGGCACCACCATGGTGATCGGCCGGCTCGGCCAGTCCTGGGCCTGGGCGGCGCCGAACATGCCCAGCATCGCTCCGAGCATCGCGCCCAGCCGCAGTCCCGCAACTCTCCGCATCGTCAATTCCTCCCGTCGATCGTTGCCCGTCGGTCTCTCGCCGACGGTTTCTCAATTTCGGTATACCGAATTATACTGAGATGAATTGATACGAGGCAAGCGTTGATTTCGGCGCTGGCTCACGCGATCACGCGTGACCGGCGGAGCGCGCGCCGGACGAAGCGAGGAGATGGTCTTGGGTGATTTTGCCGACATGCAGCCCGCGCCCTCGCTGGCAGGCCAGGCCTATGCGCGCTTGCGCGACGCGATCGCCAGTGGGGAGCTTCGTCCCGGAGCCAGGCTGCGCGAGGAGGATCTGGCGAAGCATATGCAGATGAGCCGCACGCCGCTGCGCGAGGCGGTGCGCCGGCTCGAGGCGGAGGGCTTCTTCACGCGCGAATCGCGCAGTCTCGTCGTCGCCTCGCTCGATCATCAGGCGGTGTCGGAACTCTATGCGATGCGCGAGGTGCTCGAGGGCACGGCGGCTGCCTTCGCCGCGCGCCATGCCGCAGAGGTCGAAATCGAGGCGCTGCGCGATCTCCATACGCTGGAGGCCGGGTTGCTCGCGCAGCCGCAGGATCTGGCGCGCCACAACGAGCGCTTCCATTCCGCGCTCTACGGCGCAGCGCATAATCGCTATCTGCTCAAGACCCTGAACGCTTTGCGTGACGCCCGCGCGCTGCTCGGCCCTTCGACCCTGCTTGACCCCGTCCGCGCCGCGCAGGCCCATGCCGAACACGAGGCCCTGGTCGTGGCTGTCGAGCGCCGTGACCCGGTTGCAGCTGATGCAGCCGCGCGCAGCCATATCCGCTCGGCCCAGCGCGAACGGCTGAGGCGGCTGGTGACCGGCGATTAGGGCCGCTCCCCCCGGAGTTGGGGGAGCGCTGTTCAGGCTCCGCGCTTGCCGCCGGTCGGGCCTGCCGAAGCCAGCTTCAGCACGAGCGCTCCAGCCAGCGCCGAGAGCAGCGAGCCCATCAGCACGCCGATCTTGGTGGCGTCGCCGAGTTCGGGATTTTCCGGGAAGGCCAGCGCTCCGATGAACAGGCTCATCGTGAAGCCGATGCCGCAAAGCAGTGCGACGCCGTAGAGCTGCAGGTAATTCGCCTTGGCCGGCATGGTGCCGAGTCCGCTCTTCACCGCCACCCAGGCGAAGCCGAAGACGCCGATCTGCTTGCCGATGAACAGGCCAAGCGCGATGCCGAGCGGAATCGGCGCGAGCAGGCTCGACGGCGACATGCCTGCAAAGGACACGCCTGCATTGGCGAAGCCGAAGATCGGCACGATCACGAAGGACACCCAGGGATGCAGCTTGTGCTCGAGCATGTGCAGTGGGGAATGCTCGGGCTCGTCGCTGCCGCTGCCGTCGCCGATCGGGATCGTCAGCGCCAGGATGACGCCCGCCAGCGTCGCGTGCACGCCCGATTTCAGCTGGAAGAACCAGAGCAACGCGCCGATGGCGAGATAGAGCCAGATTCGCGTCACGTTCGTCCGGTTGAGAACGATCAGGACGGCAAGGCACAAGCCCGCCATGCCGAGCATCGGCAGCGAGATCTCGCTGGTATAGAACAAGGCGATGATCAGGACGGCGCCGAGATCGTCGAGAATCGCGAGCGCGGTCAGGAAGACCTTGAGCGAGACCGGCACGCGGGGCCCGAGCAGGGCGAGCACGCCGAGCGCGAAGGCGATATCGGTTGCCGCCGGGATCGCCCAGCCGCGCATCGCGACCGGGTCTCCGCGCGTCAGCGCAAGATAGATCAGGGCGGGCGCGATCATGCCGCCGAGCGCCGCAATGCCGGGCAGGGCGCGTCGCGACCAGGTCGAGAGCTGCCCCTCGATGAATTCGCGTTTGATCTCCAGCCCGACGAGCAGGAAGAAGATCGCCATCAGCCCGTCATTGACCCAGTGCAGCACGCTGAGGCCGCCGACATAGCTGCCGAGCAGCTTGAAATAGGCGGGCGCGGCCGGCGAATTGGCGATCAGCAGGGCTATCGCAGCCACGCCCATGAGCAGGAGACCGCCGGCCGCTTCGCTCGCCAGCAGGGCCTTCAATGGCGAGCGCCTGGCAGGTGGAGCATTCCCGGCGATGTCTTGCGTCACGTTCAATTCCTTGCTGGCTGCTGTCGCCGCCCTTTGTGCAGGCGGCGCGCGCTCATGTCACCCCGCATCGGCCCTTGGAATGGCGGCCCCCACCGTGCTACGGAGCGCGCGATAGCGGGCTCGGCCGCGAGATTCCGCAACAGCCAGAACTGCGTGGCTGCCGCATGGCCCTTGCCGGCCCCTGCGGCAATCCGAAGCGCCGATGGAGCATCCCATGAGTCGTGACGCCGCTGCCGAGAAGCATCTCTCGAACTCATTCTTCGGCGCTTCGCTCGCCGATTCCGATCCGGAGATCTCGCGTGCCATCGGTCTCGAGCTCGGTCGCCAGCGCGACGAGATCGAGCTGATCGCCTCGGAGAACATCGTGTCGCGCGCCGTGCTCGAGGCGCAGGGCTCGGTGATGACCAACAAATACGCGGAAGGCTATCCGGGCCGCCGCTATTACGGCGGCTGCCAGTTCGTCGATATCGCCGAGAAGCTGGCGATCGAGCGCGCCTGCCGCCTGTTCGACTGCCAGTTCGCCAATGTCCAGCCGAATTCCGGCAGCCAGGCCAATCAGGCCGTGTTCATGGCGCTGATGCAGCCCGGCGACACCTTCATGGGCCTCGATCTCGCTGCCGGCGGCCATCTCACCCATGGCGCCCCGGTCAACCAGTCCGGCAAGTGGTTCAAGGTCGTGCCCTACGGCGTCTGCGTCGTCGACCAGACCATCGATTATGATGCGATGGAGCGCCTCGCCGTCGAGCACAAGCCCAAGGTCATCGTCGCCGGTGGCTCGGCCTATGCCCGTCATTGGGATTTCGCCCGCTTCCGCGAGATCGCCGACAAGGTCGGCGCCTATTTCATGGTCGACATCGCGCATTTCGCCGGCCTGGTGGCGGGCGGCGCGCATCCCTCGCCGTTCCCGCACGCCCATGTCGTCACCACCACCACGCACAAGACCCTGCGCGGTCCGCGCGGCGGCATGATCCTGACCAATGACGAGGCGCTGGCGAAGAAGATCAACTCGGCGATCTTCCCCGGCMTCCAGGGCGGCCCCCTGATGCAYGTCATCGCCGCCAAGGCGGTCTCGTTCCACGAGGCGCTGCAGCCGGAGTTCAAGATCTACGCCCGCGCCGTCGTCGAGAACGCCAAGGCGCTGGCCGAGACGCTGAAGACCAAGGGCTTCGACCTCGTCACCGGCGGTACCGACAACCACCTCATGCTGGTCGACCTGCGCTCCAAGAAGATTACCGGAAAGGCTGCGGAAGCAGCGCTTGGTCGCGCCCATATCACCTGCAACAAGAACGGCATTCCCTTCGATCCGGAGAAGCCGATGGTCACCTCCGGCATCCGCCTGGGCACGCCGGCTGCGACCTCGCGCGGCTTCGGCGTCGCCGAGTTCCAGCGTGTCGGCGAGCTGATCGCCGAGGTGCTGGACGGGCTCGCCGCGCATGGCGAGGAAGCCAATGACGCCGTCGAGCAGGCGGTGAAGGCCAAGGCCCACGAGCTGACGGCACGTTTCCCGATCTATTGAAGACAAGGCGACCCCGTCGCCTGAAGGAGAAGAGCCGCGATGCGCTGTCCCTATTGCGGCTCCCTCGAGACCCAGGTGAAGGACTCGCGTCCCACCGACGATCACGCCTCGATTCGCCGCCGCCGCGTCTGCCCTGACTGCGGCGGCCGCTTCACCACCTTCGAGCGCGTGCAGCTGCGCGAGCTCACCGTGGTGAAGCGCTCCGGCCGGCGCACACTCTTCGACCGCGACAAGCTGCAGACCTCGATCGAGGTCGCCTTGCGCAAGCGCCCGGTCGCGCCGGAGCGCGTCGAGCGCATGGTCAACGGCATCGTCCGCCAGCTCGAGAGTTCGGGCGAGGGCGAGGTTTCGAGCTCCACCATCGGCGAACTGGTGATGGAGGGGCTGAAATCCCTCGACGATGTCGCCTATGTCCGCTTCGCATCGGTCTACAAGAATTTCCGCGAGGCCCGCGATTTCGAGGAGCTACTCGGCCAGCTCAGCGGCGACGAGATCGAGGCTGCCGGCGTGGTTCCGCCCATTCGTGGCGATGACTGAGCAGAGCGCGCTCGACCGCGCCTTCATGCAGCAGACCCTCGCCTATGGCGCGCGCGGGCTGGGCACCACCGGCACGAACCCTAGCGTCGGCGCGCTGATCACGCAGGACATGCCGGACGGCCCCGTCGTGATCGCACGCGGCCACACCCAGATCGGTGGCCGGCCCCATGGCGAGGCCCATGCCTTCGACCGGGCAGGCGCTGCCGCGACGGGCGGCACGCTCTATGTCACGCTCGAACCCTGCTCCCACCGCACCATCCGCGCCGCGACGCCTTGCGTCGAGCGCACCATTCGGGCCGGCGTGAAGCGGGTCGTGGTGGCGATGGCCGATCCGAATCCGCGCTTTCGCGGGCTCGGCTTCGCGCTGTTGCGCAGCGCTGGCATCAGCGTCACCACCGGCGTTCTCGAAGACGAGGCCAGGCACACCCATCGCGGCTATGTCCTGCGCATCACCGAGGGGCGGCCGATGGTGACCTTCAAGGTGGCGCGCACGGCCGACGGCTATGCGGGCAGCGCGGCAGGCGGCCCCATCGCGGTGTCCTGCCAGGCTGCGAATGGCTGGGTCCATCTCCAGCGGGCGCATCACGACGCGATCATGCTCGGCGTCGGTTCGGTGCTCGCCGATAATCCGATGCTGACGGTCCGCCTGCCGGGAATGGCGCATCGCTCGCCGATCAGGGTCATCCTCGATTCGCATCTGCGGCTGCCGCCGGGCTCCCGGCTCGTGCAGTCGGCAGGCGAGGTTCCGGTCTGGGTGATCGCGGCGGAAACGGCCCCTGTTGCGAACGAGGCCGAGCTGGTCGCGGCAGGTGTCGAGGTCATGCGCGTCTCAGCCGGACCGGACGGTCATCTCGATCTCCGCGAGGCCCTGCATTTGCTCGGCGCGCGCGGCATCAACCGGGTCTTTTCCGAAGGCGGCCCGACGATCGGCGAGAAACTGGCTTTGGCGGGCCTGACTGATGAGGTCATCGTTTCGACCTCGCCGCGTATGCTGGGTTCGCCCGGAATCGTCGCCGTCCGTCCGGCCCTTGCCGGATTGCTGGCCGACCCCGATCTGTACCGGCTTGCGGAGAGTGGCCTGATCGGCCACGACCGTTTCGAGCGTTATGAGAGGATTGCCTGATGTTCACCGGCATCGTCACCGCCATTGGCACGATCGTGGAGGCCCAGAACAAGGGGCCGAGCCTGAAGCGGCTTGCGATTGCGAGCCCGTACGAGGCCGCGGGAATCGAGATCGGCGCATCGATCTGCTGCGCCGGCATCTGCCTGACGGTGACGGCTCTGAAGCCCCGCGAAGATGGCGAGGGGGGCTGCATCTTCCAGGTCGAGGCCGCTGCCGAGACCTTGTCCAAGACCCTCGCCGGGGAGTGGGAGGCGGGCACGAAGGTCAATCTCGAACGCTCGCTGAAAATGGGCGACGAGCTGGGCGGCCATCTGGTGACCGGTCATGTCGACGGCGTCGGCACGATCCTGAAGATCGAGCCGATCGCGGCCGATCCCGACGAGCCCTGGGGCGCAACCGCGCGCTTCCATATCCGCGCGCCGCAGGGTTTGCCGCGTTTCATCGCGACCAAGGGCTCGATTTGCCTCGATGGCACCTCGCTCACGGTCAACAGCGTCGAGGACGATGTCTTCACCGTCCTGCTGATTCCGCACTCCTTCAGCGTCACCACCTGGGGCGAGCGCAAGCAGGGGGACCGCATTCATGTCGAGGTCGATCTGATGGCGCGGTATGCCGCGCGGCTTGCGGAGGCGAGCCCGGGGGGGTAACCAGCCGACTTGAAATCCAACAAGGATAAGAACGATGGCCGGACCCCGGCAGATCTCGGCCGATAAGGCCGCAACTCCCGCCGCTCCCCTGGACGGCGCACGCGTGCTCGTCGTCGAGGCGCGCTTCTATGACAAGCTGGCTGACGAGCTGCTCGAAGGCGCGCTCGCGGTGCTCGACAAGGCCGAGTGCCGCGTCGACGTCGTGACCGTGCCCGGCGCGCTCGAAATCCCGACCGCGATCGTCATCGGCCTGCGGGCCGCCGACGAGGCAATCGACCCCTATGAGGCGGTTGTCGCGCTCGGCACCGTCATCCGTGGCGAGACCGGCCATTACGACATCGTCGCCGGCGAAAGCTCGCGCGCGCTGATGGATGTCTCGGTGGCCTATGCCATGCCGCTCGGCAACGGCATCCTGACCGTCGAGAACGATGCCCAGGCCTGGGCCCGCGCCAATCGTGCCGACATGGACAAGGGCGGCGGCGCGGCGGAAGCGGCGCTCGCCGTCCTGCGTTACAAGCGCTCGCTCGCGGACAAATCCTCATGAGCCGCGCGGAACTGCGTCGCGGTGCACGGCTCTCCGTCGTGCAGGCGCTCTATGAGATGGAGATCGGCGGACGCGGCGTCATCGAGGCGATGGCCGAGTTCGAGGCGTTCTGGATCGGCAAGGAGGTCGAGGATATCGAGCTTCCCAAGGCTGAGATCGCCTTCTTCCGGGACCTGCTCGGCGGCGTCGTCCGCGAACAGCGCCTGATCGACCGCTCGGTCGATGACGTTCTCGCCGCGGGCTGGCCGCTCAAGCGCGTCGAAGCCGTGGTGCGCGCCATCCTGCGCGGCGGCGCCTATGAACTCGCCTTCCGCAAGGATGTGCCGGCGCGCGCCGTGATCTCCGAATATGTCGCGGTCGCCCGTGCCTTCTACGAAGGCGAGGAGATCGGCATGATCAACGCCGTGCTCGACAAGATGGCCCGCGACTTCCGCGCCGACGAATTCGACACGCCGGCCGCCTGACGCGCTGATGGCCGGCGCTCCCCAACGACCCGGCGAGTTCGAACTGATTGCGCGCTATTTCGCGCCGATCGCCGGTGCGGGCGGCCTTGGCCTGCGCGACGATGCCGGGTTGCTGCGCCCGGCGCGCGGCTTCGAGCTTGTGGTCACGACGGATGCGCTGGTCGCAGGCGTGCATTTCCTGCCCGACGATCCGCCAGCCTCGATCGCCCGCAAGGCGCTCGCGGTCAACCTGTCGGACCTGGCGGCCAAGGGGGCATCTCCCTTGGGCTTCGTGCTCTCGCTGGTCCTGCCCAAGGGCTGGACCGAGCCCTGGCTCGCGGGCTTCGCCCAGGGGCTGGGGGAGATCGCGGCCGAGAGCGCCTGTCCGCTCGTCGGCGGCGATACCGTTTCGACGCCGGGGCCGCTGACGCTCTCGATCACTGCCTTCGGCAGCGTTCCGGCCGGGCGCATGGTGCTGCGCTCGGGCGCCAAGCCAGGCGATCTTGTCCTCGTCTCCGGCACGATCGGCGACGGCGCGCTCGGCCTCAAGGTCCATGCGCCGGCCAAGCCGGACTGGGTCGCCGGACTTAGCGAGCCCGATCGCGCCTATCTCGCCGACCRCTACCTGCATCCGCGCCCGCGCCTGGCGCTGGCGGCTGCCCTGCAGGATCATGCCTCGTCCGCCATGGATGTCTCGGACGGGCTCGTCGGCGACCTCGCCAAGCTGGTTGCGGCGTCCGGTATCGGGGCCGAGATCGATCTCGATACCGTTCCGCTCTCGGCCCCGGCCCGCGCCGCGATCATGGCTGACCCCGCTCTGGCGGAACTGGCCTGGACCGGCGGAGACGACTACGAAATTCTCTGCACGGCCTCAGAAAGGGAATTTCCTGCTATGGCTGCTGCGGCCGAGGCGACGGGGCTTGGACTCGCCTGCATCGGCCGGGTCACGTCCGAGCTGGGCGTGGTGCGTTATCTCGAACGGGGCAGGGCGCGCAGCTTCGCGCAAGGCTCCTTCGCCCATTTCTGAGGGCCGCTCGCTCAGGCCGCCCGGTATGTGAACGACGGCCCCAGCGATGAACCAGCATGTTTCCGTGGCCGAGGGCGATGCCCTGGCGAAGCGCAATGCCCTCGTCCTCGCCTGCGCCCAGGCGTTCGGCGGCGCGAACCCGGCGATCGTGGTCTCGCTCGGCGGCATCGTCGGCTCGCAGCTCGTCACCGACAAGACCTTCGCGACCGTACCGGTCAGCCTGATGCAGCTCGGCATCGCTTGCGGCGTCATCCCCGCCGCGATGCTGATGCGCCGGCTCGGCCGCCGCAACGGCTATCTCATCGGGGCGCTGACCGGCGTCATCGCCTCCAGCATCGCCGCCGCCGGCACGGGGAGCCGGATCTTCTGGCTGTTCTGCCTCGGCACCTTCATGTGCGGCCTCTATGGCGCCTTCGTGCAGAGCTACCGCTTCGCGGCGGCTGACACTGCGAGCGAGAGCTTCAAGCCGCGCGCCATCTCCTGGGTCATGATCGGCGGGCTTGCCGCGGGCGTCATCGGCCCGCAATCGGTCTACTGGACCCGCGACCTGACGCCGGACGCGCCCTTCGCCGCCAGCTTCATGGCGCAGGGGCTGCTCGCGCTGCTGGCGATCGGCGTCGTCATGATGCTGCGCGCCCCGCCGGTTGCGGCCGTGCGTTCGAGCGGCGGCCGGCCGCTTTCCGAGATCATGCGCCAGCCCAAATTCATCGCCTCGGTCACGGCTGCACTGGTCTCCTATGGCCTGATGAGCTTCGTGATGACGGCTGCGCCGCTGGCCATGGTCGGCTGCGGCCACAGCATCGGCGATGCTGCGCTCGGCATTCAGTGGCACGTGCTCTCGATGTTCGGGCCGAGCTTCTTCACCGGCCGGCTGATCGCCCGCTTCGGCAAGGAGAAGGTCACGGCGTCCGGCCTGTTGCTGCTGGCCTGCGCCGCCGTCGTCGGCCTGAACGGGCTCAGCGTCGCGCATTTCTGGATCGCGCTGGTCCTGCTCGGCATCGGCTGGAATTTCGGCTTCATCGGTGCGACGGCGCTGGTCACCGACTGCTATCGCCCGGAGGAGCGCGTCAAGGTCCAGGCCGCCAACGACTTCCTCGTCTTCGGCTCGGTCGCGATCGCCTCCTTCTCGGCTGGCGGGCTGCTGAACACCGGCGGCTGGCAGAGCGTCAACTGGCTGGTCTTCCCGCCGGTGGCCGTCGCGCTGGCGCTGGTCGCCTGGCAGGCCACGCAGAAGCGCGTCCAGCTGGCCTGAGGGCCGGCCCGGCGCGTGGCCGGTCGCAAGGCTCCGCAGAACAAGCTTCATCCCCCAGGACCCGGCAGGAGATACGATGCGCCCGCACCAGTTGCCCGTCACGACAGGCCGGTTTCCGCCCGGCGCCATTGGCCATAATCGCGGTGTGGTGCGGCCGAACTATGCGTTCATGCCGCCCGAAGGCGTGCTGATCAGCCGGCTGCCGCATTTCAGCGGGACGATCGTGCGGATCCTGGCTGCGCCGGTGCTGGGCGCCCAGTTCGCGCAGTACCTGCTCGAGATCGCACCCGGCGGCGGCACGCCCGAGGCCTTTCGCGAGGAGGGCATCCAGCATTTCTATTATGTGCTCTCCGGCCAGGGCCGGTTCGTCATGGCGGATGCTCCGGCGCTTGACCTGCGGCCGGGCCACTTCGCCTATGTCCCGCCTGGCACCGCCTTCACGCTGAGCAATACCGGTTTCGAGCCCTTGCGCGTGCTCGGGCTGCGCAAGCGCTTCGAGGCGATCGGCCTGCCAGCGCCCGAGCCGATCCTGTCGCATCGCGACGAGATCCCGGTCACCAACCATACCGGGGCGGAAGGGCGCGGCTTCCAGTTCCTGCTGCCCTGGGGCGACATGCGCTTCGATTTCGAGATGAACCTGATGTGGTTCAAGCCCGGCGCGCATTTCCCCGATGTCGAGACCCATGTCATGGAGCACGGGCTCTATATGCTGGAAGGGCAGGGGCTCTATTTCCTCGGCACCGAATGGCACGAGATCTGGGCCGGCGATTTCATCTGGATGGGCGGCTACTGCCCGCAGCAATTCTACCCGACCGGCTTTGCCGATGCGGCCTATCTGCTTTACAAGAACGTCAACCGGGATGTGGCGCTCTGACGCCCGCATAGACCTCCCGAACGGCCGGCCGCGCCTCGAAGCGGGCCGGCTCGCCCTGACATCTGCGTAAAATTGTCAGCCTCCGCGTTTGCGATTCTGTCGAAAGCTTGGCAGAAAGTTGGCCGGTACTGGCGATGCGCGACGCGGGCGCGATTCCCTCGACCCGTATTCTTCGTCTCCGGACCCAAGAAACCGAATGAATTCGGGGTCTGAAGCCCCGTTGGACGGAAGCTCGAGGTCAGGAATCCCGAATGTCAGCCTTGCTCATCATCATAGTTTTGAGTGCGCTATCGATAGCCTACGGCATCTGGGCCTATGGCGATGTCATGAAGCGCGACGCCGGCAACCAGCGCATGCAGGAAATCTCCGGCGCGGTTGCCGAGGGCGCGCAGGCCTATCTGAAGCGTCAATACGTTACGATTGCCATGGTCGGCGCGGTGCTTTTCGTGGTCCTGACCTATCTGCTCGGCCAATGGGTCGGCATCGGCTTCCTGATCGGCGCCGTCCTCTCCGGCGCGGCCGGCTTCATCGGCATGAACGTCTCGGTCCGTGCCAATGTCCGCACCGCGCAGGCGGCGATGAAGTCGCTCGGTGACGGGCTCGATGTCGCCTTCAAGGCGGGCGCGGTCACCGGCATGCTGGTCGCCGGCCTCGCCCTGCTCGGCGTCGCCGTCTATTACGGCGTCCTGACCTCGTTCCTCGGCTTCTCCCCATCGAGCCGCACCGTCATCGACTCGCTCGTGGCGCTGGGCTTCGGTGCCTCGCTGATCTCGATTTTCGCCCGCCTCGGCGGCGGTATCTTCACCAAGGGCGCGGATGTTGGCGCCGATCTCGTCGGCAAGGTCGAAGCCGGCATTCCCGAGGATGATCCGCGCAACCCCGCGACCATCGCCGACAATGTCGGTGACAAYGTCGGCGACTGCGCCGGCATGGCCGCCGACCTGTTCGAGACCTATGCCGTGACGCTGGTTGCCACCATGGTGCTCTCGGCGATCTTCTTCGCCGGCCAGCCGGTGCTCGGCACGATGATGCTCTATCCGATGGCGATCGGGGCGGCCTGCATCGTAACCTCGATCATCGGCACCTTCTTCGTCAAGCTCGGCGCCAACCAGTCGATCATGGGCGCGCTCTACAAGGGCTTCATCGCCGCCGGCGTGCTGTCGGTCGGCGCGATCGCCATCGTCAACTGGCTGATGTTCGGCAGCTTCTCCACCGCGTTCACGACGGGGCAGGGCGTCAGCTTCACCTCCGCCAACCTGTTCGGCTGCGCGCTGGTCGGCCTCGCGGTGACGCTCTTCATCGTCGTCATCACCGAATACTACACCGGCACCGGCAAGCGCCCGGTGGTCTCGATCGCCCAGGCCTCGGTCACCGGCCATGGCACCAACGTCATCCAGGGCCTCGCGGTCTCGCTGGAATCGACCGCGGCGCCGACCATCGTGATCATCGCCGGCATCATCGTCTCCTACACGCTGGCCGGCCTGTTCGGCATCGCAATCGCCACCACGGCCATGCTGGCGCTGGCCGGCGTCGTCGTCGCGCTCGATGCCTTCGGCCCGGTCACCGACAATGCCGGCGGCATCGCCGAGATGGCGGGCCTGCCCAAGGAGGTGCGCCACTCCACCGATGCGCTCGATGCGGTCGGCAACACCACCAAGGCCGTCACCAAGGGCTATGCGATCGGCTCCGCCGGTCTCGGCGCCCTGGTGCTGTTTGCAGCCTACACCTCGGACCTGAACTTCTTCATCGCCGAGGCCAACAAGGCGGGCTCGACCAGCTTCCAGTACTTCAAGGGCGTCACGGTCGATTTCAGCCTGTCCAACCCCTTCGTCGTCGTCGGCCTGCTGCTCGGCGGCCTCATCCCCTTCCTCTTCGGCGGCATGGGCATGACCGCGGTCGGCCGCGCCGCCGGCTCCGTCGTCGAGGAGGTGCGTCGCCAGTTCAAGGAGAAGCCCGGCATCATGCTGGGTACGGACAGGCCGGATTACGGCCGCGCCGTCGACATGCTGACCAAGGCCGCGATCAAGGAGATGATCGTGCCCTCGCTGCTGCCGGTCCTTGCGCCGATCGTCACCTTCTTCGCCATCAACGCCATTGCCGGCCGCAACCAGGCCTTCGCCTCGGTCGGTGCCATGCTGATGGGCGTCATCGTCACCGGCATCTTCGTCGCCATCTCGATGACCTCGGGCGGCGGCGCCTGGGACAACGCCAAGAAGAGCTTCGAGGACGGCTTCGTCGACAAGGACGGCGTGCGCCACATGAAGGGCTCCGAGGCGCACAAGGCCTCGGTGACCGGCGACACCGTCGGCGACCCCTACAAGGATACCGCCGGCCCGGCGGTGAACCCCGCGATCAAGATCACCAACATCATCGCGCTGCTGCTGCTGGCGATCCTGGCGCATTCCTGAGCCGGTCGGCACGGCACGGAGACACTGCCCCGCGGAGCAATCCGCGGGGTTCTTCTTTGATCGCTCAAGGGCTTTCCCTTGATGTTGCAACGGCTTGGCGGCCCGTCTTGAATCAGGATGGCGACCACTTGAATCAGGATCTGAAGCTACGGCCGGGACCGTAGCGTTCCTGCAAGCTCCGGGCGGCCCGCGATGGCATGGTCTCTCCAACAGAAGGAGAGCCATCATGACGATCCAGGCCGCTGCTGCACCCGCCGAGGTCAAGTCCGGGGAGGTCGAGTCCGGGCACGCCGTCGAGCTTGCCCTGCTGGTCCTGCTCGCCACCCTCTGGGGCGGCTCCTACATCTTCATCAAGATCGGCGTGGAGACGATTCCGCCGCTGACCCTGATTGCCGGGCGTACCCTGATCGCAGGCGTGATCCTGTTGGCGGTCATCCGCTGCTGCGGCCTGAGGCTGCCGCGCGACCTCGACAGCTGGCGCAAGTTCCTGTTCCAGGCCTGCCTGAACAGCGCCGTTCCCTTCACCCTGATCGCCTGGGCCGAGCGCAGCGTCGATGCCGGCCTTGCCGCGATCCTGAATGCGACGACCCCGGTCTTCGTCTTCCTGATCACGCTGGCGCTGACGCGGAGCCGGGAGGTCGACCTGCGCAAGGCCTTCGGCGTCGCAGCCGGGCTTGCTGGCATCACCCTGGTGGTCGGCATGCAGACGCTGGGCGGGTTCGGCAGCGAACTGGCCGCGCAGATCGCCATCGTACTTGCCACGGTCTGCTATGCCTGCGCTGCCCTGTTCGGCCGCAACTTCACCGGCTTCGATCCGCTCATCCCCGCCGCCGGTTCGCTGATCTGCGGGGCAGCCCTGCTCACGCCGGTCGCGCTGGTCGTCGACCGGCCCTGGACGCTGAGCCCTTCGCAGGATTCGCTGATCGCGCTCCTGGCGCTGGCGGCGGTCTCGACCGCGCTCGCCTTCGCCATCTATTTCCGGCTGATCCGGACGCTTGGTCCCGTCGGCACCACGGCGGTGTCCTATCTGCGCGTGCCGGTCGGCGTCGCGATCGGCATCGTCTTCCTCGGCGAGCGCCTGAGCCCGACGGCCTGGGTGGGGCTCACCCTGGTCATCCTGGGCGTGATCGCGATGACGCTGCCCGAGCGCAAGCTGGCGCAGCCGGCCCAGATCGCCGTGCGTCCATTCGGACGCAGGAGCGGCGATCGAGCTCTTTGGTCAAGCATCGGATTTTTCCGAAAACCGGATTCCACCTTTCGGTCCGATGCTCTGGCGAATGCCGCAACCCAAAGAAAAACCCCTGCGGCGTGGGCCGCAGGGGTTTCTCGTGTTCGGTCATTCCGGTCGGGTCGGCTCAGTTGCTGGCCCCGCCCAGGCCGCCGAGCGGCGAGAACTTGGTGACGCCGCGGAAGAGGTTGCGCAGGAAGCTCTGCTCCTCGCCGCCGGTGACGGTGGTGCGGCTGATGAAGTCGAAGATCACGCCGTCCTGGAGGCCGTACTGGGCGATGCGCTCGACCTTGAAGGACTTGTTGAAATAGATCACCAGCACCTTCTGGTCGATGACGCTGGGTTCCTGGAACTGGAAGCGCCGGCGCACCGTCTGGCTGATATAGTAGAAGGTCCGGTTCCCGACGGTCGAGGTCGTCGAGGGCGTGCCCAGTATGGTCAGCACCTGCTGCACGTCCATGCCGGTCTTGATCTGCGCGACCAGGCGCTCGTCCATGACGAAGCCGCGGGTGTATTGTTCGTTCAGCCCCGCCGATGTCGGCAGGACGAATCCGCCCCGATCTGCTCCGCATCCGGCTAGAGCGAGTGACGAGGTCGCGAGAAGGCCGAAGAGGGCCGCGCGGCGGGTCATGTCGATCATGCGGGAGAATCCAGGAGCAGAGTGGGCAAGGAGGTATCCGAAGCCGCTTGTCAAACGGGTAGAGGTTGGCGTAACGCCCGAGAATGGCTTTGGCAAGGCAGTGGCGGCGAGCGGAGATGCGCTGGTGATCTTCGGCTTGTTCGGAAAACGCGCAAAAAGGCTCGCGCCGGTCGAGGCGCTGCTGGCCCGCGTGGCTGACGCGTCGCGCCAGCCCGGTCTTTATATCGGCGGCGGCATCCCCGACACGTTCGAAGGGCGCTTCGAATCGCTGACGCTGCATGCCTTCCTGATTCTGCGGCGCCTGCGCGAACTTCCGGCGCCGGCCAGCGATCTGGCGCAGGATTTCGTCGATGCCTGCTTCGCCTATCTTGAGCTCGGCTTCCGCCAGGGCGGGATCAGCGACATCGCCGTGCCCAAGCGCATGAAGAAGATCGGGCAGAGCTTCTACGGCCGCATCAAGGCCTATGAGAGTGCGCTCGCTGCGCCTGAGCCGGGCGCGCTGGCCGAGGCCTTGCGCCGCAATGTCAGCCCGGGCGAGGGGGCGACAGCCCTGGCCGATTATGTCGGCCAGGCGCTGGAACGTCTGTCGCAGCTCGATCTTGACGCAATTTTGGGGCAGGAGACTCTCTTTCCTGCATTCCCGGTTCACGAAAGTACCCCCAGTGTCTGATTCCGCTCGTGCCTTGCCGCTGAGCCAGCCCGTCCGCGTCGAGACGATCAAGCCGCGTGGCACCCATATCGTGGTCAGGCCCGAGGGCTCTGCGCTCGTCGGGCTCGCCCGTGCGCTCGACCTGCCTTCGATCGAAGCGCTCGAGGCGCGCTATGAACTCGCCCGCAATGGCGAGCGCGTGAAGCTGGAGGGCGAGATCGCGGCGCAGCTGCATCAGACCTGCATCATCACGCTCGAGGCCTTCCCGGTCAGCATCAAGCTGCCCGTGAAACTCGATTTCGCGCCGGAGGCCGAGGTTCTCGCCGCCGCCCGCCGCGAGGAGGAGGACGAGAAGAAGGGCGAGATCGACATCGAGGTCATGCTCAACGAGGAGGACCCGCCGGAGCCGATCATCGACGGCATGATCGACCTTGGCGCGATCACCCTCGAGTTCCTGGCGCTCGGGCTCGATCCCTATCCGCGCAAGCCCGGAGTGAATTTCGAAGCGCAGGTCGACGACCCGGCGCTTGCATCGCCCTTTGCGGCCCTGGCCAAACTGAAACGCGGCGAATGACGGCTTTACCGGCACGCGCAGTGGCTTGCGGCGGCTCGCCAAGTCGCTATTGTCCGCCGCCGCCCTATTTTGCGCCACAGCGGCCGAGCCCCTCGGGAACAATCAGCACCCAATGAAACGACCAGTTACAATCGCGCTCGATGCGATGGGCGGGGACCATGGCCCTGCCGTCGTCGTGCCAGGCGCGGCGCTGACCCTCGAGCGGCGGCCCGACGCGCGCTTCGTCATCTTCGGCGATCAGGCCCAGGTCCTGCCGCTTCTGGAGGCCCACCCGAAGCTCAAGGCGGTGACGACCTTCCACCACACCGAAGTGTCGGTGAAGATGGACGACAAGCCGAGCCAGGCCCTGCGCTATGGCCGTTACAAGTCCTCGATGTGGCGTGCCATCGACGCGACCAAGACCGGAGAGGCCGATGTCACGGTCTCGGCCGGCAATACCGGCGCGCTGATGGCGATGTCGAAATTCTGCCTGAAGTCGATGCCGCAGGTCGACCGCCCGGCGATCGCGGCGCTCTGGCCGACGGTGCGCGGCGAGAGCGTGGTGCTCGATGTCGGCGCGACGATCGGCGCCGATGCGCGCCATCTCGTCGATCTCGCGGTGATGGGCGCGGCCATGGCCCGCGTCGTCTTCGATCTCGACCGGCCGACCGTCGGCCTGCTCAATGTCGGAGTCGAGGAGATCAAGGGCGTCGAGGCCGTCAAGGAGGCCGGTCGCATCCTGCGCGAGGGCAACCTGCCGCATCTCGACTATCGCGGCTTCGTCGAGGGCGACGACCTCGGCAAGGGCACGGTCGACGTCGTGGTGACCGAGGGCTTCACCGGCAACATCGCCCTGAAGACGGCCGAGGGCACCGCCCGGCAGATCGGCGAGTATCTGCGCGCCGCGATGAGCCGGTCGCTGATGGCCAAGATCGGCTATCTCTTCGCACGTGGCGCATTTGCCGCGTTGAAGGACAAGATGGATCCGCGCAAGGTCAATGGCGGCGTCTTCCTCGGGCTCGAAGGCATCGTCATCAAGAGCCATGGCGGGACGGACGCGATCGGTTTCGCCAGCGCGACCGAACTGGCTTATGAGATGGCGCGCGATGACCTGATGGCCAAGCTGCGCGAGATGGTGGCTGCCTCGGTGCAGCCGGAGACGGCGCCTCAGGCCGCTGCCGTCGAATAGGGATCTCTGACTTGTCCATTCTGCGATCTGTGGTTTGCGGATGCGGCTCCTATCTGCCGGAGCGCATCGTCACCAATGCCGAGCTTGCCGAGCGCGTCGACACGACCGACGAGTGGATCGTCCAGCGCACCGGTATCCGCCAGCGCCATATTGCGGCCGATGACGAGCCGACCTCGGTCGTCGGCCTCAGGGCGGCGCAGGCGGCCCTGGCCGATGCCGGCATGGATGCCTCCGAGATCGACCTGATCATCGTCGCGACCGCGACGCCGGACCATACCTTTCCGGCAACCGCGACCCAGATCCAGGCGGCGCTGGGCATCACCGAAGGCGCGGCCTTCGACCTGCAGGCGGTCTGCTCCGGCTTCGTCTTCGGCCTCGCGACCGCGGATAATTTCATCAAGACGGGCAGTGCCCGCGCCGCGCTCGTGATCGGCGCCGAGACCTTCTCCCGGATTCTCGACTGGGAAGACCGCACCACCTGCGTCCTGTTCGGCGATGGCGCCGGTGCCGTCGTGCTCAAGGCGGAGCAGGGGGAGGGCACGCTGGCCGACCGCGGTGTCCTGACAACGCATATCCGCTCCGACGGGCGCTACAAGAACAAGCTCTATGTCGATGGCGGCGCAGGCTCGACCAAGACGGTCGGTTTCCTGCGCATGGAGGGCAAGGAGGTCTTCCGCCATGCGGTGCAGAACCTCGCCGATACCGTCCGCCACACCTTCGCCGCGACCGGGCTCAGCGGCAACGACATCGACTGGTTCGTGCCGCACCAGGCCAACCGGCGCATCATCGATGCCACCGCCGACAAGCTCGGCATCGCGCATGACCGCGTCGTGGTGACCGTCGACAGGCACGGCAACACCTCGGCCGCCTCGATTCCGCTGGCTCTGGCGGAGGCCCATCACGACGGGCGAATCCAGCCCGGCCAGCTCGTCCTGATCGAGGCGATGGGCGGCGGCTTCACCTGGGGGTCGGCCTTGATCCGCTGGTGAGCATTTCAGCTGAGAACGCTGGCACTTAGGACAGTTTCTCTTCCCTTTTTTTGCCATTTCGACCGAGGGCGCTACTAAACGGCGCTCGAGGATTGACCGGACCGTCCGGGACGCATAGCGTCCGGCGTCCGTAATGGCGCAAGGCTGGTGACGAGGTCACCGGCCCATGAACGCCTTGGAGGCTATGAATGGCGGGGCAAACGGTCACTCGCGCCGATTTGTGCGAGGCTGTGTATCAGAAGATCGGTCTGTCGCGGACAGAGTCGTCGAAACTTGTCGAAGCGGTGCTCGACGAGATCTGCGATGCGGTCGCGCGCGGCGAGAATGTGAAATTATCGTCCTTTGGCTCGTTCGTCGTGCGAGACAAAGGCGAGCGAATCGGGCGTAATCCGAAAACGGGCGTTGAGGTCCCCATCGAGCCGCGTCGCGTGATGGTGTTCAAGCCTTCGAATGTGATGAAGGCGCGCATCAACGGGCAGGCGGGCGAGGGCGACGAGGAGTGAGTCTGGAGTTCCACACCGGCAACGTAGAGGCCGAATTGGACACCAAGAGCCCAGATGCCTTCCGGACAATCAGCGAGGTCGCAGACGACCTCGACATCCCCCAGCATGTCCTGCGTTTCTGGGAAACGCGCTTTACCCAGATCAAGCCACTCAAGCGCGGTGGCGGCCGGCGCTATTACCGGCCGGACGATGTCGCCCTCCTGAAGGGCATTCGCCGGCTGCTTTACGGCGAGGGCTATACCATCAAGGGCTTGCAGCGGATCCTGAAGGATCAGGGGCCGCGCCATGTCCAGGCCATTGGCCGGGGCGGGCCGATCGGCGGGCAGGCTCCCGCCGCGGTTGCCGCACCCGTGCCGGCGCCGCGTCGGCCCGCGCCGGCGAACGCACCGGAAGGCTCCGACGATGAATTGCCCTGGCAGCTCGATATGGAGCCGGCGCAGCCGGAGGAGCCCGATCACCGGGCCGAGTTCGGCGAGGATCTTGTCCTGCTGAGAGCCGCGCTCGTCGAAATGACGGAATGCCAGCGCGTCCTGCGCGGCGTGCTGCAGCCGGAGCTCGGCGGCGACGCGGGCTGAGAGGCCCGCATCGCGATTGGCTGTCTTCCCAGAGATCAGGAAACCGGCGTGGCCCGTGCCGCGCGCAGGCGGCGGCTGAAGCGCGAGCTGCGCGTGCGGCTTTCGATCCTCGAGGTCGGCACCAGCGTGGCGACGACGGGATTGGGATAGTGCTCCAGCGTCGAGCCCGTCGCGGCGTCGACGCCCATTCCGACGATGCCTCCGACGATGACGTTTCCAGCGAAACCGGCGGCCCCGGCCCCGGCGACCCGGGTCGCGACCGGAATCTGGGCGTCGTGGAAGCCGCGCTTGCTGTAGCTGACCGTGAACTCCGACTTGCGGCTGACCTCGATCGTGCAGGGCGTCGATGGGCAGCTATGCCCGGTCGAGGTGCGTGCGTCTGCGCCCGGCGGAATGCTGTCGATCGTAACCTGGCTTGTCGTACCCCGTGTGACGGTGGCGCAGCCGCCCAACGCCGCGGCGACCGCAATCAAGCCCACCCATTTCCCCAGATTCATCTTTGCTTGGCCCCTTGTTGCCCCCACCGGCAATGCCGGTGCAATGCCCGTAGTCAGCGCCCGAACGGGGCGCCATGCCGCAGGCGGAACTCCTGGGGGCGGCACGAGCCTTATGCACAAGACTAACGTAGGGGTATGTCGGTCGGGCTCCCGCGAAGGAGCTGGCCATGAGAGCCATGCAGAGGTCAGCGGTGGCGCGCTCCTTCCCAACCGGCAGAGGCGCGGCCTAGTTGTTCAGTCCCGGCATTTGATGGATTGGATCGAGCCTGAATCGTTCTGGCTCTGAAGTCCAGCATTTGCAGATGAACTCGTAGGGTGTGAGCCCCCTAAGGGTCTTCAGCCGGCGGCCGAAATTGTAGGCGACAACGAAGTCTGTGAGGTGCGCCTCGAACTGGCGATGATCGTCATAGTGGAAGCGCTTGACGGTCGCTTCCTTGA
>NZ_JBFUIY010000014.1:0-186264 GCF_056401655.1 Allobosea sp. P4_E12 | reverse complement strand
GCGAGCAGCTCGGCCAGCTCGTCATTGTTCTGCGCGATGAGGTCGAGGAACTTCATCAGCACTCGGGCGCGGCGCTGCGGGTTGACCGCCGCCCATTTCGGCTGCGCCGCCAGTGCGTTTTCGACAGCGGCGCGCATCTCGGCGGGAGAGGCGAGCGCGACCTTGCCGATCACGGTTCCGTCCATCGGCTGGTAGATGTCGGCCGTGCGGCCCGAGGTTCCGGCGACGTGCTTGCCACCAATGAAATGACCGACCTGACGCATCGCGCCCTCCCTACGAATGGTGTGGTGTCTTGATTGGCCTCACCCCTACCATTCTCGTTTGTGCACGGCTATAGCAACTATCAAGCGGTCGCCGTGCGCAAAAGCAAATATCAGGGAGAGCGTCTTGGAGAGGTTCGACTGGGATGATCTGCGCTTCTTTCTCGCTGTTGCCCGCTCCGGCCGGCTGACGGCTGCGGCCCGGCGTTTGGGCGCCGATCATGCCACGGTCTCACGTCGTGTCACCTCTCTGGAGGAATCGCTCAAGGCCAAGCTCTTCGAGCGCCGGCCGCAGGGCTACACCCTCACAGCCCATGGCGAGCGATTGCTGGCCAAGGCCGAGAGCATGGAAACCGAGGCGCTCGCGATCCAGAGCGATATCGGCGGCGCCGACATGGCGCTGGCCGGCACTGTGCGGATCGGCGCGCCGGACGGTTTCGGGACCTGTTTCCTGGCGCCGCGCCTGGCCGGCCTCGCCAAGGCCTATCCCGGGCTCGAGCTGCAGCTCATCGCCATGCCGAGGCTGCTGTCGCTGTCCAAGCGGGAGGCCGATGTCGCGATCACGCTGGCGCCGCCCAAGGAGGGCAAGGTCGTCGCGCGCAAGCTCTGCGATTACCGGCTCGGCCTCTATGCGACGCGCGAGTATCTCGACAGCATGCCGGTGGTCGCGAAGCCCGACGACCTCTTCGAACATCGGATCGTCGGCTATATCGACGACCTGATCTTCACGCCGGAGCTCGACTATCTCGACGAGGTCGCCAAAGGCCTACGGGCGCAGGTGCAGAGCTCGAATGTGCTGGCCCAGATGAATGCGGTGGTTGCCGGCGCCGGTATCGGCGTCATCCATCATTTCATGGCGGCGACAGAGCCGCGCCTGGTGCCCGTCCTGCCGCATAAGGTGTCGATCACGCGCTCGTTCTGGTTGCTGGTCCATGCCGATCTCAAGGATGTCGCCCGCGTGCGCGCCATCGTCGATTTCATTGTTCGCGAGGCGAAGGCGGCGCGCTCGCTGATGATGGGCGAGCCCAGGATCGAGACGCAGGCGGCGGAGTGATGCTCAGATCCGCCAGGGCAGGACATTCTCCGGCAGGCGCTTGGCGCAAAGGTCGAGCAGCAGCATCACGCAAAGGATCACCGCCGAGGCGCTGATCGCGACCGCTGCCGCCTCGCCGGCGAGCCCGGCTTCCTTCAGGCTGAACAGAACGACGCCCAGCGTCTCGGTTCCCGAGGACCAGAGCAGGGCCGAGACGGTGAGCTCGTTGAAGGCCACGAGGAACACCATCAGCGCACTGACCGTCGCAGCCGGGGCGAGGATCGGCGCCACGATGAAACGCAGCATCTGCCAGAGCGTGACACCATCGAGTTTCGCCGCCTCTTCGTGATGCGCCTCGATCTGCGCCATTGCCGCGATCGGGGCCTTCAGCGCCAGCGGCAGGAAGCGCGCCAGATAGGCGAAGAGGATGATGAATGGTGTCGCATAGATGCTGACGCCGATCAGCGGCAGCGGCTTCAGGAACATCAGGATGCAGGCGATGGCGAGCACCACGCCGGGCAAGGCGTAGGGCAGCTCGATGACGAGTTCGACGACACGCCTCGCCTTGCCCATTCGCCGCTCCAGCGCATAGGCGAAGGCGATCGAGGCCAGCGCAAGGATCACCGCTGCGGTGCCGGCGAACAGGAAGGAATTGCGGAAGGCGCGCGCTGTCACGTCCTGGCGCAGCAGCACCTCGGTGAACTTGTCGAAGGTCAGGCTCTGCCAGGAGAGCGCGACGCCGAGCGCTGGCGTCAGTGCCTCGCTGAGCAAGGCAAGGAAGGGCAGGCCGAGCTTGAGGGCGATCAGGAGCCAGAGGCCGGCCGTGACGAAGGGGCGGGCGCTGCCGAGGGGCCAGAAGGGCTGCAAGGGGCGCTCGATTTCGACCTTGCCGCCGCGGCGCGTCGCAAGGATGCTTGCGAGAATGCCGAGGCCGGCGACCAGCGCGACGAGCAACGACAGCGCCGCGGCATCCGGCAGCCCCGCCGGTCCAAAGCTCGAAAGCCGCCGGTAGATCAGGGTTGGCAGGGTGAGATAGTTCATCGGCAGTCCGAGCAGTGCAGGAATGCCGAAATTGCCGATGCCGGCGACGAAGGCGATCAACCCGGCTGCGACGATCTGCGGGCGCAGCACCGGCAGCAGGATGCGGGTGATGATCGTCGGTGGCGCCGCACCTTCGAGCTGCGCCGCCTCGACCAGGGAATGCGGGATGCTGCGCAGCCCGCTCCAGAGCGTGATCGCGACCAGCGGCGCATGATGCAGCGCCATGACCAGGATGATCCCGCCGCGGCCCAGCAGGGGATTGGGGGTTCCCGGCGCCGGTGTCAGGCCGAGCGCGCCAAGAATGGGAGAGTGGGGGGCGGTCAGGCTGAGGAAGGCGAGCGCCGCCACCTGCGGCGCGATCATCATCGAGAAGACGAAGGCGAAGGCCAGCGGACGCTTGCCGCGTAGATCGGTCACTGCGAGCAGGATCGCGACGGCGCCGCCAATCGCGAAGGCGCCGAGCGCAGAGAGACCGGCGGTCTCGATGCTGTGCAAGGTCGCGGTGAGGGCGGCCCGGCTGCCGATTTCGGCGAGGGCTGCATCCGGCATGAACCGGCCGCCGGGCGCGAAAGCGGCGAGCAGGAGGCGCAGGAAGGGAAGGCCACCGAAGACCAGGACGCAAAGCGCCACCAGCACGGGCAGCCCGAGCCCTGAAGGCAGGTGCAACCCCGGCAGGAGCCGAGGTTGCCCGATATGCGGCCGGTCGGAGCGGGCGACGAGGGTCATGCTGCGTCCGGCCTGGCTTGGGCTTACTCGAAGATCGCGCTGAAGCGCTTGCGCGCTGCGGTCTCGTCGGCCAGCGCCTTGGCCGCATCGAACGGCATCAGCTTGATGGCGGCGCGCTCGGGATAGCCCGCGGGCAGCGCAACGTCGGGGTGTGCCGCGACATAGCCCTGCTTCAGGGCAAGTTCCTGGCCATCCCTGGAGATCAGGAAATCGACGAACGCCTTGGCGGCCTCCGGATTCCTGGTGCTCTTGAGGATCGCGACCGGTTCGCTGACGGCGGAGACGCCCTCGCTCGGGAACACGAACTCGACCGGCGCGCCCTTGGCCTTCTCGCGGATCGGCATGAAGTCGACGATCATGCCGTAGAGCTTCTCGCCGGTCGCGACTTGCCTCAGGATGTCGCCATTGCCACCTGCTGCCAGCGCACCGTTGTTCCTGAGGGTCTCATAGTAGCCCCAGCCACCGGGCAGGTTGCCCGCGAGCGTCATGGTGTGGATCAAAGCTGCGCCGGAGTTCAGGGGGCTCGGCATGGCCAGCAGGTTCTTGACCTCCGGCTTGCCGAGGTCGAGCCAGCTGGTCGGCTTCAGTCCCGCCTTGGTGTTGTAGACGATGCCGGTGGTGATCAGCTTGGTCGCGAACCACATCTTCTGCGGGTCGTGAATGCCGGCGGGATAGGCCGATGTCGCGGCGGCTTCATGCGCGAGCAGCCGGTTCTCCTGCTTCAGCCCTTCCATCGTCACCGAATCGGCGATCAGAAGAACATCGGCCTGAGGCGCGCCGGCCTCGATCTCGGCCCTGAGCTTGGCCATGATGCGCGGTGTGCCGTCGCGCACGAAGCTGATCTCGACCTTGGGGTATTTCGCCTTGAAGGCATCGATGGTCTGCTGGGCGTCGGTATTGGGCTGGCTGGTGTAAAGAACCAGCTTGCCCTCGGCCGCCTGGACAGCGAGAGGGGCCAGGCAAAGGGCAAGGCCCGTCGCAGCCAGAGCGATCATCGCCTTCGAATGCATTGTCTTTCTCTCCTGTCCGTCGGCCGGCCGGCCTCCGGCACTCGCGGTAGACCGCGTATATGACACATCCGTGACCTGTCATCACCGGGGCCGCTTGCGGCAGTGCAACTGCTCCACAAGGTGCTGATGCGCCACCGGGCCAACGGCCCGGCCTGCCCGAATTTCCCGCATCTGCCCGGCTTGTTTGTCGAACGGGTTTTCGACTAGTCTCCTCGGTGAAGGCGTACCAAAACGTCAGATTTAAACGTTTGAAATGGGAGGTTCTCAATGAAATCCATGCGTTATCTCGTGACCGGTGCAGCCTTCGCGGCGATCGCCGCCGGCTGGTCCGGCGCCGCCGTTGCGCAGGAGACGGTGACGGTCTGGTTCACCAAGGGTTTCTACAAGGGCGAGGACGATGCCCTGCTCGCGGTGGTCGACAAGTTCCAGAAGGCGACGGGCGTCAAGGTCGATCTCTCGCTCTATGCGACTGAGGATTGCGTGACCAAATCGGTCGGCGCCGTCGAGGCCGGAACGCCTCCCGATGTCGGCTTCTGCACCACCTATGATTTCCGCACGACCGGGAAATGGGCCTTCGACGGCAAGCTCGAGGACGTCACCGACGTGATCGAGCCGATGAAGGCAGAGTTCCAGCCGCAGGCGCTGGCGACGACCTTCCTGATGAACAACAAGGCCGGCAAGAAATCCTACTACGCCTTCCCCGTCGAACAGCAGATGATGCACATCACCTACTGGAAGGACATGCTGGAGGAGGCGGGCTTCAAGGAAGCGGACATCCCCAAGGGCTGGGACGGTTATTGGGATTTCTGGTGTGACAAGGTTCAGGGCGCATTGCGGGCCAAGGGCAAGCGCATCTACGGCATCGGCCATCCCATGGGCGTCGCCGCCTCCGACACTTTCTACAGCTTCCTGACCTTCGCCAACGCCTTCAACGCGCAGGTCGTCGACGAGAACGGCAAGATCGTCCTCGACCAGCCCAAGAACCGGGCCGGGATGATCGAGGCGGTCAAGGCCTATGCGAACATCTTCCAACGCGGCTGCACCCCGCCCTCGTCGGTGAACTGGCTCGACCCAGACAACAACGTCGCATTCCACAACCGCACGACCGTTGCCACGCATAACGCCACGATCTCGATCGCCGGCAAGCACATGGACGACATGAACAATCCGGCGCTGACCGCCGAGCAGCGGGCGACCGCGAAGAAGAACTACGAGGAGAACATCCGCACGGCCGAGTTCCCGAGGAAGCCGGATGGCAGCCCCATGACGAACCTGGCGGCGGTCAAGACGGCCGTGATCTTCGCCGATGCGAAGAACAAGAAGCGCGGCAAGGAGTTCATGGCCTTCCTGATGAAGGACGAGAACCTGCGTCCCTTCGTCGAGGGCTCGGCCGGGCGCTGGGTGCCGACGACGCTCAAGGGCATCGAGGCTCCGTTCTGGTCCGATGGCAAGGACCCGCACCGCGCGGTCGTCTACAAGCAGTACAAGGACGGCACTGTTCCGTTCCAGTTCGTCTACAACTACAATTTCACGACCGTGAATGCCGAGAACGTCTGGGCCAAGGCGGTGAACCGCGTTGTCCAGGACAAGATCTCGCCCGAACAGGCCGTGGACGAGATGATCGCTCGCATCAAGCAGATCGCCGGCTGATCCCGACGACCTGAACGACCGCGAAAACGGCATCCTGCGGCCGAACACGCCGTGGGATGCCGACCCGTCGAAAGAATGCGGGGCCTCGGAGGACAACTGATGACCGCCACCACCATGTCAGCGCCGGCAACGGTATCGGCCGAAATGACCTCGGGCCACACGCGAGACAGGGCGCTCTGGGGCGCGCTGATGCTGATGCCCTATATTCTCGTCTTCGCCGTGATGGTGGTCTACCCGGTCGGTTACGGCCTCTGGCTGGGGCTCAACTGGCAGTCCTATCGCGCACTCTTCGCGGACCCGATCTTCGTTCGCACGGTAGTCAATACCATCATCTTCCTGTTCGTGGCGGTGAACCTCAAGTTCCTGCTCGCGCTCTGGCTCTCGGGCTTCTTCGTGCAGCAGCGCGCCTGGGTGCGCATCGTGCTGGTGCTGTTCATCCTGCCCTGGGCCGTGCCCTCGATTCCGACCATCCTGTCCTTCCGGGTGATGCTGAACCCGGAGAACGGCATGCTCAACCAGCAGCTCTTCCACTGGTTCGGCATCGTCGAGGGGCCGGGCTGGCTCACCGACCCGACACTCGCCTTCGCGAGCTCGATCATGGTCCATATCTGGAAGTCGCTGCCGTTCTGGACGCTGATCCTGGTCACCGGCCGCCTGGCGATCTCGCAGGATCTCTATGAGGCCGCGAGCGTCGACGGAGCCAACGGGTGGCAGCAGTTCCGCTTCATCACCTGGCCGTCGCTGGCGACGCTCTATGTCACCTCGACCATGCTCTCGATGATCTGGACGCTGGGTGATTTCAACAGCGTCTACCTGCTCACCGGGGGTGGGCCGGGCGACTTGAACCATGTGCTGGCGACACTCGGCATCCGCTACATGCGCAACAACAACCTGGATCTCGGTATCGCCTCCATCATCGTCGCGATGCCGCTGATCCTGCCGATGGTCTTCGTGATGGTGAAGCGCCTGTCCAAGGGAGCCGAGTGATGAAAAAGGTTCTCGACGAAGGCAAGCTGATCCTGATCGCGATCCCGGTCCTGCTCTGGACCCTTCTGCCGATCTACCATCTCTTCGTGCTCTCGATCTCCAACCAGGAGTCGATGCTGGCCGGCAAGCTCTGGCCCGATCAGCCGACGCTCCAGAACTTCCAGATCGTCTTCAAGCAGCAGCATTATTACCTGACCAATTTCTGGCTGCAGATGTTCAACAGCTTCTTCATCGCCGTGGCCACGGGGCTGCTGACGCTCTTCGTTGCCACCTGCGCCGCCTTCGCCATCGCCCGGCTGCGGGTCAGGGGCGGGCGCACGATCATGAACCTGGCATTGGCGACCTACCTCATCCCGGCCGCCTTCCTCGCCATCCCGATGTACAAGGCGATGGGCTCCTACGGGCTGCTCAACACGCAGACTGCGCTGATCCTCGCCATGGTCGCGCTGGCTTCGCCCTATGCGATCTGGGTTCTGAAGCAGGCCTCCGACAAGCTGCCGAAGGAACTCGACGAGGCGGCGATCATGGATGGCGCGACCTCGCTGCAGCTCTTCCGCATGGTCTATCTGCCGCTGATGAAGCCGTCGATGGTGGTCATCGGCATCTACGCGCTGCTGCTCGCCTGGAATGAGTATCTCTACGCCTTCCTGCTGCTCTCGAGCGAAAAGGCGGTGCCTCTGGCAGTGGGGCTTGGACTCTTCCTCTCGGCGGATGACGCACCCTGGAATCTGCTGATGGCCGCGGGCCTGCTCTACGCCATCCCGCCGGCTGTGATCTATTATGGCTTCCGCAAGAACATGGTCGGGGGCCTGACATCGGGGGCAGTCAAGAGCTGACCCATCTGCGCCGTGCGCGCAGCCGTCCTTCCGGCCTACTCGCTTGACCGGACCGGAAGAGCGCCGCAGGTTTGACCATTGTTCAAGACACCGATTTCGGCAGGATCGCCATGACCGCTTCCAAGCTCGACCAGCTCCGCAAGATGACCACCGTCGTCGCCGATACCGGCGATATCGAAGCGGTGCGCCGTCTGAAGCCTGTCGATTGCACCACGAACCCGACCTTGCTGCTCAAGGCCGTCGAAACCCCGGCCTATGCCCATCTCGTGGATGAGGCGATTGTCTGGGGCCGGAAGGCTGCCGGTTCCAGCGAGGCCCGCGTGCATGCGGTTTGCGACCGGCTGGCCGTGACCTTCGGCGCCGAACTTGCCGGAATCGTCCCCGGACGGGTCTCGACCGAGGTCGATGCCGATCTCTCGTTCGACACGCAGGCGAGCATCGACAAGGCCCGTGCCATCATCGCTGCCTACAAGGAGCGCAGCATCGGGCGGGAGCGCATCCTGATCAAGATCGCCTCGACCTGGGAGGGCATCCAGGCGGCCAGGGTGCTGCAGGCCGAGGGCATCGACTGCAACCTGACCCTGCTCTTCTCGCTGCCGCAGGCGATCGCCTGTGCGGATGCGAAGGCCTTCCTGATTTCCCCCTTTGTCGGTCGAATCCTCGACTGGCACGTCAAGGCCGGCGGCGGCCCCTACACGGCGGAAACCGATCCCGGCGTGGTCTCGGTCCGCACCATCTATGCCTATTACAAGGCTTACGGCATCGACACGGTGGTGATGGGCGCCTCTTTCCGCAATACGGGCGAGATCGAGGCGCTGGCGGGCTGCGACCGGCTGACCATCGGCCCCGGCCTGCTCGACGAGCTCGCCGCGGCGCAGGGCGATCTGCCGCGCAGGCTCGCGCCGGACAATTCCGGGAAGGCACCCGCGAAGCTGCTACTCGATGAGAAGGCGTTCCGCTTCGCGCTGAACGAGGATGCAATGGCGACAGAGAAGCTCGCCGAAGGCATTCGCGGCTTCGTCAAGGATCTGCGCAACCTGCGCAAGCTGGTCGATGCCCGTCTCGAGGGCGCCAAGGCTGCCTGATGTCGGCACTTGTCATCATCGACGTCCAGCGCGACATCCTGGCCGTGCCGGTAGCTGCGCGCGCAGTCGTCGGGGAGCGCTTTGCGAAAGTGCGCGAGCGCCTGGCCGAGTTGATCGGCCGCGCGCATGCCGCCCAGCGCCCGGTGATCTTCATCCAGCATGACGGCCCGGCCGGACACCGTCTGGAAACCGGGACCCTAGGTTGGGACCTTCATCCCGACCTGCCGCGACAACCCGGCGACATCGTCGTTCACAAGACGGCCTGCGATTCCTTTCACGACACGGCCCTGCAGGTTGTGCTCGCGGAACGGAGGATCGGCCATCTCGTGATCGCCGGATTGATGACGCAGTACTGTGTCGACACCACCTGCCGGCGTGCCGTCGGCCTGGGCTTCGATGTCACGCTCGTCGCCGATGCGCATACGACCGCCGACAGCGATACGTTGCAGGTCGAGCAGATCGTGGCGCATCACAATGCCCTGCTGGATGGTTTCGATGCCGGTTCCGCGACGATCCGTGTCACGCCGCTGGCTCAGGTCGCGTTCGCCTGAATGGCGGCCCGGCGCGGTCGCCAAGAGCGCGCTCGGACGGCTGGGAACGGCCGATGAGCTGGCCGAGCTCGTCGCCTGGCTGGCGAGTGAGCGCTGCAGTTTCTCCGCCGGCGCCGTTTTCGATCTTTTGGGCGGTCTGGCAACCTATTGAGAACATTAGCGGTTCGCCCCTAGGGTGCGCCCGGAGTTGACGGCGAGCCCCGGTGGTGGGAGCCTTCGTGAAGTTCCACTGGGGGCCTGGTCATGTCGGACGCACCCGCGCATCAACCACCTTCTCTCGGTACGCATCTCCTGCCTTTGCGACGTAACTGGGGCTGGCTGCTTGCAGCCGGTATTGCCCTGGTCATCCTTGGCGTGCTCGGGCTTGGCGCTTCCGCCTTGCTCAGCGTTGCCAGCGCCATCTGGTTCGGCG
The DNA here is from genome assembly GCF_056401655.1 of Allobosea sp. P4_E12. Classification (NCBI taxonomy): domain Bacteria; kingdom Pseudomonadati; phylum Pseudomonadota; class Alphaproteobacteria; order Hyphomicrobiales; family Alloboseaceae; genus Allobosea; species Allobosea sp. P4_E12. The sequence continues at coordinate 176,673 of NZ_JBFUIY010000014.1, read as the reverse complement.
CGATGATGTTCGCCGGCGGCGTGGTCATGCTGATCGACGCCTTCCGGCACAGCGGCTGGAAAAGCCTGCTGATGCATGTGCTGATCGGCCTGCTCTATCTCGGCGTCGGCATCATGACCTTCATCAACCCGGTCGTGGCGACGGCGTCGCTGACGCTTCTGGCGGGCTTTGCCCTGGTCGCAGCCGGCATCTTCCGCATCATCGTCGCCTTCCAGACGCGGCCGACGCCGGTCTGGATCTGGGTTCTGGTCTCCGGGCTGCTTTCACTCGCGCTCGGCGGGATGATCCTGGCGCAATGGCCGGCCTCGAGCTTCTGGGTCCTCGGCACCTTCCTCGCGATCGAGCTGATCTTCCAGGGCTGGGCTTGTATCGCATTGGCCATGGCGATCCGTTCGACCTTCAATGGCGCCGCCGCCAGGCGAGCGACGCCGCAGGCAGGCTAGATCACCGGACCGGACATCGTATCCGGTCCGGTGATCGAACCCTTTGTGTTTGCATCGGCTTTCCCGAAAGCCGCAATCCACCTTTCAGGCCGATGCATTAGGGCGGCATCACCTTTGCGTGTGCGGGGCCGGGTGCCACGGCCCGGCCATCATGGGCGCGACAATGGCGGGATGCTCCGTTATGTCGCACTCGTGATTGCCGGCCTGGTCGTCGCCGAGCCTGCAGCGGCGCAAACGACCTGGCGTATCGAGCGCGGGGCCACCGATATCAGCTTCGTGACCCGCCGCTTCGGGGCAGTCGTCGCGACCGGCCATTTCACGCATTATGACGGGACATTGGCGCTCGATTTCGATCGGCCTGAACGCAGCCGCATCAGGGTCACGATCGAGACGGGTTCGCTCCAGGCCGGCTCTGCCCTCATGGATGGCTTCATCAAGGGCGAGAGCATGCTCGATACGGGGCGCTATCCGACCGCGAGCTTCACCTCTGCTGCGGTGATCCGCACCGGCGACCGCAGCCTCGAGATACGCGGGCAGCTCACCATCCGTTCGATCACCCGCCCCATTACGGTGATGGCTGTCGTCGATGGCGACATCGACAGGGCCAGGCGCGGCGAAAAGCTGCCCTTCCAGGCCAATGGCACCTTTTTGCGCCCTGCATTCGAACTCGGCCGGGAGGTCAATGTCGTCGATGACGCGGTCGAGCTTGTGATCAAGGGGCAGCTTGCGCGATGAGCGAGGTGGTGGGGCGGCCGATGCGCTGGCACCCGGCCCTCGTCGCGCTGCATTGGCTGACATTGCTGCTGGTCATTGCCCAGTTCCTGATCGCGTCGCCGATGCGCGATGAAAGCCGCAACCTCGTCGAGCGTTTCGAACTCTACCAACTGCACAAGTCGGTGGGATTGACGGTCGCAGGCATGATCGTGCTGCGGCTTGTCCTGCGCATGGTCGCCCCTGTGCCGCCGCCGGCGAATGCTGGGCGATGGCTGCAGCGGGCCAGCGACGTGGTCCATGCAGGCCTGTATGTCTGCCTGATCGCGCTGCCTGTCACGGGATTGCTCATGGTGTCGGCCGCGCCGCTGCAGATCCCGACGCTCTATTTCGGCTGGCTTGCCGTCCCGCATCTCATCGGGCCCGACAAGGCGACCTATGAGCTGATGCAGGCTCTGCATGCCTGGGCGGGCAACCTTCTCCTCGCGCTCGCCGCGATTCATGTCGCGGCGGCGCTGGTTCACGTACTGATCTGGCGTGACGGTCTGCTGCGCCGCATGTGGTTCGGCCGCAGATGGGTCGCGCTCCGCGGCGATCAGCGCTGAGCGGCGAAGGCTTCCTCGCGGATCGTGGAGAGCGACTTTGCCGGCGTGATCGCTTCGGGATCGAGCAGGCAGTGGATGATCGCCGGCTTGCCGCTGGCGACCGCGCGCTCGAAGGCCGGAGCGAACTCGGCCGTGGTCTCGACGCGCTCGCCATGGCCGCCGAAAGCCTTGGCATAGGCCGCGAAATCCGGGTTCTTCAGCGTCGTTGCCGAGACGCGGCCAGGATAGTGCTTCTCCTGATGCATGCGGATCGTGCCGTACATGCCGTTGTCGACGACGACGACGATCACCGGCAGTTCGTACTGCACGGCCGTCGCGAAATCCTGGCCATTCATCAGGAAACAGCCGTCGCCGGCGAAGGCGACCACCGTTCTCTCGGGAAACAGCCGCTTGGCGCCGATTGCCGCCGGCACGCCATAACCCATAGACCCGGAGGTCGGCGCGAGCTGCGTCGCAAACTTGGTGAAGCGATGGAAGCGATGCACCCAGGTGGCGTAGTTGCCGGCACCGTTGCAGAGGATCGCGTCATCGGGGAGGTAGCGACGCAACCAGGTGACGGCCTCGCCGGGATGGAAGGCGCCAGGTACCGGGGCGGGCTGCTCGCTCCAGGCGAGATAGGCATCATGCGCTTCGGCCGCCGCACTCGCCCAGTTGATCGTCTGGGGCGGATGAACGGTCTCCAAGGCGGCGCAGAAGGCGGTCGGCGAGGCATTGATCGCGAGGCTTGGCCGGTAGACGCGGCCGAGTTCTTCCGGATCGGGATGGACATGCACCAGCGGTCGGCCCGGATTGGGGATGCCGAACAGCGTGTAGGACTGGCTCGGCATCTCGGAGAGGCGGCCGCCGACCAGCAGCACGAGATCGCTGTCCTGGATGCGCTTCAGGAGCTTCGGATTGGGGCCGATGCCGAGATCGCCGGCAAAATTCGGATGGTTGGCCGGGAACAGCATCTGCCGGCGGAAGGAGACCGCGACCGGCAGGTCGAAGCGCTCGGCAAAACGCTGGAAACGCTCGATCGCCTGCGGGTTCCAGCGCGAGCCGCCGAGGATGGCAATCGGCGATTTCGCGGCCCAGAGCCGCTTCTGCAGGTCGATCGTCTGCAGCAGCGAGGGATGCGTCTCGGTGACCTGATAGGGTTCTGCGTCCGCGACGTCGGCGAGGTCGGTCAGCACGTCCTCGGGCAGCGCGATCACCACCGGGCCGGGGCGGCCGGAGGTCGCGACATGGAACGCACGGCTGATGATCTCGGGAATGCGGGCAGCGTCGTCGATCTCCGTCGCCCATTTCGTCATGGTGCCGAAGACGGCGCGGTAATCGAGTTCCTGGAAGGCTTCGCGCTCGCGCATGCCGCGCTCGATCTGGCCGACGAACAGGATCATCGGGGTCGAGTCCTGGTCGGCGATATGAATGCCCGGCGAGGCATTGGTCGCGCCGGGGCCGCGGGTGACGAAGCAGATGCCGGGCTTGCCTGTGAGCTTGCCGGCAGCCTCGGCCATCATCGCGGCGCCGCCTTCGGCGCGGCAGATGGTGACCTTCAGCTTCGCGTCATGCAGCGCGTCGAGCACGGCGAGATAGCTCTCGCCGGGCACGCAGAAGGCGTCGGTCGCGCCATGAATCAGCAATTGGTCGACGAGGATCTGCCCGCCAGTCCGTTCAGCCATGTGTATGCCCTCCCCAGGCGGGGTCGTTCAGGATGTCGTCTTGATGTTCGCCGAGCCGAGGGCTAGGCCGCGATGCGACCTGCCGTTCGCCGTCGATGACGATGGGCGAGGCGACGGTCGGGATCGCGCCCTTGGCCGCAGCCTCGGCAGGCAGGTCGACCTTGATGCCGCGGGCCACCACCTGCGGATCGGCAAAGACCTCGTCGATCGTGTTGATCGGGCCGGCCGGAACGCCGGCTTCTTCCAGCGCAGCCAGAAGTTCGGCCTTGTGGCGGCGGGCGGTCAGCGAAGCCAGCATCGGGATCAGGATTGCGCGGTTGGCGACCCGGCCCTTGTTGTCGGCATAATCGGCATGACTGCCGAGATCGGAGCGGCCAAGCACGTCGCAAAGCCTGCGGTATTGCCCGTCATTGCCGGTCGCGATGATGATGTGCCCGTCTGCGACGGGGAAGACTTCGTAGGGCACGATATTGGGATGGGCGTTGCCGAGCCGGGCCGGGGCTTTTCCTGAGACCAGGTAGTTCAGCGCCTGGTTGCCGAGCACGGCGACCTGCGTGTCCATCAAGGCAAGGTCGAGCGTTGCGCCCTCGCCGGTGGCATCGCGTCGCCGCAGCGCCGCCAGGATGCCGACGGTCGCGTAGAGCCCGGTGAAGATGTCCGTCTTGGCATAGCCGGCCTTGGTCGGCTGGCCGTCGGGCTGGCCGGTGATCGACATCGAGCCGGCCATGCCCTGGATCAGGAAGTCGTACCCGGCGCGCTCGGCATAGGGACCGTCCTGTCCGAAGCCGGTGATCGAGCAATAGATCAGGTTCGGATGAAGCTTGCGCAGCGAGGCGGCGTCGAGCCCGTATTTGGCGAGCCCGCCGACCTTGAAGTTCTCGATCACCACATCGGCATGGCCGGCGAGCTTGCGCACCAGGGCGCGGCCCTCCTCCGTGCGGAAATCGGCCGTGATCGAGCGTTTGCCGCGGTTGGCGCTGTGGAAATAGGCCGCCGAGAGCGTGCCGCCGTCGGTCCCTTCGACGAAGGGAGGACCCCAGTTGCGGGTGTCGTCGCCTTCTGGGCTTTCGACCTTGACGACATCGGCGCCGAGATCGGCCAGCAACTGGCCGATCCAGGGGCCGGCAAGGATGCGCGCGAGTTCGAGGACGCGCAGGCCGGCAAGGGGAGGAGTCGTCATCAGGTCATTCCGGCTTCGAGGCTGCCGTCATGGCCGGGTTTGGCCCAGCCATCCCTTGAAGGGTGCGCGGCAAAAAGACATGCCTGGGGCAAGCCCCAGGCATGAGGTCGCGGCTCAGAAGAACGCCTGCAGCCCGGTGACGGCGCGCCCGAGGATCAGCGCATGAACGTCATGCGTGCCCTCATAGGTGTTGACCGTCTCCAGGTTCGCGGCATGGCGCATGACGTGGAACTCGATCGAGATGCCGTTGCCGCCATGCATGTCGCGGGCCTGGCGGGCGATGTCGAGCGCCTTGCCGCAATTGTTGCGCTTTACCAGCGAGATCATCTCGGGCGCCATCCTGCCGTCGTCGAGCAGGCGGCCGACGCGAAGCGAGCCCTGCAGGCCGAGCGTGATCTCGGTCAGCATGTCGGCGAGCTTCTTCTGGTAGAGCTGGGTCTGGGCCAGAGGCTTGTTGAACTGCTTGCGGTCGAGCCCGTACTGGCGGGCGCGGTGGAAGCAGTCCTCGGCGGCGCCCATCACGCCCCAGGAGATGCCGTAGCGGGCGCGGTTGAGGCAGCCAAACGGCCCCTTCAATCCAGAGACGTTCGGCAGCAGGTTCTCTTCCGGCACGATGACGCCGTCCATGACGACCTCGCCCGTGATCGAGGCGCGCAGGCTGAGCTTGCCGCCGATCTTCGGCGCGCTCAGGCCCTTCATGCCCTTCTCGAGGATGAAGCCGCGGATCTGGTTGTCATGCGCGGCCGACTTCGCCCAGATCACGAACACATCCGCGATCGGCGAATTCGAGATCCACATCTTCGAGCCGGTCAGCTTGTAGCCGTCGGCCACCTTCTCGGCGCGGGTCTTCATGCCGGCCGGGTCGGAGCCGGCGTCGGGCTCGGTCAGGCCGAAGCAGCCGATCCACTCGCCGGAGCCGAGCTTGGGCAGGTACTTCTTGCGCTGGTTCTCGTCGCCATAGGCGTAGATCGGATACATCACGAGCGAGGACTGCACGCTCATCATCGAGCGATAGCCGGAATCGACGCGCTCGACCTCGCGGGCCACCAGCCCATAGGAGACGTAGTTGGCGCCGGCGCAGCCATATTCCTCCGGCACCGTCACGCCGAGCAGGCCGAGTTCGCCCATCTCATTGAAGATGGAGCGGTCGGTCTTCTCCTCGAGATAGGCCTCCGAGACGCGCGGGAGCAGCTTCTCCTGCGCGTATTGGCGGGCCGTGTCGCGGATCAGGCGCTCGTCCTCGTTGAGCTGGTCGTCGAGCAGGAAGGCATCGTCCCACTGGAATTCCGCGAGCTTGTGGCTTGCGGAGTGGCTGCGTGCGGCTTCGGCCATGGTTTCTCTCCCGTTCGCTCAGGCGTCGACGTCGAAGCTGACGCCCTGCGCCAGCGGCAATGTCGTGCCGTAGTTCAGCGTATTGGTAGCGCGGCGCATATAGGCCTTCCACGCGTCCGAACCGGCCTCGCGGCCGCCGCCGGTCTCCTTCTCGCCGCCGAAGGCTCCGCCGATCTCGGCACCCGAAGGGCCGATATTGACGTTGGCGATGCCGCAATCCGAGCCTTCGCCGGAAACGAAGGTCTCGGCCTCGCGCATGTCGAGGGTGAAGATGGACGAGGAGAGACCGGCACCGACCGCGTTCTGCAGCGCGATCGCCTGGTCCAGCGTCTTGTACTTCATGACATAGAGGATCGGCGCAAAGGTCTCGCGCTCGACCGGGCCGGTCTGCTCGGGCATCTCGACCAGCGCCGGACGGACATAGAAGCCACCGCTGCCGACATCGACCTTCTCGCCGCCCTGGACCTTGCCGCCGGCAGCCTTGGCTTCGCCGAGCGCCTTCTGCATGCCCTCATAGGCAGCCTCGTCGATCAGCGGCCCGACCAGCACGCCGGCCTCGCGGGGATCGCCGATCTTGACCGAGCCATAGACCTTGATCAGGCGCGGGATCAGCGCGTCATAGACGCTCTCATGGACGATCAGGCGGCGCAGCGTGGTGCAGCGCTGGCCGGCCGTGCCCATCGCAGCAAAGGCGATGCCGCGGAGCGCGATATCGAGATCGGCGGAAGGCGCCACGATCGCGGCATTGTTGCCGCCGAGTTCGAGAATGGCGCGGGCGAAGCGGGCGGCGAGCTTCTGGCCGACTTCCTTGCCCATCCGGGTCGAGCCGGTGGCGGAGAGAACCGGCACGCGGTGATCCTGCACCAGTGCGTCGCCGATCTCGCGACCGCCGATCAGGACTTCCGACAGGCCGACCGGAGCCTCGGGGCCGAAGCGCTTCATGGTGCGCTCGACGATGGCCTGGACGGCGAGCGCCGTCAGCGGGGTCTTCTCGGAGGGCTTCCAGACGACGCTGTCGCCGCAGACGAATGCAAGCGCCGCATTCCAGGACCAGACGGCGACCGGGAAGTTGAAGGCCGAGATCACGCCGCAGACGCCGAGCGGATGCCAGGTCTCCATCATGCGGTGGCTCGGGCGCTCGGTGGCGATGGTCAGGCCRTAGAGYTGGCGCGAMAGRCCGACSGCGAAATCGCAGATGTCGATCATCTCYTGGACTTCGCCGAGCCCCTCGGAGGTGACCTTGCCGGCTTCCAGCGTCACCAGCAGGCCGAGATCGGTCTTGGCGTTGCGCAGCTCCTCGCCGAGCAGGCGGACGAATTCACCACGGCGCGGGGCCGGGACCTTGCGCCAGGCCAGGAAGGCAGACTGCGCGCGGCCGATCGCCGCCTCGGTCTCCGCAACGCTCGTCTCGCGCAGCGTCGCCACCGTCTCGCCGGTGATGGGGGAGCGTGCTGCAAGGCCCGCGGACGCGAAGACGGTGTCCGGCACGCCGAGACGCTTGAGCAGCGCGAGCGCATCCTTCGGCAAAGATGAAGCCATGTCCTGGTTCCGACCTGTCGATTGCTAGTATGTCAAATGGCGCGGGAAAGAGCCGCCGCGCCGGAAGGGCGCAGAATGCCCTCTTCCGGTTGCGCTCGGCAACCGATATGTTCTCACGAGTTGATGAGAATAGCTCATGACCTTTGATCTCGTTCCCGGACGCCTTTCGGTGCCCTCCCTGTCGGCGCTCGCGGCCTTCGAGGCGGCTGCGCGCCATGGCAGTTTCACGCGCGCCGCCGAGGAACTGAACCTGACGCAAGGGGCGATCAGCCGCCAGGTCGCGCATCTCGAGCAGGTGCTCGGCGTCAGTCTGTTCCAGCGCGTCAAGAAACGCGTCAGCCTGACGCCGGCCGGGAGCGCCTATGCGACCGAGATCCGCGATGGGCTCTCGCGCCTTGCGGCTGCGACCGTCTCGGCCATGGCCTTTCGCGGCGCGGCCGGCGTGCTGCATCTCGGTATCCTGCCGACCTTCGGCACACGCTGGCTAATTCCGCGTCTGCCGCGCTTCATCGAGGCCCATCCCGGCGTCACCATCAACTTCACGACCAAGCTGGTGCCCTTTGATTTCGCGCGCGAGCCGATCGATGCCGCCGTGCATTTCGGCGATCCGGTCTGGCCTGGCGCTGTGCTTCATCGCTTGATGGGGGAGGAGGTCGTTCCCGTGGCGGCGCCCTCGCTGGTCGAGCGCCTGGGCTTGAAGGAGCCGGCGGATATGCTGCGCGCGCCGTTGCTGCAGCAGGCGACGCGACCCCGGGCCTGGGCGAACTGGCTGAAAAAACAGGGGCTGCCGCCGGAGCGGGCGCTGATGGGGCCGCGCTTCGAGCAATTTGCCATGGTCTCGCAGGCGGCCGTGGCTGGGTTGGGTCTTGCGATCGTGCCGCGCTTCCTGATCGAGGAGGAATTGCGCTCGGGCGCGCTCGTCGTTCCGGTCGACCGGCCGGTCAGCGGCACGGAGGGCTATTACCTGGTCTATCCCGAGACCCGGGCGGCGCTGCCGGCGGTGATCGCCTTTCGCGACTGGCTGCTCGGCGAATGCGGGCTCACGGCCTGAGCACTCGACAAGCCGGCGCAGTCGCGTCATTCATGCGTGAAATTCACCAACCCCGGCCACAGAGCGTCGTGGCCCGAACTGCGCAGGACTGACATGCCGTCCTTTTCCGAGACCGCCGATGTCGTGATCTGTGGAGGGGCCGCCATCGGTTCCTCCGTCGCCTATCATCTCGCCGCCGACCCAGGCTTCAAGGGCAAGGTGGTGGTCCTGGAGAAGGATCCGACCTACCGCTACTCCGCCTCGGCGCTCTCGGCGGCTTCGATCCGCCAGCAATTCTCGAGTTCGGTGAACATCCGTATCTCGCTCCACGGCATCGAATTTTTGCGCAATATCGGGACGCATCTCGCCGTCGATGGCGAGGTTCCGGCCATCGATCTGCATGAAGGCGGCTACCTCTATGTCGCGAGCGGCGAGGGAGCCCCGGTCCTCGCCTCGAACCAGAAACTGCAGCAGGACGAGGGCGCCGATATTGCGCTCTATGCTGCGGATATGTTGCGCAGCAAATTTAGCTGGCTCAATGTCGAGGATCTCGCCTGCGGCACCTATGGGGTCAGCGGGGAGGGCTGGTTCGACGGTTGGGCGCTGCTCCAGGCCTTTCGCAAGAAGGCGCGCGCGCTCGGTGTCGAGTACCGCCAGGGCGAAGCGGCGCGCTTTATCGTGGAAGGCGGTCGCGTCGTCGGCGTCGAGCTTGGCGATGGCAGCCGCATCGGCTGTGGCGCGGTCGTCAACGCCTCGGGCACGCATGGTGCGCGGCTGGCGGCAACGGCCGGCATCGCGATTCCCGTCAGGTCGATGAAGCGCTACGTCTTCAGCTTCACCTGCAAGGGCGAGGTCGATAACTGCCCGCTTCTGATCGATACCTCCGGTGCCTATTGCCGGCCCGAGGGCAAGCGCGGCAGCGAGGGGCAGATGTTCATTTGCGGCGCCTCCCCGCCGGCCGAACTCGATCGCGAATGGATCGAGACCGATGCCGATGTGGAGGATGTCGACTGGTCCTTTTTTGAGGAGCATGTCTGGGCGCCGCTCGCCCATCGTGTGCCCGCCTTCGAGGCGATCAAGCCCGGTCGCGCCTGGGCCGGCCCCTATGACATGAATGAACTCGACGGCAATGCCATCCTCGGCCCGGCCGTCGGCCTGCCGAATCTCTATCTCGCCAATGGTTTCTCGGGGCACGGCCTGCAGCAGTCCCCGGCTGTGGGAAGGGGGATTGCCGAGCAGATTGTGCATGGCGGCTATCGCACGCTCGATCTTGCCGATCTCGGTCACGAGCGCATCGTTGCGGGGCGGCCGCTGACGGAGGCCAATATCATCTGAGGAGGCACGCATGGTCGATCCGGCTTATGTTCAGACCATGGCGCGCTACAACGCCTGGCAGAACCGGAGCCTGTGCGATGCGGCCGATACGCTTGACGAGGAAGGTCGCCGTCGGGATCGCGGCGCCTTCTTCAAGTCGATCCACGGTACGCTGAACCATATCCTGTGGGCCGACGAAATCTGGCTCCACCGGCTGATCGGGACGCCCAAGCCGCCGATCAGCGGCCGCGATGCACCGATCTATGTCGATGACTGGGCCGAGTTCCGCCGTCGGCGTGCCGAGCGCGACGAGGCGATCCTGGCCTGGGCTGCTACCGTCGACGCCAACTGGCTGCGCGGGACCCTGATCTGGTATTCGGGGGCCGCCGGCCGCGAACTCGGCAAGCCGCGCGCCTTTGCGCTCATGCACATGTTCAACCACCAGACGCATCATCGCGGGCAGGTTCACGCCATGCTGACGGCGGCCGGCACCAGACCCGAGGATACCGATCTCCTCCTCGTCGACGAACCGCGCTGAACGGCCCTCCGGTTCAGGCCTGCTTGGTCCGTTTCGCCCGGGCCAGAGTCTTCACGGGGGCAGGCTTGTCGCTGTCTTCTTTCGCTTCAGGCACGGTTGCCGTCGTGTTCTGGCTCAGCTTCTGGAACAGGCCGAGCCCGACCATCGCCAGCACAGCGAGCAGGACCAGCAGGCCGGGATAGACGACGTCGCTCATCGTGGTCCGCGACGCCTTGGTGATCAGCACCAGCGATTCCAGGCTGAGCGCAATGATGATGATCGTCATGAATTTGGTCAGCGAGCCGCGCGCTTCTGCCGGGCGCCGCAATTCGCGATCGCTGATCACCTCTTCCTCGAACAGGAATTTGCCGACATCCGCGACCGCGACCGCAATGATCACGAGGCCGATGCCGTCGAGCATGGTCTCAAGTGCGCCGTCGCCGGTTCGGAACCCGGTGAACGTCCGCCAGACCGCAACCACCATCAGCATCACCGAGGCGGCGAGCAGGGAACCCGCAATGGCGGTGTAGAGGATGCGACTGAAGAGCAACATGAGAGGCGCTGTCTGTCCGCAGAAATTCGGGCGGTTGGCGTGAGAAACGGGCATGGCGGCCCACTGTTCCATGCGGCTTGTCGATTGTTCCGGTTCGATGCAGGTTGCCGGCGCTGTTTCGGAGACCCGCCATGCCCGAGCTCTCGAGCCTGCTTGCCTTCGCCCTGATCGCGTTCGGCATGGTGCTGACGCCCGGTCCGAACATGATCTACCTGATCTCGCGCTCGATCTCGCAGGGACATGCTGCCGGGCTGATCTCGCTCATCGGCGTCGTGCTTGGCTTCGTCATCTACATGCTTTGCGCCACTTTCGGCATCACGGCGCTGCTCTTCGCCGTGCCTTATGCCTATGACGCGCTGCGCTTCGGTGGCGCGGCCTATCTCCTGTACCTCGCCTGGCAGGCGCTGCGGCCGGGCGGGCGCTCGCCCTTCCAGGTTCGCGAGCTGGTGCCTGACGGGCCGCGCAAGCTCTTTGCCATGGGCTTCCTGACCAGCCTGCTCAATCCCAAGATCGCGATGTTCTATCTCGCGCTGCTGCCGCAGTTCATCGATCCCGCGGCGGGTAATGTCCTGACGCAGTCGCTGGTGCTCGGCGCGATCCAGATCGTGATCAGCGGCAGCGTCAATGCGCTGATCATCTTTACCGCCGGCAGCATTGCCCTCTTCCTTCGCACACGGCCGTTCTGGGCGGTGGTGCAGCGCTGGCTGATGGGCACGGTGCTTGCCGGCCTCGCGGTGAAGATGGCGACGGAAGCGCAGCGCTAGCTCACATCCCCTTTCCGGATATCGTGCCGGACATCATGCGTCGTAGCCCCGGCCGCAACGGGCATGGACATGCGGCGCAGCAAGGCCAGCAGGAGTTTTTCATGAGTGTCGCCAACGGCCGGGCTTTGCTCGCAATCCCCGGCCCGACCAATATCCCCGATCGCGTGCTGCAGGCGATGATGCGGCCGGCCGAGGAACTCAGCTCCAAGCCGATCCTCGATCTGACCGAGACGCTCCTGACCGATTTCCGGAAGATCTTCCGCACCAAGGGCGAGACCTTCATCTATGCCGCCAACGGGCATGGCGGCTGGGAAGCGGCCCTGACCAATGTGCTCTCCCGCGGCGACAAGGTTCTCGTGCTGGCGAGCGGGCGCTTTGCCGTAGGCTGGGGCGAGATGGCCCGTTTCCTGGGGGCAGATGTCGAGGTCCTCGCCGGGTCATGGCGCGCAGCGGTCGATCCGGTGGCCGTCGAGGAACGCCTGCGGCGCGACACGAACCATGAGATCAAGGCCGTGCTCATGGTGCAGATCGATACGGCATCCGGCGTCGTCAACGACGTGCAGGCCGTGCGCAAGGCGATCGATGCCGCCGGCCACCCGGCCTTGTACATGATCGATGGCGTCGCCTCGCTCGGCTGCATGCGGTTCGAGATGGACGATTGGGGCGTCGACATTGCCATGTCTGCGTCGCAGAAGGGGCTGATGACGCCGCCCGGGCTGGCCTTCGTCGCGGCGAGCGGGAAGGCGCTGCACGCGCATCCGCACGCGACGATGCGGACGGCCTACTGGGACTGGACCTCACGGCTGAGCCCGCTCCTCTACATGAAGCATTTCGGCACTCCGCCCGAGCATCTGATGTTCGGCCTGCGCGCCGCGCTCGACATGATCCTCGAGGAGGGACTGGAGCCTGTCTGGCGCCGTCATGCCCTGCTTGCCGGGGCAACCCATGCTGCCATGTCGCGATGGGCCGAGGGCCAGGTCCTGACCTGCAATATCGAGGAACCATCGCAGCGGGCGCCCTCGGTCACGACAATCCTCGTTCAGGGCGATCCGAGTTCGATCACCGATTATGCGCGGACGGTCTGCGGCGTGACGCTCGGGCTCGCGATCGGCGATCTCGCCGGCAAGGCCTTTCGCATTGCCCATATGGGCCATGTCAATGCGCCGATGGTGCTTGGCAGCCTGAGCGCCGTCGAAATGGCCTTGCAGGCGCAGAATATCCCGCATGGTGCCGGTGGCGTTGCTGCAGCCATCACGCATCTCGCCCAAGGCGCGTAACCGGGCGGTTTGGGAATCGGCCCCAAGGGTGGATTGCAGCTTTCGGGGAAGCCGATGCAAGCACAGAAGGTCAGATCATCGGACCCGATACGATCCGCTGATCTGACGGCTGAGGCTCGCCGCAATGCGGCGGGCGCATTCTCGTGAAGAGGTCTGCTCGGCAAAAGCAGGGCTGTCCGGCGCAAATGCCCGTTCCCAGACTTCGCAGTCCTGCTCTAGCTTCGCGGTCCCATTCGGAACCAAGAGAGCGCAGGCCATGAGTGAGTTGACCCCGGACGAAGCCAAGGTGACGGCGTGGCTTGCCAGCCGCAAGGACGCGATGGTCGCGCTCCTGCGGGAGATGGTCGACACCGACTCCGGCTCCTATGACAAGCCGGGCGTCGACAGGGCAGGGCAGGTGCTCGCCCGGTTCCACGAAGCGAACGGGCTCAGCGTCGAGATCATCCCGGATGCTCGTTATGGCGATGCCGTCAAGGCGCGACTGCCGAATCCGGCCGCCAACGACCAGCGCCCGGTGCTGTTGCTGGGACATCGCGATACCGTCTTCCCGGAAGGCGAGCCGACGCGCCGGCCCTTCACCATCAAGGCCGGCCGGGCTTATGGTCCCGGTGTCGCCGACATGAAGGCTGGTCTCGTCATCGAGGCCTTCGTCGCCGCCGCCTTTGCCGAATGCGGTGGGCTTTCCGCTCCGCTCACCATGCTGACGACGAGCGACGAGGAGATCGCTTCCCCCTCTTCGCGCCCGATCATCGAGGCGGCGGCGCGTGAATCGCGCTGTGTCTTCAATGCCGAGCCGAGCCGGCTGCCGCCTGGCACCGAGTTCCTGCGCGATCACAAGCAGTCGATCACCAGCGGCCGCAAGGGTGGCGTCTTCATGCGTGCCGAATTCGTCGGCAAGGCCGCCCATTCCGGCGCAAATTACGAGAAGGGCGTCTCGGCCATTGTCGACCTCGGCCACAAGATCCCGAAGCTTCAGGGGCTGACCGATCTCGAGCGAGGCGTCACCGTCAATGTCGGGCTGATCGGCGGCGGCCAGACCGTCAATACGGTCGCTCCCCATGCCTGGTGCGAAATCGATCTGCGCTATGTCACGGCCGCGCAGCGCGATGAACTGGTCAGCGCGATCCGCGGCATCATCGAGACCCCCATCGTCGAAGGCTCGAGTGCGAAACTGACCATCAAGGGCGAGTTCGTGCCGCTGGAGAAAACCCCCGAGGCCGCTGCCCTCTACGATACCTATCGTGATGCCGCCGCGAGCTTCGGGATCAGCGTCAGCGCCGAGTTCACCGGTGGTTGTGCGGATTCCGGCTTCACTGCGGCGCAGGGTTGCCCGACGCTGTGCTCTGTCGGCCCGATCGGCGGAATGGCGCACACTCCCGACGAATTCCTCGAAGTCGAGAGCATCGTGCCGGCGGCGCAGGTGCTGGCGCTTGCCGTGATGCGCACGCCTGCGCGCATGGAGTGAGGTCCGGGCGCATTGCCCCGACGCGGATGCGCGGTCGCGCGCCGACCATCCGTCGGCCGAATCGCTGCTGACAGGGCGGCGACGCAAACTGCATCGATGCTCGCTCCCGGGGCGAGCGTCGATGGCGGGAATGGCCCCTTGTTTCAGTGGGCCCTCAGAACGCCTCTTCCCAATTTCGGCTGAGCCGCATCGCCGAATTGATGAGCCCGACCATGGAATAGGTCTGCGGAAAATTGCCCCAGAGCTCGCCGGTTTCGAGATCGGCATCCTCCGAAAGCAGGCCAAAGCTGTTGCGCCGTTTCAGGATGCGGCAGAACAGGTCCTTGGCTTCGTCGCGCCGGCCGATCGCATGCAGCGCGTCGACATACCAGAAGGCGCAGATCAAGAAGCCGGTATGCATGAAGCCGAAATCATCCTGCGTGCCGTAACGCAGCAGGAGGTCGCCGCGGCCGAGCTCGCGGCCGATGGTTTCGACGGTCGCAATATAGCGCGGATCCTCCGCCGTGACGAAGCCGAGCTCCGCAATCAGCAACAGGGTCGCGTCGAGATCGCTGCCGCCAAAGGTCGAGACGAAGGTGCCCTTCTCCTGGTTCCAGATCTGGTCGGTAATGACGCCCTTCAGACGTTTGGCCTCTCCACGCCAATAGTCCTTGCGGTCGGTGCGACCGAGCGTCCCGGCGATGCGTGCGAGCCGGTCGCAGGCCGCCCAGCACATCACGCTGGAGAAGGAATGCACGACCTGCTTCTCGCGCAGCTCCCACGGGCCGGCGTCGGGCTTGTCGAAGACTGCGATCGCGAGCTCGCCCATTCGCTCGAGCTGCCCGAAGAGCGCGTCCTTGCCGGGCTGGATCAGGCGGCGGTCGAAGAAGGAATGCGTCGCCGCGAGCACCACGGCGCCGTAGCCGTCATTCTGGATTTGCGTCGCTGCGCCGTTGCCGACACGCACGGGCTGGTGCCCGCGATAGCCTGACAGGTTTGGCACCTCGAATTCGGTCAGCACGCCGCCGCGCGTGATCGGGTAGAGTGGCGGCAGATGCTCCGCTCCGCTCTCGGAGAAGGTGTCGACGATATTGGTGATGAAGCCGAGGTAATCCTCCATCGTCCGCGTCGTGCCCAACCGATTGAGCGCATGCACCACGAAATAGGCGTCGCGCAGCCAGCAGAAGCGGTAGTCCCAGTTGCGCTGGGTGCCGGGAGCTTCCGGAATCGAGGTGGTCAGCGCGGCGACGATGGCGCCGCTCTCCTCGAAACTGCAAAGCTTCAGCGTGATCGAGGCGCGAATGACCTCCTGCTGCCACTCGAAGGGGATGGAGAGGGAGCGCACCCAGTCGCGCCAGTAATCCGTCGTCTTGTCCAGGAACTCGCGCGCGGTCGTCTCGATCTCGGCGCGCAATGCCTCGTCCGAGCCGATGAAGAAGGAGAAGGTCCGGTCGACCGCGAAAGGGACGCTGTCCATCACATAGGAGATCGGCGCATCCGTCGTCAGCCGGATCGTCTGGTCGGCGCCGACATAGCGGACATGGTTGGAGCCGCGCGTAATCTCGTCCGGCAATTCGCCGAGGCCGAGGCATGGCTTCAGCACGACCCGGATACGCGGCCGGCCAGAAAGCCGGCGCACGCGCCGCACCAGCAGCGGCGGCCGGAAAGAACGCTCGTAGCGCACGAAACGAGGCGCGAAATCGAGAATCTCGATGGCGTTGCCCTGGTCGTCGGACAGGACTGAGGAAAGGATCGCGGTGTTGTCGAGATAGCTTTGTTCGCATCGCGTCATGCCGACGAGTTCGATCGCGAACACGCCCTTCTCGGGCATGGCGTCGCCGTCATCGGGCTTGTTGTCGATCAGCGAACAGAAAACCGGGTCGCGGTCGAAGCGGGGAAAGCAGCCCCAGACGATATGGGCGCGCCGGTCGATCAGTGCGGCGATCGAGCAATTGCCGATCACGCCGAGATCGAGCGAGGCGGAATGCCGCGCCGTGGTGGAGGTTTCTACGGTCATGATCAGCCTTGGCAGAAAGCGTCAGTCGTCAGGCTGCCGCTTTCTGCGGCGGCGAGCAGGATGGTGCGGAGCGCTGTCGGGGAAGCAAGGCGCTGGCCGGCACAGGTTTCGCCCGCACCGATGCGGATCGACAGGCCGCCCAGCGCGTTCACCGTGGCAAAGCCCGCCTCGTCGGTAATGTCGTCGCCGATGAAGACCGGTGTCCGGCCGCTATAGGGTGCTTCCCGCATCAGCCAGGAAATGGCGTTGCCTTTGCTGGCCCCGGCTGGGACCAGCTCGGCGACCGATTTGCCTTCCTGCAAACGCACGGAGGGGCCCATCCCGGCTGCAAGCTTCCTGACCAGCGCGAGGGATTCATCCTGGAGTTGCGGCGCCAGGCGCCAGTGCAGAGCGGCCGAGATCCGTTTGTCCTCGACGAGGATGCCGACATGGCTGTTGGCGAAACGGATGAGCTCCCGCAGCGCCTCGCGCAGGGCTTCGGGAGCGTCCGCCTGGCTGCGGATGGTTCCGCCGAGGCGGATCTGTGCGCCATGAAGGCCGGCGATGTCGAAGTGATAGGGGGCGAGAAACCCGTCGAGGTCGGGGATAGGGCGCCCGGAGACAAGCGCCAGCGCTCCGCCCAGCGTAGAGCGC
This sequence comes from Allobosea sp. P4_E12, assembly GCF_056401655.1. Lineage (NCBI taxonomy): Bacteria > Pseudomonadati > Pseudomonadota > Alphaproteobacteria > Hyphomicrobiales > Alloboseaceae > Allobosea > Allobosea sp. P4_E12. Next base: position 159,653 of record NZ_JBFUIY010000014.1, on the reverse strand, counting down.
AGCGTATCGAGCGCCGGCGCGAGCTGCCTGTCGAGTTTGACCTCGTCGGGCATCGGCGCAATTTCGACCAGCGTTCCGTCAAAGTCGAGAAACAGAGCGACCTGCTTCGCCACCTTGGTGAAGTCGCGGGATTCGTTGGTAGATTCCGATTCGATCAGTTCCATCATCTCGTTCTGTTTGCGTGACGAAACGGGCGAAAGAACGACAGGTGAGCTGTCCAATGCCTGAGCGAGGGTTCTTGCATCATCCGCGCTATGGGCGGATGTTAGTGAACTTGCCACATTCTGCTTTCAGTTTGCCACAGTCATCATGATTTCAGCGCGAGCCTGACGCGGCTTCGCCATCTGACATCCGAAGCCCCTCGGAAACATTACGTGCGCCGGCGCGTTCTGTTCCCGCTTCCGGTGTCGAAATTCGGGCAGCCGGCTGATCGGAGTTTTCCCGGACATGCGTCTCGTCATCGTTTCCAATCGCGTCACCATTCCCGACCGCAGCGAGAAGGTCGCCGCCGGCGGTCTTGCCGTCGCGTTACGGGAGGCGTTGGAGAAACATGGCGGGCTCTGGTTCGGCTGGAGCGGGCATGTCAGCGAAGAGAAGACCCGTGCGGTGCGGACGCTCCAGCGCGGCAAGGTGACCTATGCGGTGACCGATCTGAGCGAGGAGGAGCGGCAGACCTATTATCTCGGCTTCTCGAACCGGGCCCTTTGGCCGAACATGCATTACCGGCTCGGTCTGACCGAGTTCTCGCGGGCCGACTATGCGGGCTATCTCGCCGTCAATCGCCGCTTTGCCAGGGCGCTCGTCGCGATGTTGCGGCCGGACGACCTGATCTGGGTTCACGATTACCACCTGATCCCCTTGGCTGCGGAACTTCGGCGGCTCGGGGTGAAGAACCGGATCGGCTATTTCCACCACATCCCCTGGCCGCCCTCCGAGGTCTTTGGCGCTCTGCCCTCGAGCATCACCCTGATGAAGACGGTCGGCGCCTATGACCTCGTTGGACTGCAGACCGAGATCGATGCGCGCAATGTGGTGAGCGGACTGGTCAATCTCTGCGGCGCAAAGGTCGATGGCGACGGGGTCCGCCTCGGTCGGCGTTCGATCCAGGTCAAATCTTTCCCGATCGGCATCGATGTCGAAGGCTTTCGCAAGCTTGCGACGAGTTCTGCGCGCACGACCGCGGTGTCGATCCGGCGCGCGACCGAGGCCTTTGGAGACCGCAAGCTGGTCATCGGCGTCGATCGCCTCGATTACTCCAAGGGAATCGTCCAACGCCTGGAGGCCTTCGAGCGCTTCCTGCTGGAAAATCCCGAGCAGCGCGGCCGTGTCGGTATGCTGCAAATCGCGCCACCCTCCCGCTCAGATGTTCCTGAATATGCGGAACTCGATCGCCAGTCGGACGAGACGGCCGGGCGGATCAACGCAGCGCTGGGCGAATTCGACTGGACGCCGATCCGCGTGGTCAAGAAGGCCTATTCCCGCAATGTCCTGGCCGGCTTCTATCGCCGTGCCCAAGTCGGGCTGGTGACGCCGATGCGCGACGGCATGAACCTGGTCGCCAAGGAATACATTGCGGCGCAGGATCCCGCCGATCCCGGCGTGCTGGTCCTTTCGCGCTTTGCCGGGGCGGCGCGCCAGATGAAGGACGCGCTGATCGTCAATCCCTACGATCTCTCGGAAATGTCGGAGGCGATCCAGCAGGCGCTGGTCATGCCGAAGCCGGAACGAATCCGGCGTTTCGAGAAGCTCTACGCCACCATCGCAGCAACCGATATCGGCTGGTGGACCGAGACCTATCTTGCCGCGCTCTCAGAGGGCGAAGCCGGGTTTCCGGTGACGCTCCCAGCGACCAAGAGAGCGGTTCGCGCCAAGCCGGCGACCGGAGCCAAGCAGCGACCGGCGACTTCGCGCGCTCCGGCCAAATCCGCAAGCGGCGCCGCAACGACCGTTCCGACATTGTCGGATCTGTCACAAATCGCGGCTGGAAACGGGCGCTTGCCACATTAATGAGAAGCGCTGCCGCCGATTTCACCTCGGGGTTGTAACGGCGGCCCTTGCCGAACACTCCTTTCGCTCGCTAGAAGGCGACAAGAACCGGGGCATGCTGCCGACTCATCCGGAGCCAGGTATCAGGTCTGCGAGCGGCATCGGCAACGATGTCTGAGGAGGCGGGCGGAGGGCCGATTTGATGCGAGGCGCTCTCGGAGGTCCGGGCGTTCTGCTGCGCCGTCTCCGCGAGGTCATGGCAGCGCCCGTCAGCCCGCAGGAGCGGCTGGATCGGCTTGTCGTCCTGATCGCCGGCAATCTGGTCGCGGAGGTGTGTTCGGTCTATGTCCTGCTCGAGGACGGTTCGCTTGAACTCTATGCGACCGAGGGCCTGAATCGCGAGGCGGTGCACCTGACCCGGATGCGCGCCGACGAAGGTCTCGTTGGCCTGATCGCGAGCGAAGCCGAGCCTGTAGCCCTGTCCGACGCGCAGTCGCACCCGGCCTTCTCCTATCGTCCGGAGACGGGCGAAGAGATTTATCATTCCTTCCTTGGCGTCCCGATCCTGCGCGGCGGCGCCGTGATGGGCGTCCTCGTCATCCAGAATCGCGCGTCGCGGCTCTACAACGAGGAAGAGATCGAGACACTGCAGACCACCGCCATGATCATGGCGGAGATGATCGCGGCCGGCGGGCTGAAATCGCTGGCGCCGCCCGGCAGCATGATTGGCCTCGACCGGCCGATTCACGGTGTCGGCGTCAAGCTGGCGGACGGTGTCGGGCTCGGCTACGCCGTTCTCCACGAACCCCGGGTCGCGATCACCAATCTGATTGCCGAGAATCCTGCCCGCGAGGTCAAGCGGCTCGAGGCCGCTATCGCCGAGATGCGCACCGCGATCGACGAACTGATCGAGCGTGGCGACGTGGCTCATACCGGCGAGCATCGTGACGTTCTCGAAACATTCCGCATGTTCGCCCATGACCAGGGCTGGCTCAGGCGGATGCGCGAGGTGGTGATGACCGGCCTCACCGCCGAGGCGGCGGTTGAGCGTGTGCAATCCGACACCCGCGCCAAAATGCTGCGCCAGACCGACCCTTATCTCAGGGAGCGCCTGCACGATCTCGACGATCTCGCCAATCGGCTGCTGCGGACCCTGATGGGCAAGGCGAATGGCGTTGCTCACGAGAAGCTGCCCGAGAACGCCATCCTGATCGCCCGCTCGATGGGGCCGGCGGCGCTGCTCGATTATGACCGCGTCCGTTTGCGTGGGCTTATCCTCGAGGAAGGCGGACCGACCAGCCACATCGCCATCGTGGCGCGGGCGCTTGGCATTCCGGCCGTCGGCGAGATCGTCAACGCAACCGCGCTGATCCAGTCCGGCGACGCCGTCATCGTCGATGGCCAGGCTGGCGAGGTGCAGATCCGTCCGCAGCCGGACGTCGAGAACGCCTACAAGGACAAGGCCCGCCTGCGCGCCCGCAAGCAGGAACAGTACCGCAAGCTCAAGGATCTGCCGGCCGTCACCAAGGACGGGGTCGAGATCAACCTCCAGATCAATGCCGGCCTTCTGGTCGACATGCACAGTCTCGATGAGACCGCCGCCGCAGGGATCGGGCTGTTCCGCACCGAACTGCAATTCATGGTCGCTCAGCACATGCCGACGACGACCGAACAGCAATCTCTCTACGGGGCCGTGCTCAAGGCGGCGCAGGGCCGGCCGGTTGTCTTCCGGACGCTCGATATCGGCGGCGACAAGGTGCTGCCCTATATGGAACGCGTCGAGGAGGAGAATCCGGCGCTCGGTTGGCGCGCGATCCGGATCGGCCTCGACAAGCCGCGCCTGCTGCGCGGCCAGATCAGGGCGATGCTGCGGGCCGGAGCCGGCCAGGACATGCGCATCATGCTGCCCATGGTCGCGACCGTGGACGAGTTCCTGCGCGCGCGCTTCATCGTGCGCCGCGAGCTCGCCATGATGGAGAAGCAGGAGCGTCCGGCGCCCACCAATCTCGAGCTCGGCGTCATGGTCGAAGTGCCATCGCTGCTGTTCGAACTGGCAGAAATCTCGCGCGAGGCCGACTTCCTGTCGATCGGCACGAATGATCTGATGCAGTTCCTGTTCGCAGCCGATCGTGAGAACCGCCGGGTGTCCGAGCGTTTCGATCCGCTTTGCGTTGCAGCGCTCCGCGCGCTGCGCACGATCGTTGAGGCTGCGGGCGAGGCAGGTTGCCCGGTCTCGGTCTGCGGTGAAATGGGTGGCAAGCCGCTGGAGACGATGGCGCTGATCGGCCTAGGCTATCGCTCCTTCTCGATGTCGGCGGCGTCGTTCGGGCCGGTCAAGGCGATGCTGCGTGCGCTTGACGTCAGGAAGCTGCGCGAGCGTATGGATTGGATGCTCGCCTCTTCCGATGGTGCATCGAGCCTGCGTTCGCAGCTTTCGGCATTGGCGACCGAATTGAAAGTGCCGGTCTAGCGACGCTGAAGCGCGCTTCGCCGGTCCCCAAACAGTGTTTCCGAGTTCCTGATGTCCCTTCAGCTTCCTCAAGACCGTCTCGACAGCATCGTCGCTCGCCACGCCGTTGCCACCGACGAGATCAATCGCTCGACCGATGCCGTGCGTACGGTAGAGCTTGCCAAGGAGCTGGCGGAGCTCGAACCCGTCGTTGCAGCGATTGCCTCCTGGCGCAATGCGCAGGCCTCTCTCGACGAGGCGCAGGGGCTGATCGACGATCCGGCGACCGACAGCGAATTCCGCGATCTCGCCTATGAGGAGCGGGACACCGCTCGAGCCGAGATCGACACGCGTGCCCACCAGATCCTGATCGCTCTCCTGCCCAAGGACGCTGCCGACGAACGCGGCGTCATTCTGGAAATCCGGGCCGGCACCGGCGGCGACGAGGCCTCGCTCTTCGCCGGAGACCTGCTGCGGATGTATCAGCGCTACGCCTCGCAGAAGGGCTGGAGCGTCGACATCATCTCGGAGAGCGAAGGCACGGTTGGGGGCTACAAGGAAGTCATCGCGGAGATCTCGGGCCGGGGCGTCTATGCCAAGCTCAAGTTTGAATCCGGGGTTCACCGCGTCCAGCGCGTGCCGGATACCGAGGCGAGCGGCCGCATTCACACCTCGGCCGCGACGGTGGCGATGCTGCCGTTGGCGACCGAGGTCGACGTCGCGCTCAATGACAACGATCTGCGCATCGACACGATGCGTGCCGGGGGCGCCGGCGGCCAGCACGTCAACAAAACCGAATCGGCCGTCCGCCTGACCCATATCCCGAGCGGGATCGTGGTCGTGGTCCAGGATGAGCGCTCGCAGCACAAGAACAAGGCGCGTGCCTTCGAGTTGATGCGCGCCCGGCTCTACGACATGGAGCGCATGAAGGCCGACGCCGAACGCGCGGCGGACCGACGCTCGCAGATCGGCTCCGGTGACCGGTCCGAGCGGATCCGCACCTACAATTTCCCGCAGGGCCGCGTGACCGACCATCGCATCAACCTGACGCTCTACAAGCTCGACGAGATGATGCAGGGGCTGGCGCTCGACGAGATCATCGATGCCCTTACGGCGGAGCACCAGGCGACGTTGCTTGCAGCGCAAAGCGGCGCGTGAAACCTTTTTACCGGACTGGCGTTGTTTCCATATCGACCTGAAAGCAGGCTGGAGGAAACCATGAAACTTGCATCAGTGATTGCGATGACCGGTCTGATGGCGCTGGCTACGGCAGGGACCGCTGAGGCGCAGACTCAGACTTTTGGCCGCGTCGTCCAGGGACAGGCCGTGCCGCTGCAGAATGCGATGACGCAGTCGCAGGCGCGCAAGGCGTGTTCGCAGGAAATGCACGGAGCGCGCGAGAGTAAATCTTCAATCAATCAGAAGATGAAGATTTGCATGGACCACAAGATGCAGGGCAATTGATGTCGATGCGAGCACCAACCCAGTGACGTCGCCACTGCAGAGCGGTGGCGACGCTCTAACGCCTTCGCCACAAGCTGTCGGTGTGCTGACCATTCGGGAGGCACGCCGGCAGCTTGCGGCGCGTCTGCGCGCTGCGGGGGGCGATACGCCGATACTTGATGCGCGCCTTCTTGTTGAAGCCGTGGCTGGGGCCGGCGGGGAGGACGACGCTCTGCTCGGTGAGCAGGCCGCCGCGGATCTGGATGGCTACGTCGCGCGGCGGCTGGCAGGCGAACCTGTCTGGCGCATCCTCGGCGAGCGTGAGTTCTGGGGACTGACCTTCAAGCTCTCGCCAGCGACGCTCGAGCCGCGCCCCGATACCGAGACGCTCGTCGAGGCCGCGGTCCATTCCCTTCGTGAGAGGCGCGGGGACGCGTTGTCGGTGCTGGACCTCGGGACTGGCACGGGCTGCCTGCTCATCGCGATCCTGAGTGAGTTCAGGCAGGCCAGGGGCCTGGGTATCGACCTGTCGGGAGAGGCCTGCAAGGTCGCAGCCGCAAATGCCCTTGCAAATGGCGTCGGTGACCGCGTGGCGTTTCGGGAAGGCGACTGGGTGAAGGACCTTGAGGGCCGCTTCGACCTGATCGTCTCCAATCCGCCCTATATTCCAGGCGATGAGATTCCCGGGTTGGATGTGGCTGTGCGCGCCTATGATCCGCTCCTGGCGCTGGATGGCGGGATCGACGGGCTCGTTCCGTATCGGCTCTTCGCGCGCGAGCTGACGCCGTTTCTGGCACCGGGTGGCATCGTTATTTTCGAGATCGGTGCCGGGCAGGAGCCGGATGTCTCTGCCTTGATGCGGGCCGAAGGCTTCCGGTATCACGGAGCGCGCAAGGACCTTGGTGGACACGAGCGCGCGCTGATCTTCTCCCGCTGAACCGGATACGCACAGAGATTGTGCGAATTTGCTTGGAACCGGACGCAAAAGCCGCTATGCAGATACCAGCCGAAGCTGGTGTCGTCAGCGCCGAGCCTAGGGCAACCTCCTCCTGATTGACGAGGATTTGCCTCCGGACACGTCCGAAGTTTGACGGAACTGACAAAGCAAGATCGGAATTCCGAAGGCATGGATGTGCCGTTCGGCTCATGGGGCGAGTTACCGCCTCTTTTGGAAACGAGCGCGTGAAGACCAAGAACGGCGCATTGCCCCTTCAGGTCGACTCCCTCCGGCACGGCGCCGCAACCCGCCGCGTGCCGGTACGCGTATGACAGTGACCCGGTTGCTTTGAACAGACAGAGCGCGAGATAGACGCGAATGAGACCAGGTCAGAACCGGCGTATGCGCGGCCGTAACAACAACAACAATAACAATAACAACAACGGCAATCGAAAGTCGCCCAACCCGTTGCAGCGCAGCTACGAGTCGAACGGCCCGGACGTCAAAGTTCGTGGTACCGCTCAGCATGTCGCGGAGAAGTACTTGCAGCTGGCGCGCGATGCCCAGTCGTCGGGTGATCCGGTCGCAGCTGAGAACTATTTCCAGCACGCTGAGCACTATTATCGCATCCTTCTCGCGGCGCAGGAGCAGATGGCCCAGCAATACGGCCATAGCTTCCCGCCGAATCGCGCCTTTGGTGAGGAGGGCGACGAGGGGGACGATGAGGGTGACGGCGATGAGAACGCTGCCTTCCCGCAGGGCTCGCCTCAGCCTGAGCTGCGGCATCAGGCTCAGGGAGGCGTGAACGGCAACGGCTATGGCCAGAATGCTGCCCCCCGTGGGGATGGCGAGGGCCAGGATGGCCAGCAGAACAACGGCCAACGCTTCGACCGCCCGCCCCGCACCGATCGCTTCAACGACCGCAACAACCGCCGTTTCGATCGCAATGATCGCCAGGACCGTGGCCCCGATCGTGGTGAACGCCGGTTCGACCGTCCCGAAGGCGGGCAGAACGGCCAGCCCGGGGGCTTCGCGCCGCGTTCCGAGCAGCCGGCTTCTACCGAGCAGGGCGAGAACGCCCCGGCGCAGAGCCAGGGCGAGCGTCGCTTCGAGCGCGGCGACCGGCCGGAGCGGGGGCCGCGTCCCGAGCGCGCCGAGCGTCGTCCGCGCCGGGAGGTCGAGCCTGAAGGCGAGGCGAACGATGTCGCTGCTTCGCTTCCGTCCTTCCTGACCAATCCGGTCCGGGTTCCGATCGCCGTCGCCGAGGAGCCCGTTGCGGCACCGGTCGAGGCTGCTGCTGCTCCTGCCGAAGCGCCGGCCGCCGAAGAGGCTGCCGCACCGAAGCGCACGCGCCGCCGCCGCTCGCCACGCGAAGTCATGGACGCGCTGGGTTCGGAAACCGATAGCGCTGCCGAGTAAGGCGCTCCGGTTTGACCAGATATGACAGGGGCCCGACGGGCCCCTGTTTTTTTTGGCTCAGGCGACGCCGAGGTCGAGCGTCGCTTGCGGGGCCTGGCTTTCGAGATGCATGCCAGCGGTCAGCGTGCCGCTACTCAGAATCTCGCAGTAGATTCCGCAGTCGACATGGCCATAGGTCTTCATCAACGCCTTCGGGATCTGGAGATCGCGGGCTCCGGTCTGCGGGTCGACATTGGTTGCCGCGCAGCGTTCGATTCGCTTGATCACACGCAGGCGCAGGCCCGACGGCGTGGACAGCTCCTGCCCGACCAGGTCGTTCTCCGCCCAGGCGGCCAGCCCCTCGACCATGACATTGCCGCGGAAGCGCAGCGGATCGAGCCGGGTGCCAAGGTGGTTGCCGAGATCCGCGACGCTGGCGAGGTTGATGATCGACATGAACCCCGAGCGTGAATCCATGAAGCGATAGCTTTGCGGGGCGGTGAGCAATTGCGGCTTGCCGCGCAGCTCGTCCGGCATGAAACCTTCAAAGAAGGCCGTCAGGGCCGCGTGGCCGTCCTGCGTCGTCATGTCGGCCCGCACGGTCTCGCGTCCATCCTGCCTGATGACAAGCGCGCGGCTTTCGTCGTCATAGCGCGTCTGCAGCCGTGCCAGCGATTCATTGCGCATCAGCATCAGATACTTGATCTTCGGCTGATGGACGGGCGCGGCCGGGTCGAAGCCGGAAGGGCCGTTCTCGATGGCGAAAAGCCGGTCTCCAGGGAAAAAGCCCCCCGTGCTCAGCGAAGCCGATTGCACGGGTTCGGGCGAGAGACCCTTGACGGGGTAGCGATAGAGCGAGGCGACACGCATGGAGTCTTTCAGTCCGCAGGCTGATCGGGCAGGGGTGATATAGCGGGTTCTACGAGGCGGGACCGATCAAATCCTTGCATCGGTTCGATCAGGTTGACTTCAAGCCTCCTCGGCCTCGGCCTCTTCGTTCTCCACGGAGCGCTGGCAGCCCCAGGCGGAGAGCACTGCATCGGTGTCCTCGACGACGAAAAAGCGCGCCGCGTCGCGGTCGTACCCTTCCGCCAGAAGCCGCTCGTAATCGGTATGGACGTGGCGGACATGGCTGCCGAGAGCGAGCCAGAGCGCCGTCGAGGGCGGCAGATCCTTCATGCGGCGGCGCTCGGCGAGCGCCAGGACCGCTTCGGCATCGGCAAGCGGAATGCCGGGGGCGAGCGCCCTCAACGCTTTGCGAATCGCCTGCTGTCGCCTTGTTCCCGCCATGGCCAAGGCTGAGCCTGTCGGAAGGGCGCCGTCAATCATTCGCAAGGGGCCCCCTTCCGTTGCGCGGATGTCACACTATCTTTGGTTGCGAAGGGTGTCCCTCGGGAGCCCTATCCTGATGAAAGGCAGCCGGATGCGTCGCCACGGGGCGTGCCGGCGGGCGGAGCGACAATATGAACATTGAGAAATACACCGACAGGGCAAAGGGTTTCCTGCAGGCGGCGCAGACGATTGCGCTGCGCGACGGACACCAGCAGTTTACGCCCGAACATCTTTTGAAAGCGCTGCTTGATGACAGCGAGGGCATGGCAGCCGGCCTGATCGATCGGTCGGGTGGCCAGTCGAAACTTGCCTTGCAACTGACCGATGCGGCGCTCGCAAAGCTGCCCAAGGTCAGCGGCGGTGGCGCCAGCGGCCTGCATCTGACGCCAGGCCTCGCCCGTGTCTTCGATACGGCGGAAAAGGCTGCGGACAAGGCCGGCGATTCCTTCGTCACGGTCGAGCGCCTTCTTCTGGCCCTCGCGGTCGAGAAGGAAACCGAGGCCGGCAAGGCGCTGGCCAAGGCCGGCGTGACGCCGCAGGCGCTGAATGCCGCGATCGAGGCGATCCGCAAGGGTCGCACCGCGGACTCAGCCTCTGCCGAGCAGGCCTATGACGCGCTGAAGAAATATGCGCGGGATCTCACCGCTGCTGCCCGCGAGGGCAAGCTCGACCCGGTCATTGGCCGCGACGAGGAGATCCGTCGCACCATCCAGGTGCTGAGCCGCCGCACCAAGAACAATCCCGTCCTGATCGGCGAGCCCGGCGTCGGCAAGACCGCCATCGCCGAGGGCCTTGCGTTGCGCATCGTCAATGGTGACGTGCCGGAGAGCCTGAAGGACAAGGAACTGCTTGCGCTCGACATGGGCTCGCTCATCGCGGGTGCGAAATATCGTGGCGAGTTCGAGGAGCGCCTGAAGGCGGTGCTCAACGAGGTCTCCAGCTCCGATGGTGGCGTCATCCTGTTCATCGACGAGATGCACACCCTGGTCGGTGCGGGCAAGACGGACGGCGCSATGGATGCCTCGAACCTGCTGAAGCCGGCGCTCGCGCGCGGCGAACTGCACTGCGTCGGCGCGACCACGCTCGACGAGTACCGCAAATATGTCGAGAAGGACGCCGCGCTTGCACGCCGCTTCCAGCCCGTCTTTGTCGACGAGCCGACGGTCGAGGATACGGTCTCGATCCTGCGCGGCCTCAAGGAGAAATACGAGCAGCATCACCGCGTTCGCATCACGGACTCGGCGCTTGTCTCGGCCGCGACCCTGTCGAACCGCTACATCACCGACCGCTTCCTGCCCGACAAGGCGATCGACCTTGTCGACGAGGCTTCGGCGCGCCTACGCATGCAGGTCGATTCGAAGCCCGAGGAGCTGGATTCGATCGACCGCGAGATCGTGCGCCTGCGCATCGAGCAGGAGGCTCTCAAGAAGGAGAGCGACAGCGGCTCGAAGGAGCGGTTGAAGCGGCTGGAATCCGAACTCGCCGATCTTGAAACGCGTTCGGCCACAATCACGGCCCGCTGGAAGGCGGAGAAGGACAAGCTCGGCCAGGCGGCCGAGATCAAGACCAAGCTCGACAATGCCCGCAACGAACTGGCCCAGGCGCAGCGCAAGGGCGAGTATCAGCGTGCAGGCGAGCTCGCCTATGGCGAGATCCCGCAATTGGAGAAGCAGCTCGCCGAGGTCGAGGCGATTGGCGATACCTCTGGCATGGTGGAAGAGGCGGTGACGCCTGACCATGTTGCGCAGGTCGTCAGCCGCTGGACCGGTGTGCCGGTCGACCGCATGCTTGAAGGCGAGAAGGACAAGCTGCTCCGGATGGAGGAGGTGCTGGCAGCGCGAGTCGTCGGCCAGCGTGAGGCGGTGGAGGCGGTCTCGACAGCCGTGCGGCGTGCCCGTGCCGGCCTGCAGGACCCGAACCGGCCGATCGGCTCCTTCATGTTCCTCGGACCCACGGGTGTCGGCAAGACCGAGCTTACCAAGGCGCTGGCGTCGTTCCTGTTCGACGACGATACGGCGATGGTGCGCCTCGACATGTCGGAATACATGGAGAAGCACTCGGTCTCGCGTCTCATCGGCGCGCCTCCCGGCTATGTCGGTTACGAAGAAGGTGGAGCACTGACCGAAGCCGTACGGCGCCGACCCTATCAGGTCGTCCTTTTCGACGAGGTCGAGAAGGCGCATCCGGACGTCTTCAACGTGCTCCTGCAGGTGCTCGACGATGGTCGTCTGACGGACGGTCAGGGCCGCACGGTCGATTTCCGCAACGTGCTGATCATCATGACCTCGAATCTCGGTTCGGAGTTCCTGGTGAACCAGCCCGAAGGGCAGGACAGCGACGCCGTGCGTGACGATGTCATGGGCGTGGTCAGGCAGGTTTTCCGGCCCGAGTTCCTGAACCGTATCGACGACATCATCCTGTTCCATCGCCTTAAGCGGGCGGATATGGGGGCGATCGTCGATATCCAGCTGGCACGCCTCGCCAGGCTGCTGACCGACCGCAAGATCGTGCTCGATCTCTCCGAAGACGCCCGCGCCTGGCTGGCCGACAAGGGCTACGATCCCGCCTATGGCGCACGTCCGCTGAAGCGGGTAATCCAGAAAACGGTGCAGGACCCGCTGGCGGAACTGCTGCTCGCCGGCAAGGTCACGGATGGCGAGACGGTGAAGGTCACCGTTGGGCCGACCGGGTTGATGCTGGGCGATGTCAGCGTCACCCGCGAAAGGCGGCCTGAGGGCGTGCCGCTGAACTAATAGGGACGGTACGACCTCGTTCTTCCCAACTGGGAAGGAGGCAGCGACCGCCGCGAGATGGATGAGGGAAGGGCCGCGCAAGCGGCCCTTTTCTCGTTTTAGGGCTGCGCTGCGCCGATCCGCCGACGCTTCGTCCGGCACTCGGTCTCGGGAGCGGGAGGGCTCAGCCTCGCTTCAGCAGGAACACCGCCTGCGCGCCGAACAGGTTCCAGAACCACCAGGGTGCGCTGACGCCAACCTTGCCGCCCGCCGCATCGAGCGCGACGGCGCGCTCCTTCTGTGCGCCGACGACATCGCACAGGGTGACGAAGTCGCGGATCGTGCAGAAATGGATGTTCGGGGTGTCCCACCAGGAATAGGGCAGGGCATCGGTCACCGGCATCTGGCCGCGGAAGAAGATCTGGCTGCGCATGCGCCAATGCCCGAAATTCGGGAAGGAGATGATGGCGCGACGGCCGATGCGCAGCATGTGCTCCAGAACCAGGCGCGGATTGCGCGTCGCCTGGATCGTCTGGGAGAGGATGACGTAGTCGAAGGAATCATCGGGATAGTCGGCGAGGTCGGTATCGGCGTCGCCCTGGATCACCGACAGCCCCCGCGCGACGCAGCCCGCGACACCCTCGCGAGACAGTTCGATGCCGCGTGCGTCGACCTGGCGCGTCTCGGCCAGCAGGGCCAGCAATGCGCCGTCGCCGCAGCCGACATCGAGCACGCGCGTGCCCGGCGTCACCATCTCGGCGACGAGCTTGAGGTCGATGCGATTGGTATAGGTCTCGCTCAGCGCCATGGCCTCACAACCCTCTTGCCCGAGCTGCCGCATTGATGAAGCCGCGCGTGGTCGCAAACAGGTTCGGTTCCTCCAGCAGGAAGGCGTCGTGGCCCTTGTCGCTTTCAAGCTCGACGAAGGAGACCGAAGCGCCGGCAGCATTGAGCGCATGAACGACGGCACGCGAATCCGCGGTCGGGAACAACCAGTCCGAGGTGAAGGAGGCGACGCAGAAGCGCGTCTTCGTGCCCGCGAAGGCCTTGGCGAGCACGCCGTCATGATCGGCGGCGATGTCGAAATAATCCATCGCGCGCGTCACATAGAGATAGGAATTGGCGTCGAAGCGTTCGACGAAGCTCAGGCCCTGGTGCCGCAGGTAGCTTTCGACCTGGAAATCGGCATCGAAGGAGAAGGTCGGCGCCTCGCGATCCTGCAGCTTGCGGCCGAATTTCCGGTGCAGAGCGGGTTCCGACAGATAGGTGATATGCGCACCCATGCGCGCCACGGAGAGGCCTTTGGACGGACGCGTGCCTTCTTCGAGATAGCGCCCGCCGCGCCAGTCAGGATCGGCCATCACCGCCTGGCGGCCGACTTCGTGGAAAGCGATGTTCTGGGCCGAGTGCTTGGCGGAGGTCGCAAGCGGCAGCGCCGAGAAGACGCGTGCGGGATAGCTCGCTGCCCATTCCAGCACCTGCATGCCGCCCATCGAGCCGCCGGCGACGCAGAACAGCGACTCGATGCCGAGCGCATCGACCAGATGCGCCTGTGCCCGCACCATGTCGCGGATCGTCACCATCGGGAAGCCGAGGCCCCAGGGCTTGCCGGTGTCCGGGTTGGTCGAGGCCGGCCCCGTCGTGCCGGTGCAGCCGCCGACGACATTGGCGCAGATCACGAAGAAGCGGTCGGTGTCGATCGGTTTGCCGGGGCCGATCATCGCCGCCCACCAGCCGCCCTTGCCGGTGATCGGGTTGCGGCTGGCGACATGCTGGTCGCCGGTCAGGGCATGACAGACGAGGACGGCATTCGACCGGGCCGCATTGAGTTCGCCATAGGTCTGGTAGGCGATCTGCCAGCTGTCGAGCGCCACGCCGCAATCCATCACCAGCGGCGTGGCTGCGTCGAACCGGACGACCGGGCTCGAGGGATCGTTCGCTTCCTTCAGCGGGTCTGCAAGGCTCAGGATTTCGTCGCGCATCGTCGTCCGCTTTGACAGGCTGATTTGTCTTGCCGGTCGGCTCGTTCGAAAGATCGAACTTACCGATGGCGTGCCGCAGGCGCGCTGTCAACGCGGCCCCGCGCGAAGCTGGCTTTGCTAAGCGCGGGCTTGAGGTCTAAGAGACGCGCGTCCGTCGCCTCACGCGCCAAGATCACGCCATGACCGAAATCGCTCCGACCACCCTTGCCGATCTGCGCGGTGAGATCGACCGCATCGACAGCGAGATGCACGCGCTCTTGATGGAGCGCTCGCAGATCATCGAAACGCTGATCGCCGTGAAGAAGACGCAGGTGTCGGGTTCGGCATTCCGGCCCGGCCGCGAGGCCGACATGATGAAGCGGCTGGCGCTGCGTCATAAGGGCCTGCTGCCACTCGACACCGTCGAGGGCATCTGGCGCATCATCATCGCGACCTTCACCTATGTTCAGGCGAATTACGCCGTCCATGCCGATGTCTCGGGCGGCGACGCGGCGATGCGCGATTCCGCGCGGTTCCATTTCGGCTTCACCGTGCCCTTCGTTACCCACGAGCATGCGCGTGCGGTGATCGCTGCCGTTGCCGAATCCGCTGGGGATCTCGGCATCTTCCGCATGGACCTCGGCGCCAGCGCCGGTGTCTGGTGGCGCGATCTCATCGGCCCGGAGCGGCCGAAGATCATCGCGCGCCTGCCCTTCATCGAGCGGCCTGACCATCCCGCGGGCACACCGGTCTACTGCATCGCCAAGCCGCTTGCGGATGCGGCCGTGCGCGAGATCGTGCTTTATGCCGCCAGGGTTGAACGCTGGTCGGAGACGCTGCGTGCAGGTCTCGCCCAGCATCTCGCCGAGGTCTCCGCCAGCGCCGCCGACGGTTCGCATCTTTCGCTGCTGGTCGCTGCTTCGGGAGAAGTCGAGCAGAGCGCGATCCGTGCCGCGCTCGAACCTGCGGGCCTCAGCGAGTTCGCCGAAATCGGCAGCCACGCCGCCCGTTTTGCCGTCAAGCCAGTCCGCTGATCTCCATCTCATTCCCCTGACAAGGTCCACAAGCCATGGCCACGCCTGCTTCCCGCCCTGTTCCGCGTCCCGGTGTCCTCGATATCGAGGCCTATGTGCCCGGCAAGTCCACGGCTCCGGCGGGGGTGAAGCTGCATAAGCTTTCCTCGAACGAGACCCCGCTCGGCCCGAGCCCGAAGGCAATCGCCGCCTTTGACAGCCTCAAGGGCAAGCTCGAGCTCTATCCGGACGGCTCGGCCACCAAGCTGCGTGAGGCGATCGCGTCGCGCTACGGCCTCGACCCCGCACGCCTCGTGTGCGGCTCGGGATCCGACGAATTGCTGCAACTCGTCACCAAGACCTATCTCGGCGACGATGACGAGGGCATCTTCACCGAGCACGGATTCCTCGTTTACCGCATCGCCATCCTGGCGGCCGGCGGCAAGCCCGTGGTCGTGCCCGAGGCCAATCTCACCGCCGATGTCGACGCGATCCTGAAGGCGGTGACGCCACGGACGAAGATCGTCTTCCTCGCCAATCCCAACAACCCGACCGGCACCTATCTGCCCTTCGAGGAGGTCAAGCGCCTGCATGCCGGCCTGCCCTCCGATGTGCTGCTGGTGCTCGACGCCGCCTATGCCGAATATGTCCGTCGCAACGACTATGCGTCGGGGCTCGAACTGGTGGCGACCAACGAGAACGTCGTGATGGCGCGCACCTTCTCAAAGATCTACGGCCTCGCCAATCTGCGCCTCGGCTGGCTCTACGGGCCTGCCCATGTCATCGATGCGCTCAACCGCGTCCGCGGCCCGTTCAACGTCAACGGCGCGGCGATCGAGGCCGGCACCGCTGCGATCGCCGACGAAGCCCATGTCGCGGCCGCGCTCCAGCACAACGAGACCTGGCTCGCCTGGACGACGGCCGAGGTGGAAAGGCTCGGCCTGACCGTCACGCCGTCGGTCGGCAACTTCATCCTGATCCATTTCCCAAAAACCTCCGGCAAGACGGCGAAGGAGGCTGACGCCTTCCTGAGCCAGCGTGGGCTGATCCTGCGCAGCGTCGGGGCCTATGGCCTGCCGGACGCGCTGCGCATGACAATCGGCTCCGAGGAGGCGAACCGCCTCGTCGTTGCGGCGCTTGGCGACTTCCTGGCCGGCAAGCAATGACGGCGACGACCGAGAGCTTTGCTCCGCGGCGTGAGGAGCCGATCTTCGGCTGCCTCGCGATCATCGGCATCGGGCTGATCGGCTCGTCGATCGCCCATGCGGCCAAGGATCTCAATCTGGCCGGGCGCATCGTCCTGAGCGACCGGGACGAGGGCGTGCGGGCCCGCGCCCGCGAGCTCGATCTCGGCCATGAGGTGGCGGAGACCGTGCAGGCCGCCGTGGCCGATGCCGATCTGGTCATTCTCTGCGTGCCCGTCGGCGCCTGCGGTGCGGTCGCAGGTGAGATCGCGTCTGCCCTGAAGCAGGGCGCGATCGTCTCGGATGTCGGCTCGGTCAAGAACGCGGTGGTCGAGGCTGTCGCGCCGCATCTGCCAGCGGGCGTGCATTTCGTCCCGGCCCATCCGGTTGCGGGCACAGAGAATTCCGGCCCGGATGCGGGCTTTGCCAGCCTCTTCCTGAATCGCTGGTGCATCCTCACTCCGCCGGACGGCAGCGATGACGGCGCGGTTTCGCGCACCCGGCATTTCTGGGAGGGCATGGGCGCCCTGGTCGAGGTGATGAGTGCGCAGCATCATGATCTCGTGCTTGCCGTCACCAGCCATCTGCCGCACCTGATCGCCTACAATATCGTCGGCACGGCCGAGGATCTCGAGGCGGTGACCCAGTCCGAGGTGATCAAGTTCTCGGCCGGCGGCTTTCGCGATTTCACCCGCATCGCGGCATCCGACCCGACGATGTGGCGCGACGTCTTCCTGCACAACAAGGAAGCGGTTCTGGAGATGCTGGGGCGCTTCAGCGAAGACCTTTCGGTGCTGACCCGCGCCATTCGCTTCGGCGATGGCGAGACCCTGCACAAGCATTTCACCCGCACCCGCGCCATCCGCCGTGGCATCGTCGCGCTCGGCCAGGAAAAGCCCGAAACGGAAAAGCTGCGCAAATCGTGAGAAGACGGGGCATGTTCTGCTCCGTTCGTCTTGCCAAGATTGGGCAGGGCTGGTAGAGCCCCACCCGTCGCCGCAATAGCTCAGCTGGTAGAGCACCTCATTCGTAATGAGGGGGTCGGGGGTTCGAATCCCTCTTGCGGCACCATCCAACCCCTTGAGGTTGTCGATTTTCCTAGATAATTCCGGCCTGAAGTCGCGCAGACTTGGAAGTTTCGCTTGGCGAGATCGATCGCCACGGCTCCTCCTTCCAACGCGCCTTCATGGCGCTCGCGGGCACCTTACGGTGCCGGCCGGAGGGGGGCATCCACCCCATCAGTTCACAGTGCAGGCCGCCGCTCGAGACCAAGCGCCCACGGCTCCTAGGCTCGAACCAATTCTCTGCGGCCAATAAGTCAAGTAGTCAGTTCTGGGGCACAACGGTTAGCGGTCGGCCATACGGATTTCCTGCCCCGTAGGGGTTGTTGATGCTGTCAGACGAATACGGGCTGCCGTATCGTCCGTAAGGATTGCTCGTGCTGTCTGGATCGTATGGATTCGCGCTGAGGCGACCTCGATAGTTACCGTCTTGGTCATAGAGCTTCGGCGCGTTTGTTGCGTAAGGGTTCTTTGCTGACTCGTTGCTGTAAGGCGAGCCGTAGCGGCCGTAGGGGTTGTTCAAGCTGTCCGGATTGTACGGGTTACCGGCTCCATACGGATTGTTGATGCACCGGGAATCATAGGGGCAATTTTGGGCGGTGGCTGTACCACTGATGCCAATGACGGCAACTGCCGCGAACAATGCCTGTTTCATCGTGACCACCTGCCGTCGAGTCTCTTGCGTCATCCCGGCGCGAAGATAGCATTCGCGCCCATTTTTGCTAGACGTTGGGCAAGCGCCGTGAGGGGCGTATCGCCAGACTTGCTTCAAAACGCTTCCGCCTGTGGAAAGCTCACTTGGAGCGCCGCGGCGTTTTTGATTGTTGGCCTTATGGATACTTGAATTAGAAAAATATTTTAAATTTGAATGCCATATAGATTTCTTACGGTTCCCTCCTGCGCACCATTGTTTAGCTTGGTTTCACAAGCATTCCGGATCAGCCGTAGGGCCAATCTGGGGCAAAGAGCCGAGCGTTTCCTCGGTCTTATGCTGCTGATCACGAATCGCGAAGCATCACTTCCGAGTGGCGGCCTGCTTTGCATATGTCCGGTAGCAATGCGGGCAAGTCGGCTTCCCGCTCGCAAATGCCATGCTGTCAGGCTCTAGGCGCTGAACGATATGGGTGTGTGGCAGGCGGAAGGTACCTACTCGCGAGCTGCCTGAATGGCTCACACACGATCCGATCAGCAGCGAGTGCTCGCTGCGCCTGCAGGAGGAGATTTCATGTCCTATGTCGATGAACTCGAGCCGCTCATTCGGTTGGAGCAGGAGCTGCGGCAGACGATCGCGCTGAGCCTCGCGGAAGAGAGGGGCCAACCCCACGTCGGGGCCCCGACCGAGGAGCAATTGCTCGCTGCCGATGAGGCGATCGCGGCTTGGGCCGAGGAGGTCGATTTCGAGCAGGACATGCGCGCTTTCCGGCCGCTGACGCCTCTGCAGACGCTGCTCGCCCAACATCTCGGGATATGCGAGCGCATTTTCGACATCCGCGACAGGCGGCTGTCCTGACCAGGATAAGGTCAATCGGGAGCAAGGCCGGGACGCTCCCGCGCGAGCCGGAACGGCCCGAGCGACCCGGCTGCCCCATGTTTCGCAGGTCTAGCTGCCAGCCGTCTCCTCGGCCGTCGCCTTGTCGAGAATCTCGACCACCTCTTCCAGGCTCTCCCTCACGCCGAGCATGAAGTCCTTGCGGAAGCCGATGATGGTGTCCGGCGGGTTGCCCTTGAACGTATAGACCACGCTGACCTGCGCGGGATTGACGTAGACGGGCTTCCCATCGGAGGGCGAAGTGAACTTGCAGAGCTTAGGCATGATCTCTTCCGTCAATGGCGATTCGATGAGCAGAGCTATACGGCAAGGCGGCCGCTCGACGAAAACGCCGGGCGTTGGTGCCAGCCAGCTGATGAAGATCGGCGTCACAATTTGGCGTAGCGAGAGCCGTGTCCGACGACGGCGGAACGTCGCTTGGGCATGCCGTCCCGGACCCAGCATTCCCACTCGGGCATCCCTGCGTCACGCTAAGTGAGGTGCCTCACATATCCGACCGGCCGGAATGCGTAGTCTTTCACGCACTGACGAATGTCGGAGCGCACCATGAGCCCCACCTGTGACGAGAAGCTTGAGCAGTTCCGGCGCAGGGAGGTCGAACGCGCGCAGAAGGCAGGCCTGTCAGCCTATATCCTGAACGAAGACGGCAGCGTGATCCGCATCGCTCCCGACGGCAGGCTAGATCTGATTGTCGTTCAACTCGGTAGCCAACACGCACAGGCCCCCGGGGCTCGCTCTCGATAGCTCACGGCCCGACCTCGGGCAGTCGTACTGCTTGCCCCGGGGCAGTCCCCGAGCCCCGATGTTGGCGGATATCGCCTGGGCCGCTTGACGGTGTCATGCCGCGTCAGCTCGCTCGCCCGCCGCGTTCACAGGTCGATCGCAGCCTCGGTCAATGACGAGCGGCAGCCACCGGAGGCGCCGACTCGCGACTCGACACGGGCCTGCAACAGGTGTGATCTCGACAAGAGCGCCGAGGGCTGCGACGACGCAGGCCTTCCAAGCCGTGCAAGTGCTGGTTGTTCCGGGAGGTCTCACCATGACGCGCAGGTTCACCGCAGCTTTGTCCTTCATGCTCTCCCTGGTTCTGGCAGCGCCGGCCGGGGCGCAGATCGGCACGCCAGGGAACGCGCCGCTCACACCTGGTGGCCCCAGGCAAGGTCTTGGGCCCCCCTCGCTCAGCGACAGTGTGCCGGATATCCGATTGCATTCGAGTGGCGGCGGGATCCCGGGCGCAGGCCCGCCGATCGGCTATGGAGGCACGCAGCCGCTGGGCAACGCCGGCATCGGGGCCGGATATGGCATGGTCGATCGCCGCGCGGTCAGAACGACCGGCCGGCACTGCCAGACATCGAGCCGGATCTGCGTGCTGAAGGGCACGGCGCCTGTCAGGTCCGGGTGCTCATGCCGATTGTCCAATGGCAAACGCGCGCGGGGCCATGTCGTGCCGTGAGGCTGCCGAACGGAGGCCGTTGAGCCCGACGGGAGCCCGAGCCAACTACGCCTCGCGCCCCGCTGGAAGGCGCGACCTATCGAAACCCCGCCAGAAGCCCTGCTGCGACGGCGAGGCCGCTTACGCAGCCGACGCGCAAGCCAAGCGCCATGCCGCCCGTGGAGGCGGCGAGCCCGGCCTTGACCAACGTGTTGACGCCTGTCGCGAGCAGGATCGCATGGCCCGCGAGCGTCGGGTCAATGACGCCGAGCGCCATGCGCGACATCGAGATCACGACGGCATCGACATCAGCAATGCCGGACAGAGCGGCCGTGGCGAGCACGCCCGCATCGCCGAAATGCTGCTGCAGCAGGCGTGCGGCAAGCATCACCACCGCGATGAACGCTGCCATCTTCAGAGCGGAGCCGAGTTCCAGTGGATTCGAGATCTTCAGCTCCGGGCGCTCGGAGGAGCCGCCAGTGTTGATCAGCATGAGGCCGGTGCCTGCCGCCAGGACGCCGCCGGCGCAGGCAAGGGGCAGTGCAAGGAGCGGGATCAGGACCGGGTTCAATGCCATCGCGACCACAGCGACGCGCAGGACCATCACCACCCCGGCGATGAGGATGCCGGCGCTGAGCAGACGGCCGGAATCAGAATGCTGGCGCGCGAGCCCGGCCAGGGTCAGCGTTGTCGCGGTGGAGGAGGCGAGGCCGCCGGCGACCGCCGCCATGATCACGCCAAGGCGGTCGCCAAAGATCCGGACCGCGACATAGCCTCCGAAGGACACGGCCGCGATCAGGATGGCGAGCAGCCAGATCGAATAGGGATTGATCGATCCCCATGGGTCGATCGGGCGGTTCGGCAAAATCGGAAGCAACAGGAACGACATCGCGAGCAGGGTCAGGACCGAGCGGATTTCCTGCCAGCTCAGCGAGGCCACCCACCGGTGCAGCTGTTCGCGCAACGCCAGCAGCAAGGTCATCGCGACTGCGCCTGCAATCGCCGCAGTGAGATCGCCCACCACGGCGAGCGCGCCCAGCATGAAGGTCAGCATCCCGGCGATGACTGAGGTCGCACTGACATTCTGCTCGGCGCGCGCCTCCAGCCAGTGGAAGGCGCCGAAAGCCGCACTGTATCCGAGAAAGACCAGGCCGATCGCGATGCCCCCGAGCTGCTGGCCGATGGCTCCGGTCACGCCGCCGAGCAGCCCGGACAGCGCGAAGGTGCGCAGGCCCGCGGCGCGCTGGTGGTCATCCTCGTCGCGCGTGCGCCAGCCACGTTCGAGACCGACCACGAGCCCGATGGCGAGGGAAACGGCGAGGCGGCTCAGGAGGGCGTGTTCATCCATATCGGTCTGCGGCTTGGCTCGGGCGTGGCGATCGTTCGACGAGCATATCGGAAGCGGCCGGTTCGGATAGCGCCCAGGGCGCATCCCATGTGGCACCCGCGGCTGTCATCTGCAGGTCATGCAGGCGGTCTTTAGACCAGCCCATGTCGTCATCGCGGGCGGCCTGGCCCGTCTTATGCTTGGTGAGTTGGTCATGAATCGGCTGGTCATTATCTACTCGGAAGAGGACTACGCCTGCGCTTGCGAGCGCCTCGAGGAACTGCGCACCAGGCCGGATTGCCGGGCGAAGGACGAGGAACTCGACGCGATCCATGATGCCATGCTCGCCTGGGAGCTGAGGCAGGACGACTGACATCCAGCGGACGGTTCTGCTGCTCGCCCGTCGCGAACTGGCAGGCACCCGAGTCCATGTTGCGACGCACTCAGCCCACATTCTCACGCTAGCCACCCTGGACCGCCCGAAGAATCTCCGGGGCGGACGTCGCATTCCTGCGGGCGCGCGACACTCTGGCCGGCATCTCTCGGCCGCTAGCGAAAGGAGCCTGGCCGATGCTCGTGCAGATCGGAACTCTCATCGCCGCGACGAGCCTCATTCAGCTCGCGAACGGCTTCTTCAACACCTTCCTGTCCCTGCGGCTGACGATCGAGGATTTCGGTTCCACGCTGAACGGCGTCGTGCTCAGCGCCTATTTCATCGGCTTCACCATCGGGGCGGTCGGGTCCGGGCAGGTGATCCAGCGCATCGGCCATATCCGCGCCTATGCCGCATTCGCGGGCATGGTGGTGGTTGCGACAGCCACGATGCCGCTTCTTGTCTCGCCATTGGCCTGGATCGTTTGCCGCGCCGTCATCGGCATGGGCTGCGTCGGCCTGTTCATCACCACGGAGAGCTGGCTGAACGCCAAGGCGCAGGCGGATCAGCGCGGGCGGGTGTTCTCGATCTACATGGTCGGCACGTTCCTGGCGCTGGCGCTCGGCCAGTTGCTGATCGGCAAACTCGCCATTCACTCCATGACGCCCTTCAACATCATCGCCGTGCTCTTTGCACTTGCCCTGGTGATGGTCAGCACGACGCGCGCCGAGGCGCCGGGGATCGCACCGGAGGCGACGCTGCGCTATGGCGAGTTGACCCGGCAGGCGCCGGTGGCCGTGGTCGGCTGCGTCATCAGTGGCATGATCAGCAGCGCCTTCTACGCGCTCGTACCGGCCTGGATGCTGAGCAATGGCGTGCCGCAGCAGACGATCGCGCTCTTCATGCTGGTCGCGGTGCTGGGCGGTCTGGCGCTTCAGGTTCCGGTTGGGCGCCTGTCTGATCGTGGCGACCGCCGGCTGGTTCTGGCCGGCCTCGCGCTCGGCTTTGCGGCGGCGGCGCTGCTGCTGGTCATGTTGCCCCCGAAGCTTGCAGCGGTGCTGCCCGTGGCGGCGGTGCTCGGCGGCTTCATGTCGACGCTCTATCCGGTCTGCGTCGCCCATGCGCTCGATCGCATGCCCTCAGATCGCGTCGTTGCCGTCAGCGGCAGGTTGATCCTGGTCAGCGGCTTCGGCTCGGCCCTGGGGCCGATGCTCGGCGCCGCCGTCATGTCGCGCTTCGATATTGGCGGGCTGCTCTATTTCATGGCGGCCGCGACCATCCTGCTCGCCGCGGTCTCCGGCCTGCGCGTGCTCGTCAAGGCGCCGCCTGTCCGGGTCGAGCGTCCCTTCGAGATCATCGACCCATTGACGGCACCGATCTCGCAGGAGCCGGAAGCGACGGATCCGGACGGAACGCCGCGCGCTGTCCCCGCCTGAAGCGTGCGGCGGGCAGCCTCAGGCATCGGCCCGAAAAGTGGATTACGGTTTTCGGGAAAGCCGATGCAAGCACAGAGAATCATCGGCTCGAAAAGTGGATGACGGTTTTCGGGAGGGCCGATGCAAACGCAGAAGATCACCGGCCGGGATACGATGTCCGGTCCGATGACCTAACCCATGATGTGATAGCCGGCATCGACATAGATCGTGTTGCCGGTCATGCCGGTGGCGGCATCGCTGATCAGGAAAGCGGCGACCTGCCCGACCTCGTCGATGGTGACGACGCGCCCTTGCGGAGCCCGCGCCGCGGCTTGGGACAGAAGCTCGTCGAAACCGGCGATGCCGCCGGCGGCGCGTGTCTTCAACGGGCCCGGCGAGAGCGCGTGCAGGCGGATGCCCTTCTGGCCGAGTTCATGGGCGAGATAGCGGGTCGTGCTCTCGAGCGCAGCCTTCACCGGTCCCATGATGTTGTAATTGTCGAGCACCTTCTCGGCGCCGTAATAGCTCATGGTCAGGATCGCGCCGCCCGCGCTCATCAGCGGCTCGGCCTTGCGGGCCATTTCGATCAGCGAATAGCAGGAGACGCGCATTGCCTGCTCGAAGCCGTCCCGCGTCACATCGACGACCCGGCCATGCAGGTCGTCGCGCGGTGCAAACGCGATCGAGTGGATGACGAAGTCGAGCTTGCCCCAGCGCCTTGTGATTTCCTCGAACACGGCGTCGAGCTGCCCGGGCATCTCGACATCGAGCGGCATGATGATCGGGCTGCCGAGTTCCTCCGCGAGCGGGCGCACCCATTTCTCGGCCTTGGCGTTCAGATAGGTTATGGCCAGCTCCGCGCCGAGCCGGTGCAGGACCCTGCCGCATCCGAAGGCGATGCTGTCCTCGTTGGCGATGCCGACGATCAGGCCCTTCTTGCCGCGGACGATGTCGTCGATCGTGCCCATCTGGCTAGTCTCCGAAGATCACGCGGCGGAAACGGCTGAGCGCATAGGTGAAGTATACACTGCCGATGACGACGAGCGCGACGAGCTGCAGCCAGACCACGGAGAGGCCCGCGCCGCGATAGAGCACGGCCTGCGAGAACCCCACGAAATGCGGTGTCGGACTGATGATCTGCATCACATATTGCAGCCAGACGGGCATGCTCTCCATCGGCGTGCTGGAACCCGACAGGAGCTGCATGATCACCAGGATCGGAATGGCGAGCAGCCCGAACTGGCCCATCGAGGTGGCGAGCGTGCCGAGCATGATGCCGAGCGCCGCGACCGTGAAGGCGTAGAGCGCCGCACCCGCCAGGAAGAGCGTCAGCGAGCCGGCGATCGGCACCTGCAGCCACCATTGCACGACGACCGCGAGCGACAGCCCGGCCGCGACCAGGATGACGAGCCCGTTGGCGATGATCTTCGCCAGCATGATCTCGGCCGGCACGACCGGCATCACCAGCAGATGCTCGACCGTGCCCTGTTCGCGTTCGCGGATCAGCGCCGCGCCGGTCAGGATCACTGTCAGCAACGTGACATTGTTGATCACCTGCATCACCGAGGTGAACCAGGCCGAATTCAGGTTCGGATTGAACTTGGAGCGGATGACGACATTGATGGGGGCGCTGGTCACGGTTTCCCGGCCGGCCAGGAAATTCGTCACCTCTTGCGCGATGATCGACTGGATATAGACCGAGCCGTTTCCGGCCTGGGTCATCGCGGTGGCATCGACATTGAGCTGCACGGATGCCCGCCGGCCGGAGAGAAGATCGGCCTGGAAGGAGGGCGGGATTTCCAGCACGAAGACCAGCCGGCCGTGATCCATCTCCTCGTCGATGTCGCGTGCGCTGATCGTCAGCGCGCTCTTGAACAGCGGTGGGTTCAGTGCGTTCTGGATCTGGCGCGAGAGATCGGAGCGGTCCTCGTCGACAATGCCGACGGTCAGGTTCTTCGCCTCGGTCGAGGCACCGGTCGCCACCGTGTAGACGGCGATGCTGAAAGCATAGACCACGAGGATGAGCATGACAGGGTCAGCCCGAATGCTGCGCAGTTCCTTGATGACGAGCTGGTAGATATTGGCCAGATGCAGCCGAAGGCCCGTTGGCCCTTGCTGCGCTGGTTCCGTCGTGGCGCTGGTTCTCTCCGGCGACATCTCAGAGCTCCTGTTTGCGCAGGAGAAGCTGCGAGACGACGAGGAAAAGGACTGCGAAGCCAGCGAGCATGATGAGGTTGAACGACAGGTCGTCGAACCCCAGGCCCTTTGTGAAGGCGCCGACGCTGACCGGCTGATACCAGGCCGTCGGGAAGCCGAGCCCGATCATCCGTGCTCCGCCCGACAGCGAGGCGACCGGAACGAGCAGGCCCGAGAAGTTCACTGCCGGTATGATCGACAGGATCGCGGTGGCGAATACGGCGGAGACCTGTGTCCTGGTGAAGGTCGAGATCAACTGGCCGAAGCCCGTCGTCGCGATCACGTAGAGCAGGGTGCCGAGCACCAGCATCGCGATCGAGCCCTTGATCGGCACCCCGAAGAGGATGATCGCAAGCAGCACCAGCAGCACGAAGCTGATCATCGCGATCGCGATATAGGGCAGCTGCTTGCCGAACAGGAACTCGAACTTGGTGATAGGCGTCGACTGGAAATTGGCGATCGAGCCGGTCTCCTTCTCCCTCACCACCGCAATGGCGGACATGACGGCCGGGATCAGGATCAGCATCAGCATGATCACGCTCGGCACCATCGCATTGACGCTCTTGAAGGCCTGGTTGTAGCGGAAACGGGTCTCGACATTGACGAGACTGGCCGCGCTCGTGCCGGCACTGTTCTGGGCGAGCCATTCCTTGGCGTATTGCGCGGCAAGCCCGGTGACGTAGCCCTTCGTCGTCTCGGCGCGGAACGGCATGGCGCCGTCGAGCCAGACCGCGACCTCCGGCTTCCTGCCGGATTGCAGGTCGCGCCCGAAGCCGGGCGGGATCTCGATCGCGAGCTGCAACTCGCCGTTCCTCAGCCGCTGGTCGAGCTCTTCGGCCGTCCTGATCGGCGCACGCTCGTCGAAATAGCGCGAGCCGGAAAAGGCCTCGATCAGCTGGCGGCTTTCGGGGGTATTATCCTGGTCGAGCGCCGAGAAGCGCAGGTTCTCGACATCAAAGGAAATGCCGAAGCCGAAGGCGATCATCAGGACGAGCGGGCCCAGGAAGGCGAAGGCGAGCCGGATCGGATCGCGCAGCAGCTCCATCGTCTCGCGCCGCGAATAGGCCCAGAGCCGCTTCGGGTCGAAGCGGCGCGGGGCCCGGATGGGTTCCGGTGGCGGGAGTACCGCGTTCGGGTCAGGCGCCTCCGATTTCGCTTCGCGATCGATCCCTGCGGCCTCGGCGAGATAGTCGACGAAGGTGTCCTCCAGCGAGGAGCTTCCACGTTCCCTGACCAGTTCCTCCGGTGTGCCGACTGCGAGCACCTTGCCGGCATGCATCAGGGAGATGCGGTCGCAGCGCTCGGCCTCGTTCATGAAATGCGTCGAGAGGAAAATCGTCACGCCGTCATCGCGCGAGAGATCGATCAGCGTGCGCCAGAAGGCGTCGCGCGCGATCGGGTCGACGCCGGAGGTCGGCTCATCGAGAATGAGCATGGCCGGCCGATGGAGTACGGCGACCGCAAGCTGCAGGCGCTGCTTGATGCCGAGGGGCAGGCTGTCGGGCCGCGAGTCCACCACATCCCTGAGGTCGAAGCGCTCGAGCAGCTCCGCGATGCGACCTTCGATCTCATCGTTCGGCAGGTGATAGAGCTTTGCGTGGAGTTCGAGATTCTGCCGGACCGTGAGTTCGGTATAGAGCGAGAAGGCCTGCGACATGTAGCCGACATTCCGGCGCGTCTCCATGTCGTTGGAGCCCATCGGCTTGCCGAACAGCTTGGCCCAGCCCTCGGTCGCCGGCAGCAGGCCGGTGAGCATCTTCATCGTCGTCGATTTGCCGCAGCCGTTCGAGCCGAGGAAGCCGAAGATCTCGCCGCGCTCGATCCGGAAGCTGACATGGTCGACGGCCGTGAAATCGCCGAAGCGTCGGGTCAATCCTTCGGCCTCGATCGCCGGCACGGCGCTGTCGCTGGCCGGGCGCGGGCGTACGATGACCTCCTGGTGCTGCGCCCGCTTCGCCTCCGGGAGCAGCGCGATGAAGGCGGCTTCCAGCGATGTCTGGCCTGTCTTCCCCAGGATCTCGGAGATCGGCCCCGAGGCGATCACCTTGCCGTCATCCATGGCGGCCAGCCAGTCGAAGCGTTCGGCCTCGTCCATATAGGCGGTGGCGACGATCACGCTCATTTGCGGCCGCCGGCCACGGATGGTGTTGATCAGGTCCCAGAACTGGCCGCGCGACAGCGGGTCGACACCGGTGGTCGGCTCGTCGAGGATGAGGAGGTCCGGGTCGTGGATCAGGGCGCAGCACAGGCTGAGTTTCTGCTTCATGCCACCCGACAGCTTGCCGGCCGGGCGGCCTTCGAACGGGTCGAGACCCGTCGCCTTCAGCAACTCGTCGATCCGCCGCCTGCGCTCAGCTTCGCCCTGGCCGAAGAGCCGGCCATGGAAGTCGATATTCTCGAAGACGCTCAGCGTCGGATAGAGATTGCGGCCTAGGCCCTGCGGCATATAGGCGATGCGGGCGCCCTGCTTCTCGCGATGGGCCTTGTCGGCCATGTCGCCACCGAAGACCGTGACATGTCCGGTCTGGATTTCCCTGACGCCGGCAATCAGGGCGAGCAACGCAGATTTGCCGACGCCGTCGGGACCGATCACCCCCACCATGCGGCGGGAGGGGAAGTCGATCGAGACATCGTCGAGCGCAACCGTTTTGCCGTACCGGTGCGAGACATGCTCGACCTTGGCAATGACGCCGTCGTTCATCAGGGGAGCTTCACGGTGAGATCTTCGGGCCACTGGATCGACGGGCTGGTCCGGACGAAGCCCATGCCGCGCACCCCTGTCTTGGCCTGGCGGTGATATTTCTTCAGGACGCGCGGATCGATCTGCAGCTTGACGCGGAACATCAGCTTCTCCCGCTCGTCGGCCGTCTCGACGCTCTTCGGCGTGAACTGGGCGTCCGCCGCGACGAAGCCGACATTGGCCGGGATGACATATTGGGGCAGCGGATCGACGGTGATCCGGGCCTCGTCGCCAAGGGCGAGCAGCCCGGCCTGTGCGGCCGGGAGATAGATCGTCATGTAGACATCGCTGAGATCGAGCAGCGTCAGGATGCGCGCGCCTGCGCCGACGACCTCGCCCGCGCGTGCGAGCTGGTACTGAACCCGGCCGCTGCGGGGCGCGACGAGCGTCATGTCGACGAGAACCGCCTCGATGCGGTCGACCTCGGCTTCGGCGCTCTTGATCGCGAACTGCGCCTGGTCGCGCTGGGCCTCGGCTGCGACGAGCGCGGCCTTGGCGGTATCCGCCTTGGCGACGCGCTGGTCGAAGGTCTGCCTGGTCAGATAGCCCTTGTCGACGAGCTGCTGGCCACGCTCCAGCTCAGCCTGGCTGAGGGTGATCTCGCTCTTGCGCTGGACGATCAGCGCATTGGCTTCCGCCAGCCCATGCTTGGCCTTGAGAACCTGGGATTGGGCGCCGCGAAGCTGGGCTTCGTATTCCGGCGACGAAATGCGCGCGACCACTTGCCCGGCGGTGACGTCGTCGCCTTCATTGACGAGCACTTGCGACAGGCGGCCGGCATATTTGGCGGAGATATCGATCTGCGTCGCCTCGATACGGCCGTTCGACTTGGCAATCCCGCTGGGCATCGAGCCGCTGCGCAAGCGCTGGAGGAACGCCTGGATCTTCGACTGGGCCTGGGCCGGCGCCGTGATCGAGAGGTCGCGCGAGACCGGGGCGAGCACGCTGCCGACGGTCAGGAGCGCCACCGCCAGGGCTGTCGCTGCGGGTAGACGGACCACTATCATCATCACTCTCCGAGCTCGGCGGTTGCGCTTGCGGCGAGAACCGGCTGCTTCCTGATCCTGTGTTATGACCGCGCGGGCTCTCGCGCAGCCACTCCGGTGCTCCGAAGCAGCCGCAGCGTATGCTGCGCGATCATGCGTTCCTCGTCCGTCGCGACGACGAAAATCTGCGTCCGGCTGCCTTCGGCATCGATGCGCCTGTCATTGCGCCGGTTGGCCTCGGCCTTGAGCGACAGTCCTGCCCAGTGCAGGCGATCAACCACGTTCTGTCTGACCTGCCAGGCGTTCTCGCCGACGCCGGCCGTGAAGACGATGCCGTCGAGCCCACCGAGCGTGACCGACAGGCTGGCGATGGCTTGCGCGACGCGGAGGCTGAAGAAGTCGATCGCCATTGCGGCCTCGGGCCTCTCGCTCTCCTGCAGTTCGCGCACATCGTTGCTGATGCCGGACAGCCCGAGCAGGCCGCTTTCGTGATAGAGCATCTGGCCGACTGCGGCCGGGCTCATGCCCTTCTGCTCGATCAGATGCAGGACGACACCGGGATCGAGCGAACCCGAGCGCGTTCCCATCGGCAGTCCGTCCAGCGCGGTGAAGCCCATCGTCGTCTCGATGCTGCGGCCGCCCTGCAAGGCGCAGACGGAAGCCCCGGAGCCGAGATGGGCGATGATCACCCGCTTGTCTGCAATCTCCGGTGCGATGCCGTACAGCGCCTTCGAAACATATTCATAGGACAGGCCATGGAAGCCGTAGCGCCGGACGCCCTCGTCATAGAGCGCACGCGGCAGGGCGAAACGGTCTGAGAGTTCGGGATGGCCGCGATGGAAGGCCGTGTCGAAGCAGGCGACCTGCGGCAGGTCGGGCCGGCGTTGGCGCAGCACGCGGATCGGGTCGAGATTGCTGAGCTGATGCAGTGGCGCGAGCGGGATGAAGGTTTCGAGCGTCTTCATTACCGCGTCGTCGACCAGCACCGGTGCCGAATAGACCGGGCCGCCATGGACGACGCGATGGCCGATGCCGATGATGGCCATGTCCCGGATCTCGCCGACGACCCAGTCGGCAACGACCTGTTGCGCCTGCGCCGAGTTCGCAACCTCCGCGACGGTGAAGCTGCGCTCGATCAGCGACGTTCCGTCATGGCTCTTTGCCTTGAGCCGCGGACGGGTTCCGATCCCGTCCACGGCGCCGCCGAACATCAGCTCGATATCGTCGCCTGCGACGCAGTAGAGCTTGAACTTGATGCTCGAGCTGCCGGCATTGACGACGAACAGGACCTCGGTCACCGGCTAGGCTCCGATTGGCTTGGCCTGCAGCAACGCATGGGCATAGAGCCCGGCAACGGCGCAGGAGGCGAGGCGGGTCCGGACATTGTCGGCGCGGCTGGTCAGAATGATCGGCACGCGCGCGCCGAGTACGATGCCTGCGGCATCGGCCCCGGACAGGAAGGTCAGGTTCTTCGCCAGCATGTTGCCGGCTTCGAGGTCGGGCACCACCAGGATCTGCGCTCGGCCTGCTACCGGCGAGACGATGCCCTTGATGCTGGCCGCCTCCGGGCTGATCGCATTGTCCAGCGCCAGTGGCCCATCGAGCAGGCCTCCGGTGATCTGGCCGCGATCGGCCATTTTGCAGAGCGCTGCCGCCTCGATCGTGCTGGGGATCTTGGTGGTCACGGTCTCCACGGCCGAGAGGATCGCGACCCTCGGGGCTCCCAGGCCGAGCCCGACATGCAGATCGATGGCGTTCTGGATGATGTCGCGCTTGGCTTCGAGGTCAGGAAAGATGTTCACGGCCGCGTCGGTGATGAAGAGCGGCTCGGCATAGGACGGCACGTCCATGATGAAGACATGGCTGATACGCCGGCCGGTGCGCAGGCCTGTCTCCTTATTGGTTACCTCGGCGAGCAGCTCATCGCTATGCAGACTGCCCTTCATCAGGAGGGCCGCCTTGCCGCTGCGGACGAGTTCCACGGCCTTGGCCGCGGAAGCGACGCTATGCGGCGTATCGACGATCTCGAAGCCCGCGATGTCGAGCCCGGCAGCCTTGGCGGTCGCGATGATCCGGGCGGTGGGTCCAACGAGGATCGGTTTGATCAGACCCTGCGCTGCTGCGTCGAGCGCACCCCTGAGAGAGGACTCGTCGCAGGGATGCGCCACCGCCGTCATGACCGGCGCAAATTCGCGCGCCTTCGCGATCAGGCGCTCATATTTGTCGTGAGCATGACCTGATCGGGCGCTCGCGACAGCTTGGGAAGGCTGAGACATTCTGCGCTTCACTTCCGGGGCGATGAACTGCGGTGGGGCGCTGCCTTCGAGGCAGTGTCGAGGGCTGTCTCCTTGCGTGCAACCGACCGGCTCGCCAAGCGATGCAGATTGTCGGCGGTCGCACGCGTTTCGTGAACCGGCGACTGATCGGGAAACATCCGGCTGATCCGCTCGAAACGGACAAGCGCTTCGCCTTCGAGCGGCCCTGCAGCGGTCAGAATGTCGTGAAATTCCTCGAGCGATAGATGGGGGGTCTCGGTTTGCAACACCGTGGCGATCGCTGCGACCGCCGCTTCGCCGTCGAAGCGCAGCATGAAGAACTGTTCGCGGACGTTGAGCTTGAACTGCTGGAGCGTCATGCCGTCGAGCTTTTGATGCTTGCTGTGCAGGCGACGCAGTACGGCAAAGATCCGTTCGTCGATGCCGCCGCGTGCCGCTAGGACGTACATCACCGCACGCAGGATCGCGATCTTTGCGCTGACGCGTCCGACCCGTTGAGCCAGGTCGGAACGGCCTGCTTCGAGCGCCGCGACGCCGCGGTCGCGATCCGCTGGCCACGGGCGCGCCGTCTCGTCGGTGACGCCGAGCGCCGCCTGCAAGGCAGGCGCGCCGTAAATCTGTTTGAAGACGAGTTCGGTCGTGGAATCCCGGATGTCGCGGAACAGGTCGAGCGAGGCGACGATGTTCTGCGAGATGATCTCCTGCCAGGCCAGGAATGGATTGTCCTGGGCCGCGGGGCGGCGGTGTTCCCGAACGAGTTCCGCCCAGCCGCTGACGCCGCGCATGAAGGGGTTGTTGTGCGAAAAGATCTCGAACTGTGAGCGCAGCGGATTGAGCCGGCGTTCCAGCTCTGCAGCGGGCGCCGTGGCGGCAGCCTGCACGAATGGGCGCAGCCAGGTCTTGTAGAAACTGGCATTGATCTCGGAGACCTTGGCGACTGTCGCGAACCGACGGTCATCCTCCGCCGTGTTCAGTCCCAGGGCCCGAATGTCGTCGAGGCTGCGCGCCTCGAAGCGCAGGATATTGTCGCCGGTCACAAGATCGGCGTAGTCTTGGCCGGGCTCGCGCGGTGTGATCACCGCCTCCCACAGCCCGGGTGGCAGGATGTCGATCAGATCCATGTTCTCCGTGAGCTCGGTATGCTCCTTCTTCGCCACGGAGCTTGAAACGAAGACGCCGAGATGTCCGGCCTGCGGGTGGATGGAGTAGACGATCGTCTGCTCGGCTGCGATCAGCGCGAGGTCGCTTCCATAGAGATCGGTGATCCAGCCGAGTGCCTGCTGCGGCGGCGTGATGTTGTCGCCCCAGGAGCAGAACACGACGATCGGCGAGGCGACTTCGCGCAGGTCGATCCGCTTGCCGGAAGAGAGCGTCAGTTCCCCCTTGGTCAGCTTGTTGCCGACGAAGAGCTGTTCGACGATGAACTCGATCTCCTCTCGGTTGAGCAGCACATGCCCGCCCCACCATTTCTCAAAGGAGAGAAAGCGTTCGGCTTCGGTATCGACCTTCGACCAGACATCGTAGAGCTTGCTCCACCACGTATTGGCCGGGTTCAGCTTCTCGAAATTCTGAACGAGATAAGCGCCGTCGAAGATTCCGGCGCCGAGATCGCCGGTCAGCGAGGTGAGCCAGGAGCCGCCGAGCATGCCGCCGGAATAGCGCATCGGGTTGAGCCCATCCTTGCCGTTCCAATAAGCCAGCGGTGCGCCCGCGGCCATGATCGGCCCCATCAGCTCGGGCCGGGCGGCGGCGAGCCCGAGCACGGCCCAGCCGGCCTGGCAGTTTCCGATGACGCAAGGCTTGCCGGAGTAACCGGGATGACGCCTGGTGACGGCCTCGATGAAGGCAGCCTCGGCGCAGCCCACATCCTCGATCGTCTGGCCTCTCACCGGATCCGGCAGGAAGCCGATGAAATAGCAGGGATGTCCGGCAGCGAGCGCTGCGCCGATTTCGCTGTCGGGTTTCATGCCGCCAATGCCCGGACCATGGCCGGCACGCGGATCGACGACGATGAAGGGGCGTGAGGACTCGTCCGTGACGACGCCTTCGGGTGCAATGATCCGGACCAGGCCGTAATTGACCGGACGGGGCAGGCTACGGCCGCTCATGACGATCTCGAAGCCAAATCCGAGGACATTGGGAGCCGCCATCGCCAGATGGTCGAGGTAATTGTCGCCCCGCCGGCGCAACACATCGAGCATCAGCACGTTGCGCTGTGCGACGTCGACCAGATACGCGGCGAGGTCGGAGCCGGCATGGGCCATCGCAGCGGTCGCGCCAGGCGACGTCACGGAATATGCGCTCACCATATCGTTGTCCTCATATGGCCGGGGGGCCGATACGTCAGAAACTTCACGATGATCTTTCGCACTGCAATATCACCAGACTGAGACGCCCGCGCAACCTATGCAAGAGGGGCTTGTCATATGCGGCATTCGCCGGCGCGGGGAATTGACTTCAATCAAGTCGGCTCGCCGGCAGGATGTTCAGGATTCAATGCAATATCCTTAGCCGGAATATGGGGGTAGCTCTTGGCGCGATCATGGGAAATGGCGGTGACTGATGGCTGACAATGCAGCTCCGGGCTTGCGGAGTGCGAGCACGATTGAGTTGAGCCTGACCGATGGTGCACAGTTGTTCAACACGCTCGATCCGTTTCCCTTCCGCCAGCGCGACCTGTCGGGGGATGCCGAGCAGTACATCGTCGAATGGGCCGAGGAGCTGCCCAAGGATCGCGCCATTGAAATCCTCATCGACATCGCGGCGGACGGCGAATCCGGCGGCGCGGCGCCCGATCTTGCTGCGGCCATCGGCAATTGGTTCGACGGGCGTGCGCGATCTGAGACAAAGGCGATGCGGCAGCTGTTTCGGGACGGTCGCTTGGCCTTCCTGATCGGCCTCATCGTCCTGAGCGCCTGTCTCTTCATCGGCTGGTGGCTGTCGGAGCGTATCGAAGGCCCGTTCGCGCGCGTGCTTCAGGAGAGCTTCGTGATCATCGGCTGGGTCGTGATCTGGAGGCCGGCCGAGATGTTCCTCTACGACTGGCTGCCCATGCTTCGCCGGCGGACGCTCTATAGGCGCCTCGCCTCGGCACGGGTTACGGTGAGGAAGACGTCCGCGCCGACGAAGGCGGTGGGCACCTAGAGCATGCTGCGAAAGAGTGGCAACGGTTTTTCGCATTGAGAATGCTCTAAATTATGAGAGTCGATCGCACCGGATCCTGTCCGGTCCGAAGATCTAACTTTCGGTGTTTGCATCGGCTTTCCCGAGGGCCTCAATCCACTGTTCGGGCCGATACGCGAGGCGATCGGCACCGCGCTCGCGCTCAGACCGGCTCGATCGCGACCAGAATGTCGCCGGCTGCCACCGTCGATCCGGCCCTCGGACCGATCCGTTGAACCGTTCCGCCGGCGGGGCTCTTCAACTCCATGAAGAGCTTCATCGATTCCAGCACGGCCACGATCTGCCCGGCCTCGACGGTGTCGCCCGCGGCGACATGCAACGCCGCAAGTGTTCCTGGCATCGGTGCCCGCACGGTGCTGCCGGAATCGCCGCCCGCATCGCGGCGCGCTGCTGCGGCCTCGATCGCGAA
This sequence comes from Allobosea sp. P4_E12, assembly GCF_056401655.1. Lineage (NCBI taxonomy): Bacteria > Pseudomonadati > Pseudomonadota > Alphaproteobacteria > Hyphomicrobiales > Alloboseaceae > Allobosea > Allobosea sp. P4_E12. The sequence goes on along the minus strand of NZ_JBFUIY010000014.1, from coordinate 124,271 downwards.
CGCGATCTCGATCCGGCCTTCGAAGCCGCCGAGGCGCAGGAGCAGACCCTGGGTGTCGCAGACGGCGTATGCCATCTGGCTCGCCCCGCTCATGGCCACCACCCACTCGGCGTCCGAGCCACCGCGACGGAGCGCGATATCATGTTGGCCACCGGCTGACGCGACGCGCAGGAAGCCATCATGGGTTTCGATAGTGAGCCGCGTCGCATCTGCGCCGGCTCCGATGGCCAGATGCGTCGTCGCCGGCCTTCCGGCAGGCGCGAGAAGGCGAAAACCCTTGAGCGCATGCCATGGCGTGCCGTCGGGCTCGGTCCCGCGCGCCGTGAGCCAGAGGGCCGCCGCCACCGCATTGAGCAGGTCCTGCGGCACGGCTTGCGGCTTCCAGCCTCCCGGGAAATTCTCGCTCAGGAACAGGGTTGTGGCCTCGCCCCTCGTGAAGCTCGGAGTTCTCAGGGCATCCGCCAGGAACGCACGGGTGGTCGCCGGCCCGAGCATCACCATCCCATCCAGCCCTCTGGCGAGCCGCTGGGCCGCGCTCGTGCGATCGGGCGCATGGGCGATGACCTTGGCGAGCAGGGAATCGTAATGCGGCGTGACCTCGCTGCCGGCTGCGATGCCGCTGTCGACGCGCGCCGCCTGCGGTTCCCGCCACAGCCTGATCACACCGGTATCGGGCCGGAAGCCGTGGTCCGCCCGCTCTGCCGTCAGCCTGGCTTCGATGGCGTGGCCCGAGCAGCGGATCTCGCCCTGGGCCAGCGGCAGGGGCTCGCCTGCCGCGATGCGGATCTGCCATTCCACCAGATCGAGCCCGGTGATCGCTTCGGTGACCGGGTGCTCGACCTGCAGYCGGGTGTTCATCTCGAGGAAGAACACCTCCTGCGTCACGGCATCGACAAGGAATTCGACGGTCCCGAGATTGTCGTAGGAAATCGCGCGCGACAACCTCAAGGCGTAGTCATGCAGGGCCGCGCGTGTCTCATCCCGCAGGTTCGGGGCTGGCGCTTCCTCGATCAGTTTCTGGTTGGAGCGCTGCACCGAGCAATCGCGCTCGAAGAGATGGACGATGGCGCCGTGCCTGTCGCCCGCGACCTGGACCTCGACATGGCGCGGGCGCGTCACGAATTTCTCGATCAGCAGGCGCCCGTCTCCGAATGCGGCTTGTGCCTCGCTGCCCGCCGCGGAGATGGCGGCATCGAGATCCTCCTCCCGTTCGACCTTGCGGATGCCCTTGCCGCCGCCACCGGCAGAGGCCTTGACCATGACAGGCAGACCGACGCGCAACGCCTCCCGCTTCAGCACGTCGCGGGACTGGTCGGCCCCGTCATATCCGGGCACGCCCGGCACGCCGGCCTCGCGCGCGATCTGCTTGGAGCGGATCTTGTCGCCCATGGCAGCGATGGCGGTGGCCGAAGGGCCGATGAAGGCGATGCCTGCCTTTTCGCAGGCGGCGATCAGGTCGAGCCGTTCCGAGAGAAAGCCATAGCCGGGATGGATCGCCTGCGCGCCTGTCGCCAGTGCAGCCTCGATGATCCGGTCGGCTCGCAGATAGCTGTCGCGCGCGGGGGCCGGGCCGATGGAAATGGCCTCGTCCGCGAGGCGCACATGCAGCGCGTCACGGTCCGCATCGGAATGGACTGCAATGGCGCGGATGCCGAGACGGCGGCAGGTCTTGATGATGCGGCAGGCGATCTCGCCGCGATTGGCAATCAGGATGCTCTCGAACATGGCGGCGGTCACATCCGGTAGACGGGGCGAGGGGAGGTGTCGCGCGCTTCGCCTGCGGCAAGCGAGAGACACAGGCCGAGCACGTCGCGCGTCTGCGCCGGCTCGATGATCCCGTCATCCCAGAGCCGTGCAGTCGCATAATACGGGTCGCTCTGCTCCTCGAACTGGGCCCGCGTCCTGCGATCGAGCTCGGCGATCGTTGCCTCGTCGGCCGCGCCCTTCAGGCTCTGGCGGCGCAGTTCCGTGACGACCGTGGCTGCAACCTCGGGGCTCATCGTGGCGATACGGGCATTCGGCCAGGAGAACAGGAAACGTGGCCGGAAGCCGCGCCCGCACATGCCGTAATTCCCGGCGCCATAGGAGCCGCCGATCAGCACGGTGTATTTGGGAACGCGCGCATTCGAGACGGCATAGACCAGCTTGGCGGAATGCTTGGCGATGCCCCCGCGTTCGGCTGCGGTGCCGACCATGAAGCCGGTGATGTTCTGCAGGAAGATCAGGGGGATCTGGCGCTGGTCGCAGAGCTCGATGAAATGGGCGCCCTTCAGCGCCGATTCTGAGAAGAGCACGCCATTATTGGCGATGATCCCGACGGGGTAACCGTGGATGCGGGCGAAGCCGGTGACGAGCGTTGCGCCATAATCGGGCTTGAAGACATTGAAGCTGCTGTCGTCGACGACGCGGGCGATCACCTCGCGCACGTCATAGGGTCTGCGTAGGTCGGTCGGGACGATGTGCTCGAGTTCGGCCGCATCGAGCCGCGGTGGCACGGACGGGTAGGGCGCTGCGCCCAGCCTGCCGATTTCGCCGAGCGAGCCGACGATCTCGCGGAGCTTGGCGAGGCCCTCCATTTCCGTTTCGACCAGATGGTCGCTGACGCCCGAGACCTGGGTGTGCATCTCGGCCCCGCCCAGGGTCTCGCCATCGACGATCTCGTGGATCGCAGCCTTCACGATCGGAGGGCCGCCGAGATGGATGCGCCCGGTGCCCCTGACCATGATCACTTCGTCGGACAGCGCTGGAATATAAGCGCCGCCGGCGGTGCAGCCGCCGAAGACGAGCGAGATCTGGGGAATGCCGGCCGCCGACATCCGGCATTGGTTGTAGAAGGAACCGCCGAAATGGTCGCGGTCCGGAAAGACCCGGTCCTGTTCCGGCAGGAAGGCCCCGCCGCAATCGACCAGGTAGAGGCAGGGCAGGCGATGTTCCTCGGCAATCTCCTGCGCCCTGAGATGCTTGCGCACTGTCTCGGCGAAGAACGAGCCGCCCTTCACCGTCGCGTCATTGGCGATCAGCATGCAGGCACGGCCGGAGACGGTGCCGATGCCGGTGACGATGCCGGCGCCGGGCACCTCGTTGCCGTAGAGCCCCCAGGCTGCCAGCGGCGAGAGTTCGAGGAAGGGGGATTGGGCGTCGAGCAGCAGGTCGATGCGCTCGCGCACCATGATCTTGCCGCGCGTTTCGTGCCGCTCGCGCATTCTGGGGCCGCCGCCATTGGCGACGAGGGCATGGCGCTCGCGCAGGGTGGCGAGCATCTCGGTGAGAGGCGGGGGCACGTTTGCGCGCGCTTCGCTCGTGGAGCCTGCAGACATGGTTCCTCCCGCCTCGGCGCTCGCCCTTGATCTCGTTGATCAAGTCACCTACCGTCCGTTAGGTAGGCGACTTTGCGCCGAGAGGTCAAGCAGCGGGGAGAGTGCGATGACGGCGGTGGACAGACTGGGGCCCAGGACCGACGAAGAGCTGCGCCGCTCGCCTTACTTCACCGAGGAGCACGAGGCGCTGCGCGATCAATTGCGCCGCTTCGTCGAGACCGAGATCAAGCCGCATGCGCTCGCCTGGGAGGAGGCCGGTTTCGTGCCGCGGGAGGTGCTGCGTCGGATGGGCGAGCTCGGTTTCTTCGGCATCCGCTACCCCGCCGAATTCGGCGGCTCGGAGATGGATACGCTGGCGACCGTGATCCTGGCCGAGGAGCTTGGTCGCTCGACTTTCTCCGGCGTTGCTATCACCGCGTTGGTCCATACCGACATGGCCTCTGTCCATGTCTTCAATGCCGGCAGCAAGGCGCAGCATGACCGCTACATGCCGGACATCATCGCCGGCAAGACGATCTGCGCGGTGGCGGTGACCGAGCCTGACGCGGGTTCGGATGTGAAGGGCATCCGCACCACGGCACGGCGCGAGGGCGAAACCTATGTCCTGAACGGCGCCAAGATGTTCATCACCAACGGTGTCCATGCCGATCTCTACTGCGTCGCCGCCAAGACCGATCTCTCGGCCAGGCCCTCGCAATCGGTCTCGATCTTCCTGGTCGAGAAGGGAACGCCCGGTTTCCGGGTCTCACGCGCACTCGACAAACACGGCTGGCGCTCTTCCGACACCGCCGAGCTCGTCTTCGAGGACTGCCGCATCCCGGCCGCGAACCTGCTCGGCCAGGAGGGGCGCGGCTTCTACGCGATCATGCGCAACTTCCAGAATGAGCGCACGGTCATCGGCGCGATGGCGATGGGCGAGGCGCAGGCTGCGCTCGATCTCACGCTGGATTATGTCCGCACCCGCAAAGCCTTCGGGGCTCCACTCTGGGAAAAGCAGGCCATCCGCCAGAAGCTCGCCATGCTCTCCGCCAAGGTCGAGGCGGGGCGCCAGCTCGTCTATCACGCCGCCTGGCTCGACGCCCGTGGCGCTGAGGCAACGCGCGAGGTCTCTATGGTCAAGGCGTATTGCGGCGAACTGGTCAACGAGGTGATGTATGCCTGCCTGCAGTTCCATGGCGGCATGGGGTTCATGCGCGAAAGCGCCATTGAACGCCTGACGCGGGATGCGCGGGTCCAGTCGATTGGCGGCGGGGCCACCGAAGTCATGCTGGAAGAGGTGGCGAAGCGGTTGTGAGCATTCAGACGACGAAAGCGGAGCGCGGTGCCGTAGAAGGGGGCGCGCGCCGGCTGATCCTCGACACGGCTGCACGCCTGCTGCGCCAGGGTGGCTATCACCAGACCACCCTGCGCGAGATCGCCGAGGCGGTCGGTATCCGCAAGGCCAGCCTCTACTATCACTTCGCGTCGAAGGAGGAGATCGTCGAGGCCGTCGTCAATGACGGCGTTCGCTTCGTTCAGGAGGCGGTGGTTGCCGCTTTGCAGGGATCCGAGGGGGCCGAGCCACGTGCCCGGCTGGAATGCGCGATTCACGCACATCTGACGGCGCTGCATGGCCATGGCGATTACACCTCGGCGAGCATCAAGGCCTTTGCCTTCGGCGCGATGTCGGTGCCGGACAGCGTGCGCAGGGTTCGCCGCGCTTATGAGGACGTCTGGCGTCTCCTGATCGCCGAGCTTCAGGCCGCCGATGTGATCGCCGCAGAGCGTTCGCCGGAGGCGCTGCGCCTCTTCCTGCTCGGCGCCCTCAACGGCTCCACCGACTGGTACCGCCCCGGGCGCTTCGACATCCCGGAACTGGCACGCGAATTCGCCGCTCTGATTGCGCCGCGAGCCGGGCTTGCCACGCCCGATTGACGCATTGCGCTGCAACAAGTTCCGGCTGCCTTAACGCGGTTTTGACCTTCGCATCGTAACGATGCGGCATGCAACGCGACAGTTTGTTCCGATTTGGTGGAGAATTCCGCGATTCCGACCGGGAGGAGATCTTCCAGGCGGCCCGGTTGCCGGAGACCCTCCGGCAGTGCCGACTGATCTTCCTGATCTCGGCGCTGCTGAACACGTTCTTCCTCGTCAGCGACTGGCGCTTCTTCGGGACGCCGCATTTCCTCGTCGCGGTGTCAGCACGCCTCTCCGTCGTGGCGGTGTCGGTTCTCTGTGCGATCCTGATCCGCAGGGCTACCCGCTTCAAGCAGGCCGAGGCCGTGACCGTCCTGTGGGAGGTCGGCTGCGCCGTGGCGGTCGCCTTCCTGGTCAGCTCGCGCAGCGATCTGGCGCTTTTCGTCGTGTTGCTGCTGCCCTCCATCTTCTATCTGGTGGCGCCGATATCCTTCCGCTGGACCTTCATCCTCGGCGTCTGCACCAGCCTGCTCATGCTGCTCGGCTATCTCGGTTCGGGCCCCTATCCCAGCACCTTCGTCGGGCTGGTGCTCGTGCTGGCGATGCTGAACTTCGCGCTCGGCCTGGTCGTGATCCACGCCAACCGCCTGAGGCGGCTGGAATGGACTGCGACCCAATCAGAGCGGGCTGCAAAGGAGGAGCTCGACGAGAGCCGCGCCATGATCGAGCGCCTCTTCATGGCCGTGCCGATCCCGCTCGTCGTCGCATCGGTGGCGGATGGGCGCTTCGTGCGGGCCAATGACGCGGCGCTGCGCTTCTTCGGCAAGGGAGCGGGAGGCGATCTGCGCGAGGTGGCTGTGCCGGATGTCTTCGTCGATGCTGAAAGCCGGCGCAGCCTGACCCGGCAATTGCTTCGCGGCGCGCATGTCGGCGAGTTCGAGGCCGAGATCCGTGACGGATCCGGCACGAGCCGCGACGCATTGATCACCGCGACCTCTTTGTCGATGGGCCAGTCCTCGACGATCGTCGCCGGCATTGTCGACATCACCGAGCGCAAGGCCGCCGAAGCGCATGTTCGCTGGCAGGCGACGCATGACGCTCTGACGGGCCTGCCGAACCGCCTGCTCTTCCAGGAGCGTCTGCAGGAAGCCCTGGCGGATCTCGGCGATGGCGAGACCGTGAGCCTGTTCCTGGTCGATCTCGACGACTTCAAATCGGTCAACGACACGCTTGGGCACGATGCCGGAGATGCCCTGCTGAACGAAGCGGCCGCGCGCCTCCTGCGCCATACGGCCCCCGGAGATCTCGTCGCGCGACTGGGCGGCGACGAATTCGTGGTGCTCTCGACCGAGACGATGGACGTGCCCGAGGCTCAGGCCAAGGCGGAACGGCTGCTGACGGCGCTGCGTGGCCCGCTCAGCCATCTCGGACACGCGATTTCCTCTCGCGCCAGTCTCGGCATCGCGCTTGCGCCACAGCATGATAGCGCTCCGATCGAGCTGATGAAGGATGCCGATCTCGCGCTCTATCGCGCCAAGGCCTTGGGCCGGAACATGGCGGTGGTCTATGACAGCGGCATGCGCGAGGCGATGAACGCGCGCGTCGCCATTTGCCGCGAATTGGCCGAGGCGTTGGCGCAGGACCGCATCCTGCCCTTCTATCAGCCGCAGGTTTCACTGGTCACTGGCGCCATCGATGGCCTTGAGGCGCTGGCACGTTGGCGCCATCCGGAACGCGGGATCGTACCGGCAGCCGCGTTCGTCCATGGGTTGGAAGATCCGGAGACCGCTTCTGCGATCGGCGATGTCATCCTGCGCAAGGCGATTGCCGATCTGAGCAACTGGCTGGCAACGGGGATCACGGTCCCGCGGGTCTGGGTCAATCTCGCGCCAGCGGTGTTCCGCGATCCGCAGTTTTCGGAGAAGCTGCTGGCCCAGCTGGCAGAGGCGGGCGTCCCGACATCCTGCTTTGGCGTCGAAGTCACCGAGACGGTGCTCCTGGCCCGCGCGGCCGGGGATGCCGAGCGCGCGCTGAAGACGCTTCGCCAGCGCGGGGTCTCCGTCGCGCTGGACGATTTCGGCACCGGCTATGCGTCGCTGACCCATCTCAGGCGCTTCCCCGTCGATGTCATCAAGATTGATCGCGGATTTGTCCGCCATCTCGACGAGGGTGGGGAGGATGCTGCCATCGTGCGCGCGATCATCAACCTCGCGGCCGACCTGAAGCTGGATCTGATCGCGGAGGGCGTCGAGACACGGAAGCAGGAGGCCTTCCTGCGCCAGTGCGGCTGCAGCTTCGCGCAAGGCTATCGCTATTCCCGTCCGGTCCCGGCGCATCGGGTGCCGTGGCTGAGCCAGCAGTCAGGCTTGCAGCCGGCCGAACCCGCCATGGATGCAGACCGGGGCGGCGTGGCTGCGGCCTGACCACGCGCCCGGCGCTTGCTAAGCATGTCATTGCAAGCTCGCGCACCGTCGAGGGGATGGTGCAGATCAACAATCCGAGGACCGTTTCCGCATGCGCGCCTTCTATCACCCGGACCAGTCGCTTCACGATCCGCAGCAATACATGCGCTTCGGCCGCGTTGTCGCGCCGAAGGATCTGCCGGAACGCACGGAGCAATTGCTGGGCGCGCTCGCCCGCCATGGCATCACGCCGGAGCGCCCCGGCGCTCACGGCGTCGACCCGATCCTGGCCGTGCACAGCGAGGAATTCGTCCGCTTCCTCGAGACGCTGTGGGAGCGCTGGGTCCAACTGCCAGAGCGTGGCCCCGAAGCGTGGCCCAACACTTTCCCCTATTGGAGCGGCAGGGTCGATGAGGACATGCGTTCGCCTTGTCGGCCAACCGGCCTGATGGGCCAGCTCGGCTGGTTCCTCGGCGATCTCTCCGTGCCGGTCGGCGAGCACTGCTGGACCTCGACACTGCGCTCGGCCGAGACGGCGGTCTCAGGTGCTGACGCCATCCTGGCCGGCGAGCACGCGGTCTATGCGCTTTGCCGCCCGTCCGGCCACCATGCCCGTGCCGATCGCGCCACCGGTTTCTGCTACATCAACAATACGGCGGTTGCGGCCCAGCGCCTGCGCTCCAAGTTCGGCAAGGTCGCGATCCTTGATGTCGATGCGCATCATGGCGACGGCACGCAGCAGATCTTCTACCGCCGCTCGGATGTGCTGACGATCTCGGTCCATGCCGACCCGGTGAACTATTATCCCTTCTTCACCGGGTATGCGGACGAGCGCGGCAACGGTGCGGGCGAGGGCTTCAATATCAACCTGCCGCTCGCCCATGGCGCGGGCGGCGCCGAAATGGAAGCCGCCGTCGATCGTGCCGGCAAGGCCATCCGTGACTTCGGCGCCGAGGCGCTGGTCATCGCGCTCGGCTATGACGCGCACAAGGACGACCCGATCGGTGTGCTCAAGCTCGAGGCTTGCGATTTCGGAACGATCGGGCGGCAGGTGAAGGCCATGGGATTGCCGACCCTGGTGGTGCAGGAAGGGGGCTATGCGATCGAGGCGATCGGCGGCTGCCTCGACGGCTTCCTGACCGGCTTTGGCGCCTGAAGACGGCGCCCTCGTGATGTCCGGCCCTGGGCCGGGCATCACGCCTTGAAGCCACAATCGATCAACGAGGGCGCGGAGGCCGGGGCAAGCCCGGCCTCCGCGCCAGGCGAAGTTCAGATCACTGCCTCGATCAGGAACGGTCCCTTCCGGGACAATGCGCCCTGGAACAGCTTGGTGAATTCCTCGGCGGTGGTCGCGCGGCCCGCTTCGACGCCCATGCCGCGCGCCATCGAGACCCAGTCGAGCGCCGGCTCGTCGAGATTGAGCATCAGCTTGGCGTTGCGGCCGAAATCATTGACACCGACGGCGCGCATCTCGCCATGCAGGATCTGGTAGGTCCGGTTGGCAAAGACCACCGTGACGACGTCGAGATTCTCGCGCGCCTGTGTCCACAGGCCCTGAACCGTATACATGCCGGAGCCATCGGCCTGCATGCCGATGACCTTGCGGTCCGGGCAGGCCACCGCTGCGCCGATCGCGAGTGGAATGCCCTCGCCAATCGCGCCGCCGGTGAGCTGGATATAGTCGTGCTGCGGGGCGTTGTGGCATTGCTGGTAGAAGACGCGGCCCGATGAGACCGACTCGTCGCAGATGATGCTGTTCTCGGGCAGCAGCGTCGCCACGATCGTGCAGACCTTGTCGGCGTCGAGCGCGCCGGTCGGCAGGGCAGCAACCTCCTTGCGAGGCTCCGCGACATAGAGCGGTTGGCTCTGGCGCGCGCCAAGCTCATCGGCCAGCGCCTCGATCGCGAGCGGCAGGTCGTCGCCGATCTCGGCCAGCGTCACCACCGCGCAGCTGTCCTGGATCAGGCGGCCGGGCTTGCCCGGATAGGCAAAGAAGCCGACCGGCACCTTGGCGCCGACCAGAACCAAAAGGTCGATATCCTTGAGCGCCTCGAGCGCGATATCGACCGGGTAGGGCACTTTCGGCAGGGCGACACGGCCGACGCCGCGCTCGATGCGGCCATTCGACATCTGGCCGAAAACGCGCGCGCCGGTGACGGCGCAGATCCGCGCCGCCATCGCCATCGGGCCTTCGCGCAAAGCCATATTGGTCATCATCAGGGCGGCACGCTTGCCGTGCTTGCGAAGGGCGGCTGCGGCCTCCTTCACGGCGGTCATATCGACCGATTTCAGCTTGGGCACCGCGACCGGCGCAAGCTTGGCCGGCGCGACGCTGCCCCAGGCGCAATCCGCCGGAAGGATCACGGTGGTTACGCCCGGCAGCGACATGGCGGCGGCATAGGATTCGCCGATCGCCGGGCCGACATCCTCGGGCGTCGTGATCCGACGGACGAAATGGGACATCGGCTGGGCCAGGCTTTCGATATCGCTGGTCAGTGGCGCGTCATGGACGAGATGATAGGTCGCGTGATCGCCGACCACATTGATCATCGGAGTCCAGGCCCGCCTTGCATTGTGCATGTTGGCAAGGGCGTTCGCCATGCCGGGGCCGCAATGAAGCAGCGTCGCCGCCGGCTTGTCGGCCATGCGGGCGTAGCCGTCGGCCGCACCGGTCACCACACCCTCGAACAAGCCGAGTACGCAGCGCATCTCCGGCTTGCGGTCGAGCGCCGCGACGAAATGCATTTCGGAGGTGCCGGGATTGGCAAAGCAGACATCCACGTCATTGACGAGGAGGGTATCGCAAAGGCGGTCGGCGCCGTTCATTCTGGAAGGACCTCTTGGGAGATGCGCGGCGCGCAGGACCCTGCGAAGGGAACGGAACCCTCGTCCGGTGTCAAACAAGAGAAATTTATCACCTTCGTTCAGGAAACTGATCGCCGCCTTGACGGTTTTGCATATGCATTTAACCTGCCTTGGAATGAAGGTTGCATCCCGCTTCGGATGAGGCGATGGGCTTTAAGTCTCACGGGCGCGAACGACATCAACCAGGGGAAGGGTTTCGACATGACAGGTTTGAAGCGTATCGGAGCCGCGGCCGGACTTGGCTTCGCGGCGCTGCTGGCTGCCACGGGCGCACAGGCGCAGACCAAGGTTTCGATCGGCATTTCCGGCTGGACCGGTTTCGCGCCCCTGGTGCTGGCCAAGGAGGCCGGCATCTTCGCCAAGAATGGCCTCGATGTGTCAATCAAGAAGATCCCGCAGAAGGACCGTCACCTTGCCATCGCCTCCGGCGATATCCAGTGCGCCGCCACGACTGTCGAGACCTGGATCGTCTGGGACGCCGCCGGGATCAAGACCAAGCAGCTCTTCCAGCTCGACAAGAGCTATGGCGCCGACGGCATGGCGGTGCGTAGCGCGACCGGCTCGATCAAGGATCTGAAGGGCAAGACGGTTGCTGCCTCTGCGCCCGGCACGTCGCCCTATTTCGCGCTCGCCTGGTTCCTCAAGGAGAACGGCATGTCGGTCAAGGACGTGACCGTGGTCAACATGGAGCCCGGCCCGGCGGCCCAGGCCTTCATCGCCGGCCAGAATGATGCGGCCATGACCTATGAGCCCTATCTCTCTGCCGTGCGCGACAAGCCGGATGCCGGCAAGATCATCGCGACCACGCTCGATTATCCGATGGTGATGGACACCTTCGGCTGCACGCCGGCCTTCATCGCGGGCAACGAGGCTGCCGTGAAGGGGCTGACCAAGAGCTATTTCGAGGCGCTCGAACTGATCAAGGCCGATCAGGCCAAGGCCTATGGCATCATGGGCGCCGACGTGAAGCAGTCCGGTGAGCAGTTCGGCAAATCCGCCGGCTTCCTGCGCTGGTCGGATGCCGAGGGCAACAAGAAGTTCTTCTCCGGGGAATGGCAGGCCTTCACCACCAAGGCGGCCGACCTGCTGCTCGAGATCGGCCTGATCAAGTCGAAGCCCGATATCACCACGCTGGTCGATACGCGCTTCGTTTCGGGCGGTGCGATGTGACGATCCTGCCGGACGTGCTTGCGCCACGTCTGGGAATCGTCTTCTGCGGCACTCAGGCCGGGCGCGCCTCAGCCTTGCGGCGCGCCTATTACGCCGGACCGGGGAACAAGTTCTGGCGGGTGCTTCACACCATCGGCCTTCTTCCCCGGCAATTCAGGCCTGAGGATTTTCCTCACTTGCTCGACTATGGGTTTGGTCTCACCGACGTCGCGAAAGCGACCTCCGGGCCGGATGCCGCGCTCGTTCGTGCTCATTTCGATGTTGAAGGATTCTTGATGAAGATGCGTGCGACGGCTCCGGCCTTCATCGCCTTCAACGGCAAGCGGGCGGCCGAGGCCGTGCTGGGTCAATCCAGTGCTGCCATCGGCTATGGCCGCCAGCTGGTTGATGTCGCGGGTTGCGCGACTTTCGTGCTGCCATCGACCTCCGGCGCGGCCTCGGGCTTCTGGTCGGTCGAACCCTGGCAGGAACTGGCCTCGGCCTGGCGTTCGCGGGCGATTTGACGATGAAGCCGCTTCAGCCCGTTTCCGTCCCGTCCCGCGTCGCGCTGGGGCTCGGCTTCTTCGTACTCTTCGTTGCGCTCTGGTCGGTCGCGACCTTCGGCGGCTATGTCCAGCGCCTCTTCCTGGCCGATCCGCTGACCATGGTCGGCGAGGGCTACAAGCTGCTCGTCGAATACGGCTTCGCGTTCGATATCGGCATGACGATCTGGCGTGTCCTCGGCGGCTTCATCCTCGCGGTCATCGTCGCGCTGCCGCTCGGCATCCTGATGGGCGCCTACAAGCCGATCGAGGCCTTCTTCGAGCCCTTCGTCTCCTTCGCGCGCTACCTGCCGGCCTCGGCCTTCATCCCGCTGCTGATCCTCTGGGCCGGCATCGGCGAGACGCAGAAGCTGCTCGTCATCTTCATCGGCTCGGTCTTCCAGATCATCCTGATGATCGCCGTCGCGGTGGGCTCGATCCGGCGCGATCTCGTCGATGCCGCCTATACGCTGGGCGCCAGCGACCGTTCCGTGGTGATGCGCGTGCTGCTGCCCAATGCTGCGCCCGAGATCGCCGAGATCCTGCGCATGGTGCTGGGCTGGGCCTGGACCTATGTCATCGTCGCCGAGCTGATCGGTTCCTCCTCCGGCATCGGCCACATGATCACCGACAGCCAGGCGCTGCTGAACACCGGGCAGATCATCTTCGGCATCATCGTCATCGGCCTGATCGGGCTGATCTCGGATTTCCTGTTCAAGGCGGTCAATCAGCGCCTGTTCCCCTGGGCCGCGAAATGAGCAATCTCATCATCGACAATGTCGGAAAATCCTTCCCCGCGCGTCACGGTGGGCAGGCGACACGGGCGCTGATGCCGACGTCCCTCAGCGTCTCCGACAACGACTTCATCACCATTCTCGGCCCCTCCGGCTGCGGCAAGTCGACCTTGCTGCGCATGATCGGCGGGCTGGAGACGCCGACGGAAGGGCGCATCCTGCTCGATGGCGAGACGGTGACAGGGCCCGGTGCGGATCGCGGTTTCGTCTTTCAGAGCTATACCCTCTTTCCCTGGCTGACCGTGGCGCAGAACATCGCCTTCGGCCTGCGCGAGAAGGGCGTGCCGGAGGCGGAGCGGCTGCGGATCGCCGTCGACTGGGCCGGACGCATCGGTCTCAAGGGCTTCGAGAACCATTTCCCCAAGCAGCTGTCGGGCGGCATGCAGCAGCGCACCGCGATCGCGCGTGCCCTCGCCAATGATCCAAAGATCCTGTTGCTGGACGAGCCCTTCGGCGCGCTCGACAACCAGACACGCGCCCTGATGCAGGAAATGCTGCTCGGCATCTGGGAGCGTGAGCAGAAGACCGTGCTCTTCGTCACCCATGACGTCGAGGAGGCGATCTTCATGGCCTCGCGCGTCGTGGTGATCAGCGCCCGGCCGGGACGCGTCAAGGCGGACATCCCGGTCGACCTCCCGCATCCGCGGCCCTACACGATCAAGACGAGCCCGGAATTCGTCGCGCTCAAGGAGCGGCTGGTCGAGGAGATCCGGGCAGAGGTGATGGCGAGCGCGGCTTAGCCCGCGATCTTGTGCAGCGGAGCTCCGGCGATCGGTCGCCCTGTCTTGGTCAGGAGCGTGCAGATCCTGCAACTCTGAGTTTCCGGGGATCTCCTTCAGGTAGAATTTCGGGCTGCTTGAAGGTCACGCCGTTCGGCGTCGGGATCGGCGTCTGTGTCACCACATATTGCGGCTGGCCCTTGAAGTTCGGATCTCCGGGTGGAGGCGTCAGGAGCTGGAGCCGCAGCAGCATCCTCATGGGTGGCGTTATGGCAATGGGTCACATAGGCCCCGCCGAACTCCCCGAACCGCACCTGGAATTTCACCTTGCCCGAGGGCCGCAGGCGCCAGACATCCTTGCGTACAAGGCGCTCCGTTGCGGGAATGGCAGCTCCGCCGCGGTCGATGGTGACGCCTTCCTCGAAATGAAGGTGAATCGGGTGGTCCCAGCCGCCCCCGCCATTGACGAGGGTCCAGTGCTCCACCTCGCCCGGCTTGGGGACCAGGAGGGAGATGCGGTTGGCGTTGAGCGAGTGCGCTGCTTGGCCGTTGACTTTGATGGTCCAGGGAAAGGAATCGGCATTGCCGCAATCGGGGATGCATTGCCCGTCAGCAGTATTGCGAGAATCTCCACCCCCTGACCTGCCGAATTCAAGGGTCCGCTCACGCACTGGCGCGACGATCGGGATTTGACTGGTCAGGGTCTTGGCGCCGGACCGCCACTCGGGATCGGTGAAATTGACGCTGCGATCCTTGTCGAGCGGATTGCTGGCATTGTAGATCTTGCCGGGATTGTCGACGCTTTGCAGCGAATTCACGACCCGGAACTCAAGGAAGGGGCCGACACAAGGATCGTCACCGCCAGCCTTGAGTGCCCTGTCGATCGAGACGGCGCCGTCTGGCCGGCGCCCGTCGGTCTGCTGCAACAGGTTCACCAGATAGATGCTGTCGCCTGGCGCAAAGGCGGAAAAATCGACAACGATGTCGTAGCGCTCCGCAACGCCCTGCTCGTCCAGCTCGGTCAGGGCGATCGGACTGACAACCAGATTTCCGTCATTGGCGATGAAGTAGAACGGAACTTTGGTGGCTTGCGAGAAGCGAGCACTCTTGTTGACCCCGAGTGCCAGTTTGATGAAGCGCGCGACGGAGACGTTCAGGAGGCGGAAGCGGTAACGTCGCGGCAGCACCTCGAAATACGGATAATAGGTGCCGTTGACCAACAGGATGTCACCCAGGAAGCCATCGGTGTCGAAGATGTCGAACCGGGGCTGCCCATTGGCGTCGAAGGCCGGGTTCGAGATCGCGAGGTTGATGTCGAAATCGACATTGCCCCATTTGAGCTGCGAGCCGCTCGGCAGCCGCAGGTTGATGCCGTCATCGAGATCTTCGCGGCCTCGATCAGGGCCGCTGTAGATGTTGAAGACAGCGAACATGCCCTTGTAGACGTTCTGCGCCGTGAAGAAGAAGCGATGGTCGTGGAACCAGAGGCTGCCCTGGATCTCCCGGAAATCGCCCGGGACCTGAACCAGGCCGTTGCCATCGTCGGGTCCCGAGGCCTTGCGCGCAAAGTCGCGGTCGCTGGTCGGCCAGACGCTCGGCAAATCGCGCCGCGCCATGGCCATTGCCCAGTGATAGTCATAGAAAGTCCCGGGGAAATTGAACGCGTTGCAGGCACCGTCGCTCTCGGCGCCGTTATGCGAATTGTGAAGGTGAACCGAGCTTTCGTTGCGCCCGAATCCGCCATTGATGGCCCGGTCGACCGGCAGGTCGTTGTAGATTCGCGTGAGGATCGGTTCGCCGTAGCGGGCCTTGATCAGAACGGGCCTCGCCAACCCCGTGCGCAGGCCGGCGGCATTCCCCGTCTGCCCAGGCTGCCGGGGGCCGAAGGACCAGACGGAGTTCGCGTTCTGGTCCGGCAGCCCTTGGCCGAATTTGCTGCCCGGTCGGACCTGTCCGACCGACAGCAGATAGCCCACCTTCGGGTAAAGCTCCTCCCAGCGCTGATGCGCGAAGAACTCGCCGGGCGGCCGCCCCTCGAACGGCCCGACACCGGTCACCGGATTGCGGAAGACCGCACCGCCGGAATTGGTGAAGTCGGTGTGATAGGAAAAGCTCCTGGCGGCCAGTTCCGTACCGCCCCCACCCGTCTGCCAGGCCGCATCGCCATTCGGCAGGCGCAGCAGCGGGACCGGCCTCTGAAGCTCGGCCCGCGGCATCGGCGTCTGGAACTTGACTGCGCCGAAAGTCGGGCTGCGCGGCACGCTGTCGGCATAGGCGCTACCGACGAACCGGCCGAGCCCGTTCCTCGCGATCAGAAGCCCGCCGGTCGCGAAATATCCCCAGCGCAGCAGATCGCGTTTGGTGATCTGCCCCAAGGCGAGGGCTCTGACGATCTCGAGCCGGTTTTCCAGAGCGCGCTCAGCTTCCTTCAACAGGACGCCGGTGGTCTCGCGCGGAAGATACATGTCCGCCTCCCCGCATCTGGCCAATGGGTGCGAGCCGCCTCAACAATTATACCCATGAGGCCGGACTGCGGGGAGAGACCATGGTCGGACAAATCGACAAACCAAAGTCCGCGACCTTGGTCGCACTCAGCCGTACCATCGGCCGCTGGCGTTCTGAAAGACCGAGCTGCTGGTACGGGGCGTAACGGCAGGGGCAGGGCCATCGCTGGAACGGAAGGCGCCTGCCTGCGAAGGCTCATTGACATGCCGGTCGCTACGATGGTTTCTTCTCCAAAATTGGCCTGACCACATGGCCAAATTGACCTCGGTACTGCCGAGGCAGGGGATGGACCGGGGAGTGACACGTGCCGCTCGAAGCCGTCGAGTCGCCGCGCCTTTATCGTCAGATCGCCGATCAGCTGCGTCATCTCATTGACCGGCAGGAGTTTCCCGTTGGCGCACGCCTGCCACCTGAGCGGGAACTCGCGGAAAAGCTCGGCGTCTCTCGTCCTTCAGTGCGCGAGGCCTTGATCGCGCTCGAGGTCGAGGGGCGGGTGCGTATCCGCATGGGCTCCGGCGTCTACGTGATCGATCCGCCACGTCCGGTTCCCAGCGCCATCCTTGTCTCCGATGATGCGCCCGAGGGGCCTTTCGAGGTCCTGAAGGCCCGCGAGCTGGTGGAGAGCGCGATCTGCGCCGAGGCGGGAGGGCAGGCAACGGGCGAGGATCTCGCGCGCCTCGAGGAAATCCTGTGCGGAATGGAGGCTCCCGGATTGCCGAGCGACGAACTCGTCGCGCTCGACCGCGCCTTCCATGTCGCGATCGCCGGAATCCTGGGGAACTCCGTTCTGGCGCGCTTTGTTGGCACCTTGTTCGATCAGCGCATCAATCCGTATTTCCAGCAACTCGCGAGCTACTTCGAGAACGAGACATCCTGGCGCACCGCCGTCGCCGAGCACCGGGTTATCCGTGATGCGCTGGCCGCTGGATCGGGAGAGGCCGCCAGCACCGCGATGCGCCGGCACCTGCGCTGCTCGCAGGAGCGTTTTTCGCAGAGTTTCGGTGAAGGGGTTTCAAGCGGGCAGGAGAGCGTCAACTCCTGCCCGGCCAGCAAGAATTGACGCCAAGCAACGATCTTCGAGTCCATGGGAGGACACCTGATGAAGAGCTATCTGACACTGGCTGCAGCCTTTGCCGCCGGCCTCGTTCTTGCCGGGGCGCCGGCCCAGGCCCAGACCAAGCTGAAATGGGCGCATGTCTACGAGACATCCGAGCCGTTCCACACCGAGTCGGTCTGGGCTGCGGACGAGATCAAGAAGCGCACCAACGGCAAATACGAGATCACGGTCTACCCGGCCTCGCAACTCGGCAAGGAAACCGACATCAACCAGGGCCTGACGCTGGGCACCGTCGACATGATCATCTCGGGCTCGAGCTTCGCGGCCCGCGCCTATCCGCCGATCGGCGTGACCTATTATCCCTTCATCTTCCGCGGCCCGGACCACCTCCTCGCCTACGTGAAGAGCGACGTCTTCAAGGAGATGGCGAAGGGCTATCAGGAGAAGAGCGGGCACCAGATCCTGGCCGTCACCTATTACGGCACGCGCCACACCACCGCGAACAAGCCGATCAAGACCTGCGCGGACATGAAGGGGCTGAAGATCCGCGTGCCGGACGTGCCGGCCTATCTCGCCATGCCACGCGCCTGCGGCGCCAATACGACGCCGATCGCCTTCGCCGAGGTCTATCTCGCGCTCCAGAACGGTACGGTCGAGGCGCAGGAGAATCCGCTCAACACGATCGAGGCGAAGAAGTTCTACGAGGTGCAGAAGCACATCGTCCTGACCGGACATATCGTCGACCACCTCAACACGGTCGTCTCCAAGCAGCTCTGGGACAAGCTCTCGCCAGAAGACCGCAAGATCTTCACCGACGTCGCGCAGGAGGCTGCCGAGCGTGCGACCAAGAAGATCCAGTCCGACGAGGTCAAGCTCGTGCAGGTCTTCAAGGACAAGGGCCTGTCGGTCACCGAGATCGACAAGGCCGACTTCCTCGCTGCCGTACAGAAGAATGTCAGCTTCGAGCAGTTCGGCTACCGCAAGGCCGACTGGGAACGCATCCAGGCGATCAAGTGATCTGATCCGTCGCATCGGGCCGGTCTTTGACCGGCCCTTTTTTGTCCTCACGCCGAGCCGAGGCCGTCGATGTCGAGCGAGACCCCGCAGGAGATCCACATCCCCGTCACCAGCGAGGAAATCGCGCATGTCTTCGACGAGGCGCCACCGCCTGCCGATCTGAGCGGCTATGGCGTCGAGGACTGGGTGACGCTCGCCGCCTTCTGGCTGATGGTCGGTTGCGTCGTGCTGCAGTTCTTCACGCGCTATGTCCTGAACGATTCCTACGCCTGGACGGAAGAGATCGCGATCTACGCGCTGATCGTCGTCGTCTTCCTCGGCGCCTCGATGTGCGTGCGGGCCTCGCGCCACATCCAGGTCGATTTCATCTACCGCTACCTGTCGCCCGGCATGGGGCGGATCCTGTCGACGGGCGTCGATCTCTTGCGGATCGTCTTCTTCGGCTACGCCACCTGGCTCATGTACAAATATGCGTCGCTCATCCCCGATGAGATGATGACGACGATCCAGTTTCCGAAGTCGATCGTCTTCAATGCCGTCGTCATTGCCTTCGCTCTGATGACGCTGCGCTCGATCCAGGTCGCCTGGCAGAATGCACGACGCGGCTATTCCGTGCTGGAACGGCCTTCGGCCTTCGACGGCTCGGAGGCCTGAGGCATGCTCATCCTGCTCGGAACCTTCCTCGGCCTGATGATCCTCGGCGTGCCGGTGGCCATCTCCATGGCCGTCGCCTCTCTCGCCTTCATCGTCATTTCCGGCACTGTGCCCGATGTCATCATGGCGCAGCGGATGATCGCCGGCGTCGAGAGTTTCCCGCTGCTGGCGGTGCCGTTCTTCATCCTTGCCGGCAATCTGATGAACATCGCCGGCGTCACCGGTCGCATCTATGCCTTCGCGGTCGCGCTTGTCGGTTGGATGCGCGGCGGCCTAGCCCAGGTCAACATCATCGGCTCGGTGATCTTCTCGGGCATGTCGGGCACGGCGATCGCGGATGCCGCGGGCATCGGCACGATCGAGATCAAGGCCATGAAGGACCATGGCTATCCCATGGATGTTGCCGTCGGCGTGACGGCGGCCTCGGCGACGCTCGGGCCGATCATTCCGCCTTCACTGCCCTTCGTCATCTACGGCATGATGTCGAACACCTCGATCGGTGCACTTTTCCTTGGCGGTGTCATTCCCGGCGTGGTGATGACGCTGTTCATGATGGGCACGGTCGCCGTCTTCGCCCGCATGCGCGGCTGGGGCTCCGACGCCAAATTCTCGCTGCGCCAGATCGGCTCGGCCGGGATCGAGGTTCTGGTCGTGCTTGGCTTCCCGGTCCTGGCTTATCTGCTCGTCTGGGCAGGCCTGTCGGAGAATGTCGCGATCGGGCTCGCGCTCGTCGCCCTGCTGGCGCTCGACTACTATTTCGACTTCTCGGCGGTGATGGCACTGATGACGCCGGTCATCCTGATCGGCGGCATGACGCTGGGCTGGTTCACGCCGACGGAGGCCGCCGCTGCGGCGGTGATCTGGTCGCTCTTCCTCGGCCTTGTCCGCTATCGCTCGATGACGCTGCGCACACTGACCAAGGCGACCTTCGACACGATCGAGACGACCGCTTCCGTCCTCTTCATCGTCACAGCCGCCTCGATCTTCGCCTGGCTGCTGACGGTCTCGAGCACGGCGCAGATCCTGTCCGACCTGATCCTCGGGCTGACCCAGAACAAATGGGTCTTCCTGATCCTGGTCAATCTGCTGCTGCTCTTCATCGGCTGCTTCCTCGACACCATTGCGGCGATCACCATCGTGGTGCCGATCCTGCTGCCGATCGCCCTCAAGCTCGGCGTCGACCCGATCCATTTCGGGTTGATCATGACGCTGAACCTGATGATCGGCCTGCTGCATCCGCCGCTCGGCATGGTGCTCTTCGTGCTTTCGCGGGTGGCGAAACTCTCGGTCGAGCAGACCACCATGGCGATCCTGCCCTGGCTGGTGCCGCTCTTCCTGGCGCTCTTCGCCATCACCTTCATTCCCGAGTTGACGCTGTGGCTGCCGCGAACGATGGGGATGTTGCGGTAATATTCGGCGGCGGAGCCGAGCCTCCGCCGCCATGCACTGAAGTCAGGCCCCTGTTGCACTCCCAGGTTGAAGGTGTTGCACTGAAGGGGCTCCATTGCCATTTTTTGGCGAAGGGGAGTTCGCTGACGGAGTGACGTCCTTGCGCGCGCTCATTGAATCGATGTTGTCTCGGCTGGTGGGGAAATCCCGGCTCGATGTTGTCTTCGCCGACGGATCCCAGCGCTCCGTCGGCGCCGGGAGAAGTCCTGGGCCGACGATGCGTATTCTCGACCGGCCGACCGAGTTGAAACTGGCGCTGAATCCAGAGCTTGCTCTTGGCGAGGCGGTGATGGACGGGCGTGTCGTCGTCGAGCGTGGCAGTCTCTACGACCTTCTCGACATTCTGATCGCCGGCGCATCGCGACAGGAACTGACCGCGTGGACGCGACCTCTCACGCAATTCCGCACGGCGATCAGGCGCATCACCCAGAACAACAATCTGGCTTGGGCGAGACGCAACGTCGCCCATCACTATGACCTCAGGACCGAGTTCTTCCGGCTCTTCCTCGACGAAGACCTGCAGTATTCCTGCGCCTACTTTCCGAGCCCGGACATTTCGCTCGTGGACGCACAGGCGGCCAAGAAGCACCACATCATCGCCAAGCTGGCGATCGAGCCGGGCCAGCGCGTCCTCGATATCGGGTCGGGCTGGGGCGGTCTGGGCTTGAGCATCGCGCGCGAGACCGGTGCCTCGGTGAAGGGCATCACCCTCTCGCGGGAGCAGCTTTCCGTCGCGCAGGAGCGGGCTGCCGCCGAGGGGCTGCCGGTCGATTTCCAGTTCCAGGATTACCGCATGCTAGCGGAACCCTTCGACCGCATCGTCTCGGTCGGTATGTTCGAGCATGTCGGCGTGGGCTATTACCGTGCCTATTTTCGCAAGATTACGGAGCTGCTCACGGATAACGGTGCTGCGCTCATTCACACGATCGGTCGCACCACGCCCCCAGGTGCGACGAACCCTTTCATCGCCAAATACATCTTCCCCGGCGGCTACATTCCCGCCATGTCGGAAATCACGGCGGCAATCGAACGCGAGGGCCTGATCATCACTGATGTCGAGGTGCTGCGCCTTCACTATGCCGAGACGCTGAAGGCCTGGCGCGAGCGATTCCTCGCTCGGCGCAAGGAGGCGGTGGACATGTATGACGAGCGCTTCGCGCGGATGTGGGAGTTCTATCTGGCGGCTTCGGAAGCGAGTTTCCGCCACGATGGCCTTGTCGTCTTCCAGCTCCAGCTCGCTAAGCGGCTCGACACCTTGCCGATGACGCGCAGTTACATGGAGGCATGATCGGAGCGTCGGCCGCGCGTCAGATCTGCGGAGCGGCCGACAGCACGATCGCGAAGATCTCGCCGGAGTCGTGAGGATTCGTCAGGACGACGCCTTCGACCGATTCCAGCAGGGCACTGTCCCCGGTGGCTAGGATTTCCCGGTGCGGGGGCCGCGCTATCGTCCAGCCATCGGAGCGAGCGACCAGGACCACGAGTTCTCCCGTCTGGTCGAGCTGGAACGGGCCAGTGCCACTGAAGCGCGTTACCTTGTGCAGCCAGCGACCGCGGCGGGTCATCACGTTGAGGTCGTCGATCGGCCCGTCCACCAATTGCCCCTCGACCGGCCTGTCGGCCGCGAACGGATAGGGCTCGGTGGACCGCTCGAGGCGTTTGCTTTCGCCCTCGCCGAAGGCGAGGACGATTCCCCGGCCCGTCAGCACCGACAAGGTCCTGTCGATGCCGGGAAAAACGGAGAAGGGGCCGTCCGACCCGACATGGGCCATGGAGATCCGCCAGTCGAAGCCGTCCAACGAGGCGCCGGGCGGATGCGCTGCGATCTCCGTCGTGGTGCCGCCGCCGTTCTTCCACGGCATGGTGCGGCACGCGCTGGCGCGGATGATGCGCATGATCAGCCGAGAATGCCCGGCAGCTTCAGGCCCTTTGCCTTGGCGCAGTCGATCGCGATCTCGTAGCCGGCATCGGCATGACGCATCACGCCGGTCGCCGGGTCATTCCAAAGGACGCGCTCCAGCCGCTTTGCCGCCTCCGGGGTGCCGTCGGCGACGATGACGACGCCCGAATGCTGCGAATAGCCCATGCCGACGCCGCCACCATGGTGAAGCGAGACCCAGGTCGCGCCGCCGGCAGTGTTGAGCAGCGCGTTCAGCAGTGGCCAATCGGAGACGGCGTCCGAACCGTCCTTCATCGCTTCCGTCTCGCGGTTCGGCGAAGCGACCGAACCCGAATCGAGGTGGTCGCGGCCGATCACCACCGGCGCCTTGAGCTCGCCCTTGGCCACCATCTCGTTGAAGGCCAGGCCGAGCCGGTGCCGGTCGCCGAGGCCGACCCAGCAGATCCGTGCCGGCAGGCCCTGGAACTTGATGCGCTCGCGCGCCATGTCGAGCCAGTTATGCAGATGGTGATCGTCCGGCATCAGCTCCTTCACGCGCTGGTCCGTGCGATAGATGTCCTCCGGATCGCCTGAGAGCGCAGCCCAGCGGAACGGGCCCACGCCGCGGCAGAACAGCGGGCGAATATAGGCCGGAACGAAGCCGGGGAAATCGAAGGCGTTGTCGACACCCATATCCTTCGCCATCTGGCGGATATTATTGCCGTAATCGAGCGTCGGCACGCCCATCTGCTGGAAATCCAGCATGGCGCGGACATGCACGGCCATCGATTTCTTGGCGGCCTCGATCGTACCGGCAGGATCGCGCTCCTTGCGCTCTTCCCACTGCTCGAGCGTCCAGCCGGCCGGCAGATAGCCGTTCAGAGGGTCATGGGCCGAGGTCTGGTCGGTGACGACATCCGGGCGGATGCCGCGCCTGACCATGTCGGGGAAGACTTCCGCCGCATTGCCGAGCACACCGACCGAGACGGCCTTGCCGGCCGCATGGGCGCGCTTGATGATCTCCAGCGCCTCGTCGACACTGTCGGCCTTCTCGTCGAGATAGCCGGTGCGCAGCCGGAACTCGATGCTGGAGGGCTTGCACTCGATGGCGATCATCGAGGCCCCGGCCATCGTCGCGGCGAGCGGCTGGGCCCCACCCATGCCGCCGAGACCGCCGGTCAGGATCCACTTGCCCTTGAGGCTGCCGCCATAATGCTGGCGGCCGACCTCGACGAAGGTTTCGTAAGTGCCCTGAACGATGCCCTGCGTGCCGATATAGATCCAGGACCCCGCGGTCATCTGGCCGTACATCATCAGCCCCGCCTTATCGAGCTCGTGAAAATGCTCCCAGTTCGCGTAGGCCGGCACGAGGTTCGAATTGGCGATCAGCACGCGCGGTGCATCCGCATGGGTGCGGAACACGCCGACGGGCTTGCCGGACTGCACCAGCAGCGTTTCGTCGGCCTCGAGCGAGCGCAGCGCGCCGACGATCCGGTCGAAATCTTCCCAGGTCCGGGCAGCGCGGCCGATGCCGCCATAGACCACGAGCTCGCCCGGCTTCTCGGCGACGTCGGGGTCGAGATTGTTCATCAGCATGCGCAGCGGCGCTTCGGTCAGCCAGCTCTTGGCGGAGAGCTCGCTGCCCCTGGGGCTGCGGATGACGCGGCTATTGTCGATGCGGGTCATGAATGGCTCCGTTCAAACCGTGATCGGGACATGCGGAATGCGTTGTTTCCGCCCGATCAGGGTCAGGGTTTCAGCTTTCTGGCCGCTTCGAGCGCGGCTTCGATGATGGCGGAGAGGGCGGTTTGCAGTTGGGCGGCCCTAGGCRTGTCGAAGCGCCAGGGCGGCGTCTCCTCGGTGAGATAGCCGCTCAGCGAGATTTCCATCTGGATCGCGTGCACATCCCGCGCCGGCTGGCCGTAATGCCGGGTGATCCAGCCGCCCTTGAAGCGGCCATTGCTGACATGGCTGAAGCCCGAGCCGGCAAGCGCTGCATCGGCCGCGTGCTGGACCGAAGGTGCGCAGCTCGCACCGGAATTGGTGCCGAGATTGAGCAGCGGCAGCGTGCCCGGGAACAGGCGTGGAATGACCGACTTGATGGAGTGGCAGTCCCAGAGCAGACAGAAACCATGCGCGGCCTTGGCCCGTTCGATCTCGGCTGCGAGTGCGTCGTGATAGGGCTGGAAATAGGCGGCGCGACGGCGCGCGATCTCGGCCTCGTCGGGCGCCTTTGCCCAGATCGGCTCGCCGTCGAAGGTCGTGGTCGGCACGAGTTCCGTCGTCGCCTGTCCGGGGTAGAGCGATACGCCGGACGGATCGCGGTTGAGGTCGATGACATAGCGCGACAGCCCGGCCTCGACGATCGTCGGTGCGAAGCGCTCGGCAAACGCATAGAGCTGGCGCATATGCCAGTCGGTGTCGGGCACGGAACGACCCGTCTCGTTCAGCGCCACCTTCACCTCCTCCGGCAAGCCAGTGCCGGGATGCGGCATCGACAGGACCAGCGGACCGGCGCCTTGCGTGACGTTGACGATCTCGGAAGGGTTCATGCTCATCACGCCGAGAACTCCGCGAAGCTGTCGAGCCCGGCGGCATCGCTGATCGCGCCGCTGAGCACCAGCTCTGTCGCCGCCGCAAGGTCGGGGGCAAGGTAGCGGTCCGCGTCGAGCGGCGCGATACGCTGCCGGACCAGGGCCAGAACCGGCTCCAGCCGCGGGCTCGTCTTCATCGGGCGATGATGCTCGATCGCTTCCGCCGCGGCCATCAGCTCGACGCCGATGATGCTGGCCGTGTTCCGGGCCATGTCGAGCAGGCGATAGGCGCCATGCGTCGCCATCGAGACATGGTCTTCCTGATTGGCAGAGGTCGGGATCGTGTCGACCGAGGCGGGATAGGCCTTCTGCTTGTTCTCCGATGCCAGCGCGGCTGCCGTGACCTGCGCAATCATGAAGCCGGAGTTCAGCCCGGCATCGCGGGCCAGGAAGGGAGGCAGGCCGCTCATCACGGGGTCAACCAGCAGCGCCATGCGCCGCTCGGACAGGTTGCCGATCTCGCACAGCCCCATGGCGAGGATGTCGGCGGCGAAGGCGACGGGCTCCGCGTGGAAGTTGCCGCCCGAGACGATTTCGCCCGGCCCCAGCACCAGCGGGTTGTCGGTGACCGCGTTGGCCTCGATCGCAAGCGTTGCGGCGGCATTGGCGAGGAGGTCGCGCACGGCCCCCATCACCTGCGGCTGGCAGCGCAGGGAGTAAGGATCCTGGACCTTGGTATCGCCGAAGCGATGGCTGTCGCGGATTTCGCTCTTCGCGATCAGCGCGAGCAATGTTTGCGCGACCCGGATCTGGCCGGGCTGGCCGCGCAGCGCCTGGATGCGAGGGTCGAACGGCGTGTCGGAGCCCTTCAGCGCATCCACGGAGAGTGCGCCAGTGACCAGCGCCGCATCGAAGACGCGGGCGATGTCGCTGAGCGCCGTCAGCGCGATCGCGGTCGAGACCTGCGTGCCGTTGATCAGCGCAAGACCCTCCTTGGCCCCAAGTTCGAGCGGCTTCTGGCCGATCCGGGCCAGGGCATCCCCTGCGGGAAGCGTCTCGCCCTTCAGCCTGATCTCGCCGACGCCCATCAGCGCCGCGGTGAGATGGGCAAGCGGCGCAAGATCGCCGGACGCGCCGACCGAGCCCTTGGCGGGAACGACCGGAAGCGCCTCGGAGGCGAGCGCGCCGACCAGCGCCTCGACCACGACGGGGCGTACGCCGGAGGCCCCGCGCGCCAGGCTCGCGGCCTTCATGGCGAGGATCAGGCGCACGATCCGGTCCGGCAGGGCAGGGCCAGTGCCGACGGCATGGGAGAGGATCAGGTTGCGCTGCAGGGTTGCCAGGTCGGCATCGGCGATGCGCACGCTGGCGAGCTTGCCGAAGCCGGTATTGACGCCATAGGTCACGGTTCCGGCGGCGACGATATCGTCGACGATCGCTTGGGCGGAGGCGATCGCTGCCCCGCTTGCGCCATCCAGCTTGGCTGCGGTGCCGTCAATCACGGCGCGCCATTGCTTCAGGGCGGCCTCGCCCGGCTTCAGGGAGAATGTTGCGGTCATTGGCCGTTCCAGATGCGGGAGTGAAGCGGGTTGAAGCCGATGCGGTAGGCGAGTTCGGCGGGGCGCTCGATCTCCCAGATGGCGAGGTCGCAGCGCTTGCCGGCCTCGAGCGTGCCGATCTCGTCCTGCAGGCCGAGCGCCTTGGCGGCATGGCGCGTCAGCCCGGCCAGCGCCTCTTCGGGTGTCAGCCGGAAGAGCGTGCAGGCCATGTTGAGGACCAGCAGCGGCGAGGTCAGCGGCGAGGATCCGGGATTGGCGTCGGTCGCGAGCGCAATTGCAACGCCATGCTTGCGGAGCAGGTCGATCGGCGGCTTCTGCGTCTCGCGCAGGAAGTAGAAGGCGCCCGGCAGGATGACGGCGACCGTTCCGGACCGGGCCATGGCGATCACGCCCGCCTCGTCGAGATATTCGAGATGGTCGGCCGAGAGTGCGCCATGTTCGGCCGCGAGTGCGGCGCCGCCGAGATTGGAAAGCTGTTCGGCATGGATCTTGACCGGCAGCCCCTTGGCCCTGGCTGCGGTAAATACCCTGGCCGTTTCCTCGGGCGAGAAGGCAATGCCCTCGCAGAACACGTCGACTGCGTCGGCAAGATCCTGCGCGGTCACGGCGTCGAGCATCGGCCCGGTGATCTGGTCGACATAGTCGCCGGAGCGGCCGGTGAACTCCGGCGGAACGGCATGGGCGGCAAGGAAAGTGGTGCGGACGGTGACAGGCCGTTCGCGACCGAGCTGCCGTGCGACCGCAAGCTGCTTCAGCTCGGCCTGCTGTTCGAGCCCGTAGCCCGACTTGATTTCGACGGTCGTGACGCCTTCAGCGATCAAGGCGCCCAGGCGCCGGTCGGCGCTGGCGAAGAGCTCGGCCTCGCTGGCAGCGCGCGTGGCCTTGACGGTGGAGAGGATGCCGCCGCCGGCGCGTGCGATTTCCTCATAGCTCGCGCCCTGCAGCCTGAGCTCGAACTCATGTGCCCGATCTCCGCCATAGAC
The DNA here is from genome assembly GCF_056401655.1 of Allobosea sp. P4_E12. Classification (NCBI taxonomy): domain Bacteria; kingdom Pseudomonadati; phylum Pseudomonadota; class Alphaproteobacteria; order Hyphomicrobiales; family Alloboseaceae; genus Allobosea; species Allobosea sp. P4_E12. The sequence continues at coordinate 96,950 of NZ_JBFUIY010000014.1, read as the reverse complement.
GAGATGGGTATGGCAATCGATCAGGCCCGGTGTGATCCAGCGTCCGCCGCAGTCGACGGTTTCGCGCGCGTCCAGGGTTGGTGCCTCGCTGCGCGGGCCGGCAAAGACGATGCGGCCGTCGCGGGCCGCTACGACCCCGTCTTCGACTGCGCCATAGGGCTGGCCGGCGCCGGGCGCCATGGTCGCGAGGCGGGCATTCACCCAGATCCTGTCGCAGTGGGAAGGTTCCGCGGCCATCCGCATCCTCTCGACTTCGTTTGCGATCCGACTATGCTAGACAATTGCATATGCAATTAGCAAGTGTCATTTGCATATGCAAATCGAGCGAGGAGCCAGCGTGACACAATACCCGACCCTGCATCTCGCCCAGGCACTCTTGCCGGAGGGCTTTGCCGACAACGTGACGCTCACGATCGCGGAGGGGACAATCACCTCCATGAGCGTGGGAGAGGTTGCTCCGGCCGGTGCCCTGCACCTGGCCGGGCTGACGCTGCCTGGCATGCCGAACCTCCACAGCCATCTGTTCCAGCGCGGCATGGCGGGCCTGTCTGAGCGGCGGGGCGCCACGGCGGATTCGTTCTGGACCTGGCGCGAGGTGATGTATCGCTTCCTCGACCGGCTTGATCCCGACGACGTCCAGGCGATCGCGGCGCAGGCAATGGTCGAAATGCTGGAGGGCGGCTTCACCGCGCTCGCCGAGTTCCACTATCTGCACCATGACAAGGACGGCCAGCCGCATGCCGATATCGCGGCGATGGCGCTGGCGGTTGCGGCAGCAGCCGAGGAAACCGGCATCGGCCTGACCCTGCTGCCGGTGCTCTATCGTTTCGGCAATTTCGGCGGCGCGGCCCCGAGCCATGGCCAGCGTCGCTTCATCAATAATCGCGACAGTTTTGCCCGGCTCATGGAGGCGAGCGCTGTCGCGATCGGCGCTCTGCCGGATTCGCGGCTCGGCGTCGCGCCGCATTCGCTGCGCGCCGTCTCGCCTGAGGATCTGCAGTGGCTGCTTGGCCTGGCGCCTGATGGACCGATCCACATCCATGTCGCCGAACAGATGCGCGAGATCGAGGACAGCCTGAAGATCACTGGGCGTCGCCCGGTCGAGTTCCTGACGGACAGCATTGCGTTGGACAGGCGCTGGTGCCTGATCCACGCCACCCATCTGACGGATGCGGAGCGCGACACCATCGCGCGCAGCGGCGCTGTCGCGGGACTGTGCCCGATCACCGAGTCTAGCCTGGGCGATGGCATCTTCGATGGCGTGCGCTACGTGGCCGCTGGCGGGACCTTCGGTGTCGGCAGCGATTCCAACATCCAGATCGATGCCGGCGCCGAGCTGCGCCAACTCGAATACTCCCAGCGCCTGCGCGATCGCGGGCGTGCCTTGCTGGCGGATGCCGACGCCTCCACGGGACATGCACTCTGGGCAAAGGCCTGTGTCGGCGGCGCGCAGGCCTGCGGCCGTGCCATTGGAAGCCTTGCGGTTGGCCAGCGCGCCGATCTCGTCTCGCTCGATCCCGATCATCCTGCCTTGGTCGGAAAGCGTGGCGAGGCGGTGCTCGACAGCGCGATTTTCGCTGCCAACGCCTTACCCTTGCGCGATGTCCTGGTTGGCGGGCGGCAGGTTGTCAGCGAAGGTCGCCATGTCGCACGCGCCGCTGTCGCGAGCCGATTCGCCGCGACGATGCGTCGGCTGCTTGCCTGAGTCCTTGAAGGGTCGTCATGTCGGATAACGGGATCGAGGCTGTAAAGCTGGATGGCACGGGCCCGGTCTATGACCAGATCCGCCGTGCCATCCGGGATCTCGTCCTGAATGGGGCCTGGCCTCCGGGAACGGCGGTGCCGCCGGAGCACGCTCTGATGGAGCGGCTCGGCGCGTCGCGCATGACGGTACATCGCGCCTTGGTGCAGCTGGCGCGCGAAGGGTTGATCACGCGGCGCCGGCGGTCCGGCACCATCGTGGCGAACCCGCCGGCAAGCCATGCCATGCTCGACATCCTGTCGATACCCGACGAGGTAAGGCAGCTCGGGCAGGACTATTCCTTCGAGATTCTGTCGCGGCGGGACGCACGGCCTTCGCCTGAAGTCGCTGCGCGCTTCGAACTGAAGCGCTCGGAACAGGTGGCCCATCTCGTGACCCTGCATCGCAGCGGCGGGCAGCCGCATGTGCTGGAGGAGCGGGTGATTCATCTCGCGACCGTGCCCGCAGCCGCGGCCGAACGATTCGAGACGACGCCTCCCGGCGACTGGTTGCTGCAACACAGTCTCTGGTCGCAGGCCGAGCACGCGATCAGCGCGGTGGCGGCGGGCGAACGGGAGTCGGGGTTGCTGGAGATCGAGCAGGGCGAGCCATGCCTGCTCGTCGAGCGCCGCACCTGGAATCAGAACCAGCCGGTGACGGCCGTTCGCCTGCTCTATCCTGGCGGGCGCCACCGCTTCATTGGTCGCTTCGGCCCATACGGTGCGGTCTGAGCGGCGCATGAAAAAGGCCCGCGAATGCGGGCCTTTCCATCTTCAGCTGCTGAACGGTTCAGCAGGCATAGCGAACGCGGCGACCCCATTCGTCGCGACCGTAGCAGACACGGTCAGGTGTAGTGGCCGAGCCGATGATGGCGCCGCCAGCACCGCCGATTGCAGCGCCCGCGAGCGCGCCACCAGCGCGGCCGGTGGCGAGGCCACCAATCAGTGCACCCGTGCCAGCGCCGATCAGGGCGCCCGTTCCGGTATTCTGCTCGCGCTGCGTGCAGGCACCGAGCGAGGCCGCGACCGCGACGAGGATGAGAAGCTTCTTCATTGTCTTGACTCCCAGGATGCAATCGACAGGCCTAATGCACAGTCCGAACCGCTCCATTCGATATGGAAACGCACCCGAAAGGATCGAGACACGATCCGTAACGGGCGACGCAACCAACATCGCGCGACATAGCAACCATGACAAAGGATTAATGTTCCATTTATGGCTTCGCCATGTGGAGCGGAGATACCCAGGGTTGTCTTCCACAGGGAGTGGAGTGGTTCGGCTTTTGCCCGGAACCTTCCGGATTCCCCGGCGTTGATCCGGCAGACTGCGGTGCGAGCCACCGCGTAGCCGTTCAATGGAGGCTCCAATGACCGCAACTGCCACCACGGGGAACCCGCTCATTGCCGGTGCACGTGTCGCCGGAACCAGCGTCTACAATGCGTCGGGCGATCATCTCGGCGAGATCTATGACGTGATGCTCGACAAGCAGACCGGCAAGGTCGCCTACGCCATCATGTCCTTCGGCGGCTTTCTCGGCTTGGGTGAAAAATACCATCCCATCCCCTGGAGTGTGCTCGACTACGACACCAATCGCGGTGGCTATGTCGTGCCTCTTACCAAGGAGAAGCTCGAGGCGGCGCCGATGTATGACAGCGAAGGCGAGCCCGACTGGGACGACAGAAATTACGGCAAGCGCGTGCATGATTACTACGGCACGATGCCCTACTGGATGATGTAGGCACCGCCGGCTGCAGGTCGCGGCGGTTGCTATCCCCCCAGCCGAACCGTCGTGACGGCGGGATGCGGGCCGAAAGGCCCGCATCTTCCGTTTGGAGGCCCGACTCCTTCCCTTTTTCGGGAACCAATTCGCTGATCGCGCGTCATCCTGACAGCGCCTTTCCGTCATCGCCGGCACGTGTGGGACTGCCCGCCGGCCTGTTGAGACGGCCCAGTTCCTGCCAGGAGCCCCTCATGCAGATCCGTTACGGCTATCGCATCGAACTCGTCTCTCAGCAGGAATTGCCGCTGTTGACGATGCTCGATGTGCATCCTTCCCGTCAGCACGATGTCATCCGCCAAGACGATATGACCGCGGTCTCCCTGGTCGATCCACGTCGCCATGTTCCAGTCGAGCGCTATCGCGACCCGTTCGGCAATATCTGCCGCCGGCTTGTCGCCCCAGCGGGCGGGATCCGGCTGAGTTCAGCGGGACTTCTCCATGATTCCGGCGAGCCCGATCCTTTCAATCCGGCGGCGCGGCAAGCGCAACCGTCCGAGCTGCCCGACGAGGTGCTGATCTATCTGCTCGGCAGCCGGTACTGCGAAACCGACAAGCTCGGGGATCGCGCCTGGCAGCTCTTCGGCCAGATCCCTCCGGGCTGGCAGCGTGTCCAGGCCGTCGTCGATTTCGTCCATAATCACCTGACCTTCGGCTATGCCTATGCGCGCAACACGCGCACTGCGGCGGAGGCCTTCGAGGAACGGATCGGCGTCTGCCGCGACTTCGCCCACCTTGCCGTGACCCTCTGCCGCTGCCTCAATATCCCGGCCCGCTATTGCAACGGCTATCTCGGCGATATCGGCGTGCCGAAGGACCCGGCCCCAATGGATTTCAACGCCTGGTTCGAGGTCTTTCTCAGTGGTCGCTGGTACACCTTCGATGCGCGTCACAATGCCCGCCGCATCGGCCGGATCGTGATCGCCCGGGGGCGTGACGCGACCGACGTCGCGATGCTCAATTCCTTCGGAGCCCATTCGCTTCAGCATTTCGAAGTCACGACCGAAGAGGTCGAAGACGCGGCAACTGCCATGATTGTGACGAAAGACCGTGTTGAGTGGCGCGCGGAGCGGGCCGCTGCATTGTGAAATGCCTTGGCCTGGGCTCCGGCATGGATGGGATGATATCAGGGCGTCATGCGCCATATCGTGATCGTCAATGCGCGGGCGGGAACCGTGCTGGCCGCAGGGCCCGAGGCCTTCGCGGCCAGGATCGAGGCCGCGTTCCATGCTCATGATTGCAAGGCGGAGGTCCGGCTCGTGCCGCCGCGCGAGTTGCATCATGCGCTTTCGACGGCGATCGCCGATGCTGCGGCAACCCCCGTCATTGCCGGTGGCGACGGCACGATCAACGGCGTGCTGCCGGTCCTGCTGCAGGCCGGACGGCCAGTAGGGGTTCTCCCGCTCGGGACGGTGAATATCCTTGGGCGGGATCTCGGCCTCATCGGGACGCTGGAGGGCCAGATCGAGGCGCTCTGCACGGGCGTGCCGGTGACGATGGACATCGGCCGCGTCAACGACCGGCTGTTCCACTCGATCTCGGGAATGGGCTTCTTCAGCCTGATGGCGCGCGAGCGTGAATATGCGCGCAGGCGCTTCCCCTTCAGCCGCGCGGTCGCCTTTGCGGTCGCTGCGACGCGCTCCATCCTGTTCACCCGGGCGATCACCGTGGACATCCGGATCGGCCAGGAGCGCCGCCAGGTCGAGGCCGATGCCGTTCTTGTCACCATCAATAGTTTCGATGGGCCCGAATGGCGTCGCAGCAAGCTCGATGGCGGCGTCTTCGAGGTTCATATCCTCAATGCGGGCGGCCTTCTCTCTCGCACCAAGGCAGCGCTGTCGGTCGCATCCGGGCACTGGCGCTCGTCCCAGAACCTGACCTCCTATACCGGTGACGAAGTCACGCTGACGCGTCGCGACAAGAAGCGCGGTCACATCACCTTTGACGGCGAGGTCGAGCGCAAGGCCGGCGAGCTCCGCTATCGCCTCCTGCCAAAGGCGGTGCGCATCATCGCTTGCCGGGTGCCCCCGGGTCGGGCGCACGGCTAGAGACACGTTCCTCCGGTCGATTGCCATCATTCAGGATTTCGATGCCGCTTCATCCCCGCATTCTTGTCCCTCTGGCGGCCGCCTTCGCCTTTCTCAGCCTGGCGCTGTTCATCATGTCCGGCCGCACCTTCGCCTTCGATACCGGCCTCATCCTGCTGTTCCGGCAAGCTGGGGATCCGGCCACGCCGATCGGGCCGCAATGGTTGCCCGAGATGATGCGGGACATCAGCGGGCTCGGCAGTTTCGTCGGGCTTGGTTTCATGACCCTCGCCGCGACGCTCGCTCTCTGGCTTGCCGGCTATCGACGCCTTGCCGTCGCACTCGTCGTCAATGTCGTGCTGGCAACGCTGGTCAGCACGCTTCTGAAGATCGGGATCGGCCGGGCGCGCCCCGATGTCGTCGAGCCGAGTGCAATCGTCTTCACTGCGAGCTTTCCGAGCGGTCATGCCTTTCTATCGGCGGTTGTTCTGCTCGGCATCGCCGGTTTGATCGGACTGGCGTCCCGGCATCGGGATATCACACGGCTCAGCATCGGGCTGGCCTGGGTCCTGATGCTGCTGATTGGCGTGAGCCGGATCTATCTGGGCGTCCATTGGCCAAGCGACGTGCTGGCCGGCTGGTGCCTCGGCATCGCGTGGTCGAGTCTTTCGCTCGCCCTTGCCGGACAGGGCATGGCAAGGGCGGAGCCCGCCAGTGCTCGCACCCCTTCCGCCGGCTGATCCGCCGGTTCAGCGCATATCGATCGTGGTGTTGACGCCGAGATCCGGCGCCCGCCCGAGGATCTTGGCCGTGGCAAGCTTGAAGGCGATCACGACGGCACTCGATGGACCGTCCCAGATCTCGGCCGAGACCGGCGTCAGGGCCAGCAAGGTCACATCCGGATCGTCGGGGCCGTTCGGGAACCAGGCTCCAACCAACGGGCTCCAGATTCTCCTGAGCAGGTGGTTGTCATCAAGCCGTTCGGCTCGGCATTCGATCGTCGCATAGAAATTGTGGTTCTCGTCGCTCAGGGCGATCGAGGCGGTTTGCGAGGCATCGAGCTCTTCGACCGGCCCGGTATGGCTGTGCGTGACGAACAGGATGCGGTGTTCTTCACGATCGACATGCCCCGACATGGGCCGGGTCCTGATCCGACCGCGGACGATGGTCGACACCATGCAGATCGTGTGATCGGTGAGGGCGGTCCAAATTCGTTGCTGGAGCGGTGTCTCGACCATTGTCGCCTCTCCTTCCATGCACGCCGCCGTCCTCGTCATTGGGGGAACGCGCCTTTGAGGCGTCCGTTCCTCAGTGCCGGGGCTCCGGGAACTCTTCACGCCTTTCAGCCGCAAGGCAATGCCGATCACGGAATGATGAGGTGGAACCGCAGGCGCTCGCGAAACGTTGACCGGCTGCCGCCCCGTCGCTGTGTCTGGACCACAGGATCGCTGATGTTCACCTCCCGCAATACGCTTCTGCTGCTCGTCGCCATTCTGGTCGCTGGCCTCGCCGTGACCGGCTATGCCCTCTACGAGGAGAAGAAGCAGCCGGATGGTGTCCAGATCTCGGTCGGAAAGAACGGGCTGTCGATCAAGGAGAAGTGAGCCCTCCCCCGCCGCGATCGGGCTGCCCGGCCCTCTCGCCCCGGCCCCCTCGCACCGGCCTCGGCGCGTCGATCGTCTCGACAGAAACTCTCTGCATACTGTATGCGGATTGACGCGCCGGTGAGCCATGACCGGGACGAATGGCGTTCGCCTGACAAAGGCGTTAACACCGGCTCCGAGAATTCTTCCGACTGGTCGAGAGGCTGCGATGACTGAGATTTTCAAGAACCTGATCGCCGGTGAACGGGTGGGCGGCTCGAACGCCTCGCGCAACATCAACCCCTCCAACACCAATGACGTTGTCGGCGAATATGCCCAGGGTTCGGTCGAGGACCTGAACAACGCCGTCGCGGCTGCCAAGGCTGCGTTTCCGGCCTGGAGCCGCACGACCCCGCAGGAGCGCTACGAGATCCTGAAGAAGGCGTCCGACGAGATCCTCGCTCGCAAGGAGGAGCTTGGCCGCCTGCTTTCGCGGGAAGAGGGCAAGACGCTGCCGGAAGGCATTGGCGAGGCGACCCGTGCCGGCCAGATCTTCGCTTTCTTCGCCGGCGAATGCCTGCGCCTTGCCGGTGAGGCGATCCCTTCCATTCGCCCGGGCGTCGGCGTCGAGGTCACGCGCGAGCCGGTCGGCATCATCGGCATGATCACGCCCTGGAACTTCCCGATCGCAATCCCGGGCTGGAAGATCGCCCCTGCGCTCGCCTATGGAAACTGCGTCGTGATCAAGCCGGCCGATCTCGTTCCGGGCTCGGCCTGGGCGCTGGTCGACATCATCCAGCGCGCCGGCCTGCCCAAGGGCGTGCTGAACCTCGTCATGGGGCGCGGTTCGGTGGTCGGGCAGGCGCTGCTCGAGCACAAGGATGTGCATGCGATCAGCTTCACCGGCTCGGTCTCGACCGGCCGCAAGGTTGCGGCGGCCTGCATCGCCTCCAACCCGATGAAGAAGGTTCAGCTCGAGATGGGCGGCAAGAACCCGCTCGTGGTGCTGGACGATGCCGATCTCACGCTCGCGGTCGAGACCGCGGTCAACGGCGCCTTCTTCTCGACCGGCCAGCGTTGCACGGCTTCCTCGCGCTTGATCGTCACCGAAGGCATCCATGATCGCTTCGTCGAGGCTGCGATCGAGCGCATGAAGGGCCTCGTCGTCGACGATGCCCTGAAGGCCGGCACCCATATCGGCCCGGTCGTCGATCAGAGCCAGCTCGACCAGGACCTGAAATACGTCGCCATCGCCAAGGACGAGGGTGCCAAGCTCGCCTGGGGCGGCGAAGTGCTTAAGCGCGAGAGCCCCGGCTTCTACATGCAGCCGGCTCTGTTCACCGAGGCGAGCAATGCCATGCGCATCTCCCGTGAAGAGGTTTTTGGTCCGGTTGCGAGCGTGATCCGCGCCAAGAACTATGATGAGGCGCTGGCAATCGCCAATGACACCGAGTTCGGCCTTGCCGCCGGCATCTGCACGACCTCGCTGAAGCACGCGACGCATTTCAAGCGCAACAGTGAGGCCGGCATGGTGATGGTCAACCTGCCGACCGCCGGCGTCGACTATCACGTGCCGTTCGGCGGACGTAAGGGCTCGAGCTACGGCCCGCGCGAGCAGGGCGCCTATGCCCGGGAATTCTACACCACGGTGAAGACGGCCTACACGCTCGCCTGATCGCCCTTGATGTCCGACAGAAGGGCCGCGCCGGCAAGGCGCGGCCCTTCTTCGTTTCAGAAACCACCAAGCACGATCTTGCCCTTGGCGCGATGGCTCTCGATCAGGGTATGCGCCCGCTTCAGATTGGCGGCGTTGATCGTCCCGAAACTCTCGCTCAGCGTGGTCCGGACCTTGCCGGCATCGACAAGCCGCGAGACTTCCGCCAGCAGATCGCCCTGTGCCTGCATGTCCGCCGTCTGGTACAGTGAGCGCGCGAACATCATCTCCCAGTGCAGCGACAGGCTCTTGCTCTTGAGCGGCATGGCATCGAGTGCCTTTGGATCGTCGATCAGTGCGATCCGCCCCTGCGGTGCGATCAGTTCGAGGATCGCCGGCATATGCGTGTCGGTATGGGTCGTCGAGAAGACCAGCCCCGGCGCGCCGATCCCCAGTGCCGTGACCTGCGCGGCGAGCGGTTGTGTATGGTCGACGACGTGATGGGCCCCGAGTTCCAGCGCCCAGGCCTGCGTCTCCGCGCGCGAGGCGGTGGCGATCACCGTCAGATCGGTCAGCTGACGCGCGAGCTGGATCGCAATCGAGCCGACACCGCCGGCTCCGCCGATGATCAGGATCGCCTTGGCCGCGCCGGGCACCGGATCCTTGACCTTGAGCCGGTCGAACAGGGTCTCCCAGGCGGTGATCGCGGTCAGCGGCAGCGCAGCGGCCTCGGCGAAGCCGAGTGTGGTGGGCTTGGGCCCGACGATGCGCTCATCGACGAGATGGAACTCGGCATTGCTGCCGGGGCGATCGATCGCCCCGGCATAGAACACCGCATCGCCCGGTTTGAAGCCCGTCACCTCGGGCCCCACCGCCTTGACGATGCCGGCAGCGTCCCAGCCGAGGACCTTGGTATCGCCAGGCTTCGGCTCACTGCGCATACGCACCTTGGTGTCGACCGGGTTCACCGAGACGGCTTTCACCGCAACGAGAAGGTCTCGTCCGGTTGCCACAGGTTCGGGCAGATCGAGATCGAGCAAGGCCTCGGCCGATGAAATGGCGAGGGATTTACGATAGCCGATGGCGCGCATGGCGGGCTCCTTGATTGCGGGAGCTCTGAGATGAGAGATACACTCGTTCATCGCAAGAACGCACAATTTTCGCATATAGTATCGAAAAGGATACCGTCATGCGCCGGGCGCGCCACAAGACCCTGAACTGCCTGCCGGGCTGTCCGGTCGAGAGTACGCTCGCCCTGATCGACGGCAAGTGGAAGGGCATCATCCTCTATTTCCTGATGGACGGGACGATGCGCTTCAACGCGATCCGCAAGCGCATGCCGCAGGTGACCCAGCGCATGCTCACCAATCAGCTGCGCGAGCTGGAGGCCGATGGCCTGATCATTCGCGTCGTCTATCCCGAAGTGCCGCCTCGGGTGGAATACAGCCTCTCCGCGCGTGGTCGGAGCCTTGAGCCGATCATCCTGGCGCTCAAGGCCTGGGGCGAAGCCAATCTGCGGAATGTGCCGCCGGTCGAAGCAGCCGCCTGAGCTTCAATAGGGCAGGCCGACATAGTTCTCGGCCAGTGCCGCCATGGCGTGGTCCGACGAGACGAGATAATCGAGCTCCGCCCGCTGCATCCGCCGTGCGAAGGCGCCGTTCTCCGGGAAATGGTGCAGCAGCGAGGTCATCCACCAGGAGAATCGTTCGGCTTTCCAGACACGCGCCAGGGCCCTGGCCGAATAGTCGTCGATCCCGGCCGATGAGCGCTCCGTGAAACGCTCGATCAGCGCCTGCGACAGGTAATGCACGTCGCTGGCCGCGAGATTGAGCCCCTTGGCGCCGGTCGGCGGCACGATATGGGCGGCATCGCCGGCCAGGAAGAGGCGCCCGAACCGCATCGGCTCGGCGACGAAGGAGCGCAGCGGCGCGATCGATTTCTCGAACGACGGGCCGGTGACGAGCGCCTCGGCGGTTGCCGGATCAAGGCGCCGGCGCAATTCGTCCCAGAAGCGCTGATCCGACCAGTTCCCGACATCGTCGTCGAGCGAGCACTGCACGTAGTAGCGACTGCGGTGGGGCGAGCGCATCGAGCAGAGCGCGAAGCCGCGCTCATCACCGGCATAGATCAGCTCATGCGAGACGGGTGCTACCTCGGCGAGGATGCCGAGCCAGCCGAAGGGATAGACCCGCTCGAAGCTCTGGAGCGCAGCCTCAGGAATGCTGGCCCGCGAAATGCCGTGATATCCGTCGCAACCGGCAATGAACTCGCAATCGAGGCGATGCGCCTGACTATCCCTGACGAAGGTGACGGAGGGCTTGTCGCGGTCGAAATCATGCAGGGCGACGTTCTCAGCCTCGAAGACGGTCGCGGCACCGGACGCCTCGCGCAGGTCCATCAGGTCGCGCGTGGCTTCGGTCTGGCCATAGATGGTGACGTGCTGGCCGCCGGTCAGTCGGGCGAGGTCGACATGGTGGCGCGCCCCACCGAAGAGCAGGTCGAAGCCATTATGCCTGAGGCCCTCGGCATGCAGCCGGCCCGCGGCGCCGACCTCCTCGAGCAACCGCACCATGCCTTGCTCGAGCACGCCGGCACGAATGCGTGAAAGCACATAGTCGCGGCTCTTGCGCTCGATGATGATGGTGTCGATGCCGGCTTTGTGCAGCAACTGGCCGAGCAGAAGCCCGGCCGGGCCCGAGCCGATGATGGCGACCTGCGTGCGCACGAGCGTTCCCTGCAACCCTCGCACTCAGCCGGCGAGCCGCAATTAAGTTGCCATAGCAACGATCACGGGAAAAGCGCGATCTCCAGTTCCGCGATGCTGCCGAGGCATAGATCGCTGATCGGCTCCAGCGTCGTGCGCGTTCCAGTTCCCGTCAGCACGCCGATACGCAGGCCGGCAGCGGCCGCTCGGCCCATTTCCATGTCATGGGCGTTGTCGCCGATCACGGCAACTTCGCCAGGCGCAAGCCCGCAGGCGGCGCAAAAGGCCTGCACCATACCGGGGCCCGGTTTGGCGCCGTGGCCGGAATCGTAGCCCGCGACGAAGGAGAGATGCGGCGCGATGCCGAAATGCGTGGCTGTGGCCGAGACCGCTGCGGCGCTGTCGCTGGAAGCGATCCCGAGCGCGAGGTCGCGGGCGCGCAGGCGCTCGAACAGCGCGGATAGCTCGCAGACCGGAACCATCCGCACGACCGCAGCCTGAAAGAGAGCATCAAGACGCTCGACCAGAGGGGCAATGCCGAGCGGGCTTCCCGCTTCATGCCAGGCTTGCGCCAGCTCCTCGGTATTCCCGGCCGCAAGCAGGCTGTCGGCCACCGCCCGGCCGGTCTCCGGATCGGCGCCAGCGCGCCGCAGCAGGTCGGCGGCCAGCATCGCGTCGCCGTCGGCCGCCAGCAGTCCGGCCTCGCGGTTGATCGGCGGCCAGCTCGCACCATAGTCGAGCAGAGTGCCGTCCTTGTCGAAGAGCAGTCCACGCAGCGGCAGCATGGTCAGGCGTCTTGTACCGGAATGACATCGACGGCGACGCCGACCTTTTGCGTGCCGGGGCCGACGATCACGCCATCGAGCGGAGAGACGTCGGCATAGTCGCGGCCGATCGCGGTGACGATATGATCGTCGGCGACGACGAGGTCGTTCGTCGGGTCGAGGCCGATCCAGCCCGTCTCCGGACCGCACCAGAGATGCACCCAGGCATGGCTGGCATCGGCCCCTTCGAGGCGCTTCTCGCCTGGCGGCGGAATAGTGCGGATATAGCCGCTGACATAGGCTGTCGGCAGGCCGAGCCCCCGCAGGCCGGCGATCATGATATGCGCGAAATCCTGGCAGACGCCGTGGCGCTGGCGGAAGGCTTCCGCCAGCGGGGTCGAGACTTCGGTTGCCTCGGGATCATAGACGAAATCCGTGCGGATGCGGCGCATCAACTCGCTCGCTGCTTCCAGCACGGGGCGCTGCGGCGCAAAGCTGGAGCGCGCATAGTCGACCACCTCGGCGACCGGCGGCACCAGCCGACTGGGAAAAAGCTGATGCGCCGGGGAATTCGGCGCGAGGCTGTTGGACGCCAGCGCCAGTGCACCGACCTCTTCCCAGCCGCGCGTCAACCCGGGAAAGGGCGCCGCCGGCCGGTTCACCTCGACCCGCGCCCGCATGTCGAGCTTCAGCTCGCGATGCGGCTTGGTGATGGTCAAGGTCGTCATGTGGTTGCCGAAGAAGCAGATCCCGTCATTGCGCTCGCTGGTGCGCGGCGTCACGCTCAGGCTGCTCTTGCGCACGCTCTGGCCAACGCCGTCACGCGGCAGCAGCCGCAGGATGCAGCGTGCAAAGGGCACAGGCCGACTATAGGCATAGGTCGTGACATGACGGACGTCGTAGATCACGCGATGCCTGTCATCCGCGAGCCTTCGGGTTCGCTGTTCTGCAGGAAGTAGCGGTCCGCCACGGAGCCGGCCAACCCCATCAGCAACTGCTCGAACAGCAGGATGCTGGTGCGGTCGAGGCGGCTTGCCTCGGCGGTGCGGCATTCGGCAGCGAGCTTGAGCGCGAGCCGGCGCGGCGCTTCCAGCATGCCGTCTTCGCTCAGCGTCGGCAGCGCGGCGATCTCGACATCGAGGCGATCGATCTGGAAGGCGACCGAGCGCGGATTATAAGGATCGAGCATCACGAGATCGAGCACGGGCGCGAGCGCGGGGCCGAGCAGATAGCGGGAGCGGTACGTGATCTGCGAATCGGTCAGGTCGAGAAGAGCGTCGAGGCAATCGCCCGGCGCGGACGAGTCGGCAAAATGGCGGGCAAAGCGGCAGGTCGCGATGCCACGCTCCAGCCGCCGCCCGATATCGAGGAAGCGCCAGCCCGCACCCCGCACCATGTTCTCCTGGCTCAGGCCCGAGAAGGCGGCGAGCGTCTTCAGGGCGGTGTCCGCCGTTTCATAGGCATCGCCCTCGCTGGGCTTGTCGCCGTTGAGCGTCAGCTGCCGCTGCAGGTCGCCGAAGAGGCGCCAGGCGTCGATCGACAGGCGTTCGCGAATGACCGACGCCGTACGCCGCGCTTCGCGGACGGAGGAAAGGGCGGAGCCATATTGGTCAAGGCTGTGCAGCGCGTCAGAGGCCTGGGAGGCGGTGGAATGCTCCTTGCCCGTCGGGGCGGCGCCCCAGGCGATCAGCAGGTTGGCGAGGCGGCGCAGCGTCTCCGCCCGCTCGGGCGTGGCATCGTCGGCGTCGATCAGTCGGCCGAGCAATGCGCGCACCAGCCGCAAGGTCGCCTCGGTCCGCTCGAGATAGCGTCCGAGCCAGAACAGGTTGTCGGCCGCGCGGCTCGGCATGGTGCCGATGATGCGGCGGATGCTGATGCGGTCGGCGCTTGGCAGCAGCGTCACCTGCTCGACGGGCGTGTCGGACGTGATCCAGACATCGCTGGAGCGCACGCCATTGCCAAGCGTGACGGCGCGTGCGTCGACATCCTCGGAGATGCGGCAGAAGCCACCCGGCATCACCTTCCAGCCGTCGGGCGTCRCAGCCGCGAAGACGCGCAGCGTCATCGGGTGCGGCTGCAGCCGGCCGCCCTGGAAGACCGGCATGGTCGAGAGGCGCACGATCTCCTGCCCGACATAGTCGAGCCCGCGTGCCTCGATCCGCGCCTGCAACGCCGAGCGCGCTTCAGGCGAAAACTCGCCGGGCAGGATCGTGTTGCCATTGAGGCCATCGATCGAGGCGCGGAAGGCCGACGAGATGCTCATCTCATCGAGCCGGTCGATCACCTCGGATCGCGCGCGCTGCTGCCCGCACCACCAGGTCGCGATATGCGGCAGGATCAGTTCGTCGCCGAGGATATGTTCGGCGAGGGCCGGGAGGAAGCCCATGAGGGCTCGCGCTTCGACGACGCCCGAGCCGAGCCCATTGGCGATCTGGACATTGCCTTGCCGCACCGCCTGGACGAGACCGGCGACGCCGAGCGCGGAGGCTGAGTTGAGCTCGAGCGGGTCGGAGAAATCGCCGTCGATCCGCCGCCAGATCACGTCGGCACGCTTCAAGCCCGCGATGGTGCGGACATGGACGCGTCCGTCGCGCATCAGGAGGTCGCCGCCTTCGACCAGCAGGAAGCCGAGATAGCGTGCGAGATAGGCGTGCTCGAAATAGCTTTCGTTGAGCGCGCCCGGTGTCAGCAGGCAGATCCGCGGCTCGACCCGGCGCGAGCTTGCCGCGAGACCGGCCCGGAAACCCTGGAAGAACGAGGCCAATCGCTCGACATTCATGGTCCGGAACAGGTCCGGAAAGGCGCGGCCCAGGGCCAGCCGGTTCTCCAGCGCATAGCCCGCTCCGGACGGGGCCTGCGTACGGTCGCCGAGCACCCACCAGCGGCCATCCGGCCCGCGTCCGAGATCGGCGGCATAGAGCTGGAGCGTGCCGCCATTGGCCGTGCCCTGCAGCGGGCGCAGATAGTCCGGGCTGCCGGTTACGACCGCCGCGGGCAGCAGGCCCTTGGCGATCATCTCGCCGGGTCCATAGATGTCGCCAAGCAGGGAGGAGAGCAGCGTCGCACGCTGCGCCACGCCGGCAGCGATGGTCTGCCATTCCGCGCCGGGGATGATGAGCGGGACATGGTTCAGCGGCCAGGAGCGCTCCCCGGCCAGCGGGTCGCTCGCATCGAGATCGCCATGCACGCGATAGGACACGCCGGTGTCGCGGACATGGCGATCCGCGAGCCCGAAGCGATGGCCGAGTTCATCCTGGGAGAGCCCGCTCCACTCGGCGAGAAACGGTTCCCAATGCGGACGTACACTGCCATCGGGCGCCATGAACTCGTCATAGGCTCCGGGCAAGGGGCGATAATCGGCCAGCAGCGCATTGCGCCGCTCCGCTCGGAGACGTGTCGACGGCGATCGGCCCTGCAAAGCCATGGCCTTGGTTAGAGTCCTGCTGGACGGCGCAGATCGAGGGTCATCGGAAATTCCGGGCTGCGCTCTTCCACCGGAATCACCAGCGCGCCGGGACTATGACCGATGGATTCGAAACGGGCGAGGCGGCGTRCCTCGGCCTCGTAGGAATTCACCGGCGGTGTCTCATAATTGCGCCCACCGGGATGGGCGACATGGTAGACGCAGCCGCCGAGCGACCGGCCGACCCAGCTATCGACGATGTCGAAGGTCAGCGGCGCATGCACGGGAATTGTCGGGTGCAGCCCTGAGGCCGGCTGCCAGGCCTTGAAGCGCAGGCCTGCGATCGCCTCGCTGGAGCCCGCGACCGGGGTCATCGGCAGGCGCCGTCCGTTGCAGGTGATGACGTGGCGACCGGGAACGAGCCCGCTTGCCTTGACCTGCAGCCGCTCCACCGAGGAATCGACATAGCGCACGGTGCCGCCGATCGCTCCCTGCTCGCCCATGACGTGCCAGGGTTCGAGGGCCTGGCGCAGCTCGAGCTCGACACCGCCATGGTTGACCTTGCCGTAGAACGGGAAGCGGAACTCCTGCTGTGCTTCGAACCAGACCGGGTCGAACGGATAGCCGGCATGTGCGAGATCGGCGAGCACCTCGCGGAAATCCTGCCAGATCATCTCCGGCAGCATGAAGCGGTCATGCAGGCTCGTGCCCCAGCGCACCAGCTTGCCCTGCTGCGGCTCGCGCCAGAACCAGGCGATCAGCGCGCGCACCAGAAGCTGTTGCGCCAGTGACATGCGCGCATCCGGCGGCATCTCGAAGGAGCGGAACTCGATCAGGCCCAGCCGGCCTGTCGGCCCGTCCGGCGAATAGAGCTTGTCGATGCAGATCTCGGTGCGGTGGGTGTTTCCGGAAACATCGACCAGCAGGTTGCGGAACAGCCGGTCGACGAGCCAGAGCGGAATCGGCTTCTCACCCGGCTTCGGCACCGCCGCAAGGGCGATTTCGAGCTCGTAGAGCTGGTCGTGCCGGGCTTCGTCGATGCGTGGCGCCTGGCTGGTCGGCCCGATGAACAGGCCGGAGAACAGGAAGGAGAGGGAGGGGTGTCGCTGCCAGTAGAGGATGATGCTCTTCAGCAGATGGGGGCGGCGCAGGAAGGGGCTGTCGGACGGCGTGACACCGCCGAGCACGACATGGTTGCCACCGCCCGTTCCGGTATGGCGGCCGTCCACCATGAATTTCTCGGCGCAGAGCCTGGCCTGACGCGCCTCCTCATAGACGCCACGCGTGATCTCGACCGCATCGCGCCAGCTCTTTGCAGGATGAATATTGACCTCGATCACGCCGGGGTCGGGCGTCACCTTGATGACATTGAGGCGCGGGTCGGAGGGCGGAGCATAACCCTCGATATGGACGGCGATCCCGGTCTGCTCGGCCACGGCCTCGACGCTGGCGATCAGGTCGAGATAGTCCTCCAGGCGCTCGACGGGGGGCAGGAACACGCAGAGCACATTGTCCCTGACTTCGAGACTCAGCGCGGTGCGCACATGCTCGCGCCCGATCTCCTGCTCGACGCGATCCTGGGCCGCGGCGCCTGCGGGGGCCTCGCCCGGGATCGAGAATTGGGCATGCCGGTGCACCGTGGGCGCGGGCTCCGCCGCGCGCGCCGCAGGCGCGCTGCCGGGCGAGGGCAGGGGGCCGCGCGCCTCCATCGGATCCTGCGGGTGGATATGCGGGTATTCCTCCTCCGGCACGGCTGGCAGCGAGCCGAGCGGCAGACGATAGCCGACCGGTGAATCGCCCGGGACCAGGAAGAGCTTGCCGCGTCTCAGCGTCCATTTCTCGGAGCGCCAGCGCCGGTCGCCTGCCTGGCTCTGCCAGCGCTGCACCGGGATGACATAGCCGCGCGGATTGCCGAGGCCGAGCTGGAAGACACGGGCCATGCGGGCGCGTTCCTCCGGATCGGCGAGGCGCGGGTCGAGCGGGTCGACATTGTCTGGAAGCTGCGCCTCCTTGAGCAGCCAGTGGCCGGTATCCTCATAGGCGGGCAGGACATGGTCGGCACCGACGCCCAGTTTCTCCGCAAGGCCCGATGCGAGCGTCTCGGCATCGCGGGTCGAGGTTGCCGCTTCCAGTTCACGGTCGCCGCCGGTTACGGCGCCGGGCTCGCGCGCGATCAATGCGGCATTGCGCCAGATCGGCTCGCCGTCCTCGCGCCAATAGAGCGCGAAGGCCCAGCGCGGCAGGCTTTCGCCCGGATACCATTTGCCCTGGCCGTAATGCAGCATGCCGCCCGGCGCGAAGCGGCTGCGCAGCCGGCGGATCAGTTCGTCTGCGCGCCGGCGCTTGGTCGGGCCGACCGCGGCGGTGTTCCACTCCGCGCCCTCCTGATCATCGGTCGCGACGAAGGTCGGCTCGCCGCCCATCGTCAGGCGCACATCCTGCGCTGCGAGATCGCCATCGACCCTCTCTCCCAACGCATCGAGGCGGTGCCACGACTGGTCGGAAAAGGGCAGGGTGATGCGCGGCACTTCATGCACGCGCTCGACGCTCATCGCGAAGTCGAAGGTCGTCTCGGCATAGCTGGCAACGCCGCTCACCGGCGCGGCCGAGCGAAAATGCGGTGTCGCCGCGAGGGGCAGATGGCCTTCGCCGGTCAGCAGCCCCGATGTCGGATCGAGCCCGATCCAGCCCGCGCCGGGAATATAGACCTCGGCCCAGGCGTGGAGATCGGTAAAATCCTTGTCGGTCCCGCGCGGCCCCTCGAGCGGATCGATATCCGCCTTCATCTGGATCAGGTAACCGGAGACGAAGCGGGCGGCGAGCCCGAGCTGGCGCAGGATCTGGACGAGAAGCCAGCTCGTATCGCGGCACGAACCCGACTTGATCTGGAGCGTGTGCTCGGGCTCCTGCACACCGGGCTCCATGCGGATGCCATAGGCGATCATGCCTTGCAGGCGGGCATTGAGATCAACGACGAAGTTCACGGTGTTGACCGGCTCGCGCGGAACCCTGGCGAGGAGGTCGATCAGCAGCGGCCCGGCCGGTTCGGTGACGAGATAGGGAGCAAGTTCCGCCTGGAGTTCCTCGGGATAGACGAAGGGGAAGACCTCCGCGTTGGTCTCGACGAAGAAGTCGAAGGGATTGATGATCGAAAGCTCGGTGACGAGATCGACTTCGATGCGGAATTCGCTCACCGGTTCGGGAAAGACATAGCGGGCGAGCCAGTTGCCGCTCGGATCCTGCTGCCAGTTCACGAAGTGCTGCGCTGGCGAGACCTTGAGCGCGTAGCTGTTGACCGCTGCGCGGCAATGCGGAGCGGGCCTCAGCCGGATGATCTGCGGGCCGAGCACGACAGGGCGATCGTAGCGGTAATGGGTGACGTGGTTCAGCGCGGCGATGATGGCCAAGGGCGACACCTGCTCGGTCGGGCGTGCCCGCGGCACGGCTCTCCCTGAGGATAGCCCCAGCTTCGATTGCTCGCAAAGCTGTCGCTGCGCAAGAATGCGTCGGTCTATCAATTCGTTGCGCAAGAAGAGTGCAGGCTTGTGAACAGTGCGCTGTGCAATTTCCGAGCCGCTGGACATCGGGCTCGTTCTGGCCACAGATAGCGCCCAAGCGGCGGCGAAACGGCCGCCCTATGAACCAATGGGGATAGTCCATGCGTCACGTTGCGAAATTGATGGTTGCCTCCGCCTTTACGGCGTTGATGGCGACGACAGCCATGGCCCAGACGCCGAAGGATACGGTGGTCATGGCCAAGCAGATCGACGACATCATTACGCTCGATCCGGCCGAAGCCTTCGAATTCTCCGGCGTCGAAGTCGGCGCCAATGTCTATGACAAGCTGATCGGCGTCGATCTCGCCAAGAACAACGACCTCGTCGGCGAGCTTGCCGAGAAATGGACCGTCAGCGAGGACAATCTCACCTACACGTTCAAGCTCCGCCCGGGCGTCAAGTTCCATTCGGGCAACGCGCTGACCGCAGCTGACGTGGTCTATTCCTTCCAGCGCGCTGTCACGCTTAACAAGTCGCCGGGCTTCATCCTCACCCAATTCGGCCTCACCAAGGAGAATGTCCTCGAGAAGGTGAAGGCCACCGATGACAACACCGTCGTCGTCACCGTTTCCAAGCCCTTCGCCCCGACCTTCTTCCTGAACTGCCTGACCTCCGGCGTGGCTTCGATCGTCGATTCCAAGCTGGTCAAGGCGAACGAGAAGGACGGCGATTTCGGCAATGCCTGGCTCAAGCTGAACTCGGCCGGTTCCGGTGCCTACAAGGTCCGCGCCTATCGTCCCAACGAGCAGTATGCGCTCGATGCCAACGAGACCTGGTACAAGGGTGCGCCGAAGAACAAGCGCGTGATCGTACGCCATGTCGCCGAGCCGGCCTCGCAGCGTTTGCTGCTCGAGAAGGGCGACATCGACATGGCCCGCAACCTCTCCAAGGACCAGCTCGCCGCTGTGAAGGAGAAGTCCGACATCCAGATCGTCCAGGGCGACAAGGGCTATATTCTCTATCTCGGCCTGAACCAGAAGAACGCCAACCTGAACAAGCCTGAGGTCCGCGAAGCGCTGAAATGGCTGGTCGACTACCAGTCGATCGAGCGCAACATCGTCGAGGGCACCTACAAGCACCACGAATCCTTCCTGCCGAAGGGCTTCCTGGGAGCCATTGACGAGAAGCCTTACAAGTTCGATCCCGCCAAGGCCAAGGAGTTGCTCGCCAAGGCCGGTCTGCCGAATGGCTTCACCGTCACCATGGACGTTCGCTCGGTCGCTCCGATCACCGATATCGCGCAGGCGATCCAGTCGAGCTGGGGCCAGGCCGGCATCAAGCTCGAGCTGATCCCGGGCGACGGCAAGCAGACGCTGACCAAGTATCGCGCCCGCACCCACGACATCTATATCGGCCAGTGGGGTCCGGATTATCTCGATCCGCATACCAATGCCGAGACCTTCGCCATCAACGAGAACAATGGCGAAGATGCGAAGTCGAAGACGCTGGCCTGGCGCAATGCCTGGGATATCCCGGACATGACGAAGGTCGCCCAGGCCGCCGTGCTCGAGACCGATGCGGCCAAGCGCAAGGCGACCTATGAAGTCCTGCAGCGCGAGCACCAGAAGGTTTCGCCCTTCGTGATCATGTACCAGCAGGTCGAGGTCACGGCCGAGCGCAAGAACGTCAAGGGTTGGGTGATCGGACCGAGCTCCGACACCAACTTCTACTGGCCGATCTCCAAGAACTGAGACACGTCTTCTGACGGAACCCGCCGCGGCTAAATGGCTGCGGCGGGCTTATTTCTATTCTTTTCTGTTGAGCGCCACGGGCGAGGGGATTGCATTCCCGCGCGCCGTGGCTTCCGGAAGCGCCCTTCTTCGGGCTTTTGTACAGTGGTTGGTTGCATGGCGTCATCGCGCGAGACATGGGCGGGCAAATCGGGTCGCTGGGGCAAGATTGCCGGGCGAGAGTTCAGCACGGTCGCCATCACGATGTTCGGGCTTCTGCTCGTCACCTTCCTGATCGCGCGCGTGATGCCGATCGACCCGGTGCTCGCCGTGGTCGGTGATCGCGCTCCCGCCGATGTCTACGACAAGGCGCGGCTGGACCTCGGCCTCGACAAGCCGCTCTGGCAGCAATTCGGTATTTATATCGGCAAGGTCTTCACCGGCGATCTCGGGCGCTCCGTACTGACCTCGAACACCGTGGTCGACGACATCAAGACCGTCTTCCCGGCGACGCTCGAGCTGGCGACGCTGGGCACGCTGATCGGCATCATGCTCGGCGTGCCGCTTGGCATCGTCGCTGCCGTCCACCAGGGCCGCTGGCCCGACCAGATCGCCCGCGTCATCGGCTTGATCGGCTATTCGATCCCGGTCTTCTGGCTTGGCCTCATGGGTCTTCTGCTGTTCTACGCCAAGCTCGGATGGGTCAGCGGACCCGGGCGTATTTCGGTGGCGTATCAGGATTTCGTGACGCCGATCACCGGCGTGATCATGCTCGATGCCGCCATGCAAGGTGAGTGGGATGCGTTCTGGGACGCTTTCTCCCATCTGATCCTGCCGGCCTCCGTCCTGGGCCTGCTGAGCGTCGCCTATATCAGCCGCATGACGCGCAGCTTCATGATCAACGAGCTGCAGCAGCAATATGTCATCGCCGCCCGGGTCAAGGGCGTGTCGGAGTGGCAGGTCATCTGGGGCCATGCCCTGCGCAACGCCGTCGTGCCGCTCGTGACGGTGATCGCACTCTCCTACATGCACCTGCTCGAAGGTTCGGTGCTGACCGAGACCATCTTCGCCTGGCCCGGCCTCGGTCGTTACATCACCAATTCCCTTCTCAATGCCGACATGAACGCCGTGCTCGGCGGCACGCTGGTGGTTGGCGCGGTCTTCATCGGTGTCAATCTGTTCTCCGACATCATTGGCCGCCTGGCCGATCCGCGGGCGCGCTGAGGACATGGCCATGACCGAACAGACTTCGTCCGGCTGGGCCGCCTGGCTCATCACCGATTCCCCCGCGTCGCGCCGTCAGGCACGGCTTGGCCAGTATTACCGGCAATGGCTCGCGTTCCGGCGCAACCCCGCAGCCGTCATCGGGCTGACCATCGTCCTGCTGCTGCTACTTGCTGCAGCCTTCGCGCCGCTGCTCGCGCCCTATGATCCGCTGGCGCAGGCCCTCGACAAGCGCCTGCTGCCGCCGTCGGCAACGAACTGGTTCGGCACGGATTCACTCGGCCGGGATATCTTCAGCCGGGTCGTCTACGGCTCGCGCGTCACGCTTGTCATCGTGCTGCTCGTCGTCATCACCGTGGGGCCGATCGGCCTCCTGATCGGCGCTGCTGCAGGTTATCTCGGCGGCTGGGTCGATCGCGTCCTGATGCGCATCACCGACGTCTTCCTGGCTTTCCCGCGCCTGGTGCTCGCGCTCGCTTTCGTTGCGGCACTCGGCCCCGGACTTGAAAATGCGGTCATCGCGATCGCGTTCACGGCCTGGCCGCCTTATGCGCGCGTCGCCCGCGCCGAGACACTGATCATCCGCAACCAGGACTACATCTCCGCGGTCCGGCTGCAGGGGGCGTCGCAACGGCGGATCGTACTCAGGCATGTCGTGCCGATGTGCCTGCCATCCCTGATCGTGCGGTCCACGCTCGACATGGCCGGCATCATCCTGACCGCTGCCGGGCTCGGCTTCCTCGGCCTTGGCGCGCAGCCGCCGATCCCGGAATGGGGCGCGATGATCTCAGCCGGCCGCGAGCAGATCTTCGACCAGTGGTGGGTCGCGACCTTCCCCGGCCTAGCCATCTGCGTTGTCGCGCTCGGCTTCAATCTGCTGGGCGATGGCCTGCGCGACGTCATGGATGCGAGGTGAGATGATGCGCGCACCAGATAGCCCGATCGAACAGCCGCTGCTCGAACTCGACAATCTGCGGGTCAATTTCCACACCGCGACCGGCATTGTCCGCGCCGTGCGCGGGCTTTCCTTCACGCTCGGCCGCGAACGGCTCGGCATTGTCGGCGAGTCCGGCTCCGGCAAGTCGATGACCGGCCGCGCCATTCTCGACCTCATCCCCCATCCCGGCGAGGTTCAGGCCGACAAGCTCGTCTATCGCGGGCAGAACCTGCTGACGATGGACAAGGGCGCGCGCCGCAAGCTGCGCGGCCGCCATATCTCGATGGTGATGCAGGACCCGAAATTCTCGCTCAATCCGGTGAAGACCGTGGGCGAGCAGATCGCCGAAGCCTATCGCGTCCATCACAAGGCGAGTTCGCGTGAGGCCAGGGAACGCAGCCTCACCATGCTGGAAGCGGTCCAGATCCGCGAGCCGGCACGCGTCTACGATCTCTACCCGCACGAAGTCTCGGGCGGCATGGGGCAGCGCGTGATGATCGCGATGATGCTGATCGCCGAACCCGACATCCTGATCGCCGACGAGCCCACGTCGGCCCTCGACGTCACCGTGCAGTTGCAGGTGCTGAAGATCCTCGACGACCTCGTCACCAGCCGCGGCATGGGGCTGATCTTCATCAGCCACGACCTGCATCTCGTGCAGTCCTTCTGCGACCGCGTCATCGTCATGTACGGCGGCAAGGCGATGGAGACGCTGCCGGCCGCCGAACTTGCCGACGAGAGCGCACGCGCCCATCGCCATCCCTATACGCTCGGCCTGCTCGACTGCCTGCCGGATCTCGATCATCGCAAGGACAAGCTCGCCACCCTGAAACGTGACCCGGCATGGCTGGCATGAACATGAACCCCGCCATCATTGTCGAGAAGCTGAACGTCTCCTTCGGCGATTCCCATGTCGTGAAGGACCTCTCCTTCTCGGTTGCATCCGGCGAGAGCTACGGCATCGTCGGTGAATCCGGCTCGGGCAAGTCGACCGTGCTGCGTGTCCTCGCCGGCCTGAACCGCGAATGGAGTGGTGACGTCACGATCCTGGGCAGCAAGCAGCCCAAGGTTCGCGACAAGGCCTTCTATCGCGCCGTGCAGATGGTCTTCCAGGACCCTTATGGCAGCCTCCACCCGAAGAAGACGGTCGACGATACGCTGGCCGAGCCACTGGCCATTCACGGCATCGACGATGCCGAGGCGCGCATCGAACGCGCCATGAAGGATGTCGGGCTGCCGAATTCGTTCCGTTTCCGCTTCCCGCACCAGCTCTCCGGTGGCCAGCGCCAGCGCGTGGCGATTGCGCGCGCACTGGTGCTCGAACCGAAGATCCTGCTGCTCGACGAGCCGACTTCAGCGCTCGACGTCTCGATCCAGGCAGAGGTGCTGAACCTGCTCCAGGCGCTGCGCAAGGAGCGCAATCTGACCTATATCCTGGTCAGCCACGATCTCGCGGTCGTTGCTCATATGTGCGAGCGGCTGCTGGTCATGCAGTTCGGCCGTGGCGTCGAGGAGATGACGGCCGAGACGCTGGCGGCGCGCTCGCCGCAGACGACCTATGCCCAGCAATTGCTGATCGCGAGCGAAGGCTTCCGCCGCCAGACCGCCTGAGCGGCAGGGCGGTTGCGCGTCCTGCCTGCTTGGGTGGAGCGCCAAAACCGTCTAACTCTCGTCGCAGCGATCGGCTAGCTTGGCCCGTATTCGCTGCTGCGGAGTGTGTATGCCCATGGATGCCGTCGCCGATCATGTCGTAAAGCTCGAAGCTGCGCCGGAGCGCACTCCGGTCCCGCCCTTCGATCTCGTGATCTTCGGTGCCAGCGGCGATCTGGCCCTGCGCAAACTCTTTCCGGCGCTGGCCCAGCGCAATCAGGAAGGCGTTCTGCCGGAGGAAAGCCGCATCCTGGCGATGGTGCGCAAGAGCGAGGATGTCGCCGGACTGCCCGGCGAGATCAGCCGGAAGCTCACCGACGAGGGGCTTTCCGCCGCCAGGATCGAGACATTCCTGCGCAGGCTCTCCGTGGTCCAGGTCGATGCGCTGAAGCCGGAGACCTATGCCGGCCTGCGGCAGGAGCTCGGCGATTCGGAGCGTGTGCGCTCCTTCTATCTCTCGACGCCGCCCGATCTTTTCATCCCGATCTGCGAGAACCTCGCCAGTGCCGGCATCCTGACGCCGACCTCGCGCGTCATTCTCGAAAAGCCCCTGGGGCGGGATCTCGCCTCCGCCCGCGAGATCAACGACGCCGTGGCAAGGATCCTTCCGGAAAGCCGCACCTACCGGATCGATCATTATCTCGGCAAGGAGACGGTCCAGAACCTTCTGGTACTGCGCTTCGCCAACACCCTGTTCGAACGCTCCTGGTCGAGTCGCGACATCGACAATGTCCAGATCACGGTTGCCGAGACGGTCGGCCTCGAGTCGCGCGCCGGCTATTACGACAAGGCCGGACACCTGCGTGACATGGTGCAGAACCACGTGCTGCAGCTGCTCTGCCTGTTTGCGATCGAGCCGCCGAACCTGCTGGAAGCCGATGCCGTCCGCGACGAGAAGGTCAGGGTTCTGAAGGCTCTCAAGCCGATCGTCGGCCCCGATGTGCTGCGGGCGACCGTGCGCGGGCAATATGGCCAGGGCGTCAGCGGTGGCGCTCGCGTCCATGGTTATGCCGAGGAACTCGGCCATGCCAGCAACACCGAAACCTTCGTCGCGATCCGCTGCGAACTCGAAACCTGGCGCTGGGCCGGCGTCCCGATCTATCTGCGCACCGGAAAGCGCATGGCGCAGCGCTATTCCGAGATCGCCGTCACCTTCAAGCCGGTGCCGCACTCGATCTTCGGAAGCGCTGCCGATTGTGGGCGGCTCGATGCCAATCGCCTGATCATCCGCCTGCAGCCCAATGATGGCGTGCAGATGCAGCTGATGATGAAGGTGCCAGGCTCCGGCAAGCTCAAGATCGTCCCGCGCCAGCTCGATCTGCGCTACGACACCGCCTTCGGCGTGCGCTCACCTGACGCCTATGAGCGGCTGCTCACCGATGTGATCCGCGGCGACCAGACCCTGTTCATGCGCCGTGACGAGGTCGAGCAGGCCTGGGCCTGGATCGATCCGATCATTGCCGGCTGGCAGGAGTACTATCCGCAGCCGCATCGCTATGCCGCCGGCTCCTGGGGGCCGTCTCAGGCGATCGGTCTGATCGAGCGCGAAGGGCGATCCTGGGCCGACCCGGAACTGATGGAATGAGCGCGGTGGGGCCGCTCTCCTGGCATCGTTTCGAGACGTTGGCCGGCGCATCGGAAGCGCTGGCCGAAGCTGTCGCAGTGCGCCTGCGTGCCGCCATAGCCGCCCGCGGGGGCGCGTTGCTCGCGGTCCCCGGCGGTACTACGCCGGCACGTTTTCTTGCGGCACTCGGCGCGCACGACCTCGCCTGGGACAGGGTTACCCTGATGCCGACCGACGAGCGCTTCGTCGCGCCGGACGATGCCGCCTCGAACGAGCGCATGATCCGGGACGCCTTCTCCCCTTTGCGTGACGAACGGGCCAGCTTCGTGTCCTTCCACAATGCCGGCGACGATCTCGCCGCGGCAGCGCGTAGCCTCGATGCCGTGCTCTCGCGCCTGCCTGCGATTGACATCCTGGTCAGTGGCATGGGCGCCGATGGGCACATCGCCTCGCTCTTTCCAGGCGACGCTGCAGCTACGCGCAGCGACGACGCAATCCACGCAGTCGCAGCCCGTCCGCCCGGCCTGCCACCTCGCATCTCACTCTCGGCCGCGCGAATCGCGAAGGCAGGTTGGGCAACCCTGCTCATTGCCGGCAAGGAGAAGGAAACGACGCTGGCGACGGCTCAGGCCCTTCCGGCGGCCTATCCGGTCGGCATCCTGCTGCGACGGCCGCAGGGGCTCGACGTTTACTGGGCCAGGGCTTAAGCGAAGGTGCTCAGCGAGGAGATCGAGCCAATGTCAGGCGAACCCGAAATTGCACGCCTCAAGGCCTGTGGCGTTGTCCCGGTCGTCGTGATCGACGAGGCCGAGGTCGCGGTCCCGCTGGCCCGGGCGCTGCTTGCGGGTGGCATCGACGTGATCGAGGTCACGCTGCGCCGCCCTGCTGCACTGGCCGCGCTCGAGAGGATCGCCCACGAGGTGCCGGAAATCCTTTCGGTTGCCGGTACGGTCGTGACGCCCTTGCAGGTCGCAGAGGTCAAGCGGGTGGGCGCGCAGGCTGTGGTCAGCCCAGGCTTCAGCGAGGCGGTGGACGAGGCGATGCGCGCGGCGGGGCTGCCCTGGTTGCCTGGCGTGGCGACGGCGTCCGACTGCATGCGCGCGGTCTCGGCCGGACGGATCACCTGCAAGTTCTTCCCGGCAGAGCAGGCGGGCGGCACGCCGGCGCTGAAGGCGTTGTCCGGACCCTTCCCGCAGCTGAAGTTCTGCCCGACCGGCGGTGTCAGCCTCGCCAATCTCGCCGATTACCTTGCCCTGCCGCAGGTGATCTGCGTCGGAGGATCCTGGCTCGTGCCGGCGGATGCGGTTGCGAAACGCGACTGGGCGCGTGTGACTGAGCTTGCCAGGGAAGCGCGGGAAGCCGTGAAGGCGATCCGCGGCTAAGCGTCATCCCTGATGTTGAAGACGGCTGCCTCCAGCCCGGACTTTCCGGCATGAAGCGCCGCAGAGCAGACCGGGCTGTCGAGGTGGGCGAAGATTGATCCACCCACGACATGCTGGCAGGCGTCCTCGGCCGTCCTTGCGGTGAAGTGCGGATCCACCCTGTCGGCTGCCGCCAGGGGCGATCCATAGGTCGTGATGTAGGTCGCCTGCCCCGGAGCTATATGCACCGGCGTCACAGACAGCGCTTCCGCCGTGATGCTTCCGAGATAAGCCGTGTCATTGGCGAGATCGAGCACCGAACAGATGCGTGGCGTATCATGCGCATCGAACTCCCGGTCGAGGCCGGAAAGCACCCCGATCAGCGCATCTCTTACCGTGTGACCCGCCCGCAACCGCTCGAAAATGGGTCGGGTTTGGGTGCCATTGCTCGCGACGACGTAGCGCTCGGTCCAGAGTAGACTTTCATAGGCGATGTAGGGGCTCTCCGATGCCGCGTCGGCGCTGTTCGCACGCGGCACGATCCGGATCGCGTTGCCAGAGCGCTCTGCAACTCTGTTCGGAAACGATCTGCTCGAAACGCGGTATGCCGAAACCAAGTCTCCGAGAGGCGTTCTGCCGACTGCAATGATGCGGCCGACATAGCGTGAAACGCCCTCCGTCATGCCGGCAGCCTGTCCACCACCAGCTCTGCGATCGCGAGCGAGGACGTCAGCCCGGGGCTCTCGATCCCGAGCAGGTTGACCAGTCCGGGTACGCCATGGATGGCCGGTCCGTCGATGCGGAAATCAGGCATCGGCTCCGTCGGTCCGTGCAGCTTCGGCCGGATACCGGCATAATCCGCGACCAGCGCCCCGTCCTGCAGACCGGGCCAGTAGGTTCGGATCGCCGCGTAGAATCGCTCGGCCCGGGCCGGGTCGACGACCAGATCCTGGTCGTCATCCACCCATTCGACATCCGGGCCGAACTTGACCCGCCCGGCCATGTCGATCGTGGCATGGATGCCGAGCCCGGCTGCTTCAGGGATCGGGTAGACCAGATGCGAGAAGGGCTGCTTCCCCAGCAGTGCGAAGTAGTTGCCCTTGGCGAAAGACTGCTTTGGCACATAGGCGGCAGGAAAGCCGTCGAGCCTGCCGAGAAGGCGGGGCGCGCCGTGGCCGGCCGAATTGACGATGCTGCGGACCGAATAGGTTGCGGGATCGTCGCCGCCGAAATCGACGCTGAACGCCTCGCCCTCGCGGCGCCAGCCGGTGATGGGCGTATTCAGGGCCAGCGAGCCGCCTGCAGCTTCGCACTCTCCAAGCAGAGAGAGCATGAAGGCGTGGCTGTCGACCACGCCGGTCTCTGGCGAGAACAGCGCGATCTCGCAGGCGACCTCGGGCTCGTGCGCCCGCGCTTCGGCGGTGTCGAGATAGCGCAGCGAGTCCACGCCCGAGGCTTTCGCGCGCGCCGCGATCGTTTCCAGTGCCGGGCGCTGGCCCGAAGCTGTCGCGACGATCAGCTTGCCGCAGGCTTTGTGCGGCAGGCCGCGCTCGCCGAGATAGCGATAAAGCTGCTTACGGCCCTCGACGCAGACCTGCGCCTTGAGCGAGCCGGGCGGGTAGTAGATCCCGGCATGGATGACCTCGCTGTTGCGCGCGGAGGTCTGAGTGCCAATGCCGTCGGCGGCCTCGGCGATCACGACCTCGCGTCCGGCGAGCGCAAGCGCGCGCGCCGTTGCGAGGCCGACGACGCCGGCCCCGATGACGAGGCAATCGATATCGGCCATCGTGATCCTGCGATCAGGCTGCGCGCGGCGGCATGGCGATCTCGACGAGGCTCGCCCAATAGGTCACCCCGACCGGGATCGCCGCATCGTTGAACTCATAGGCCGGGTGGTGCAGGCCAGCCGAGTCACCATTGCCCATGAAGATATATGCGCCGGGGCGCTCCTCGAGCATGAAGGAGAAATCCTCCGACCCCATGACCGGCGGGATCTCGGTGTCGATCGCGTCCTTGCCGAAAACGTTCCGCGTGGCGCTGGTCACGAAATCCGTCTGCCCGGCGTGATTGAAGGTCACCGGGTAGCCGCGGTCGTAGTCGACGTCGCATTTGAGATCGAACGCCTTCGCCAGCCCGTCGGCGATCTCGAGGATGCGCTTCTGGGCGAGGTCGCGCATGGCAGGCGTCAGCGTCCGGACCGAGCCCTTGATCTCGACGGTCTGCGGAATGACGTTGAACGCTTCGCCGGCATTGATCGCTGTCGCCGAGACCACGACAGAATCGAGCGGGTCGGCATTGCGCGAGGCGACAGTCTGCAGCGCGGTCACGAGCTGGCAGGCGGCAACCACCGGATCCTTGGTGTCGTGCGGCGCGGCGGCATGGCCACCCTTGCCCTCGATCTTGATCAGGAAGCGATCGGCAGCGGCCATCAGCGGGCCCTTGCGGATGCAGAATTGACCGATCGCCATGCCAGGCTTGTTGTGCAGCCCATAGACCTCCTGCACGCCGAAGCGCTCCATCAGGCCCTCATCGCACATCACCTTGGCCCCGCCGCCGCCTTCTTCTGCCGGCTGGAAGATCACGACCGCGGTGCCGTCGAAATCGCGGGTCTCGGCGAGATATTTCGCGGCGCCGAGCAGCATGGTGGTGTGGCCGTCATGACCGCAGGCATGCATCTTGCCGGGCACGGTCGAGCGGTGCTCGAGATTGGTTTCCTCGTGGATCGGCAAAGCATCCATGTCGGCACGCAGGCCGATTACCTTGCCGGAACCCTGGCGCTTGCCCTTGATCACGCCGACGACGCCGGTCTGGCCAATGCCTGTCACCACCTCGTCGACGCCCCAGGCCCTGAGCTTTTCGGCAACGATGCCCGCCGTGCGATGCACGTCGAAGAGCAGTTCGGGATGGCGGTGAAAATCGCGACGGATCGCGGTGAGCTCGGGCGTCAGCGCCGCGATGAGTTCGGACTTCGGCATCATGTCCTCGGGCAGAGAGGGAAGGTTGGCAGAAATCGGGTTGCCAAGTCATGCAAGCTAGCGCGGTCCGACCGGGTCTGTCCAAGCCGATTGCGGCATGAGGGGGCAGAAGCGGAGGAATGGCGTCGCGACCGCGTATGGTTGCAATCCTCGCATCATTCTGGATCGATGGCTGGTGTCGGCGGCAGATCGTTCTCGCGGTCGAGATGACTGCATGTGTCCGTGTCGCGGGCTTCCAGGAGAGCAGGATCTGTCATGGTGGAGTGGCTTTCAGCCTTCACGTTCTGCTCGCTGCTCAGCGCAGCCGCGGTGTTCGGCCTCCTGCTGCGGAGCCGGTTGCCCGAGGAGCACCTGACCGAAAGGAACATGGAAGCGCTGCGGCTGATCACGAGCCTCCTCGTTACCTTTGCGGCGCTTGTCCTCAGCCTGCAGCTGTCGAGCGTGAAGAGCGCGTTCGACATGGCGTACCGGGACAGGAACGCGGATGCCGGGCAACTGGCCCAGCTCGATCAGTGCCTGCGCAATTTCGGCCCGGGGGCTGAGAAGGCCCGCGAGAATCTCCGGAGCTATACCGCCGCGGTGATCGCGAGCACCTGGCCCGACGAGGAAAGGCCGACCGGCATTGCCTATCCTGATCCCAGCACCATGGGACGCCACGGGGAAAGCCCGACGCTCAGCGTGCTGGTCAATCAGATCGGCCTCGAGATCAATGGCCTCGCCCCTGTCGACGGGTTGCATGCGAACCTGGCTACGGAATGCCGTGCGAATTTCATGAGCCTGCAACAACGTCGTTGGGCGGTGATTGAAGATGCGAGGGACCCGGCGTCGCGGCTGTTCACGAACGTCCTGACGTTCTGGCTGATGCTGGTCTTCGTCAGCTTCGGCCTGCAGGTCCCCCGCAAGCTGCTGGCCGCCATCGTCCTGGCGATCGGTGTGGTTTCGATATCGAGCGTGATGTTCGTGATCGTTGACCTGAACTCGCCCTATGGCGGCCTGTTCGGCATCCCAAGCACATCGATGCGCAATGTGTTCGAGGCCATGAGCCGGTAGGCAGCTCACCTTCATTTCGTGCGAGTGTTGTCGTCGATGCCTTCGCTTGGGGGCGAGGCGACGAATGACGTAGGGCCAGATTGCTGTCCTTTTGCCGGGGATGCCGGCGCCTCTTGCTGCCGGCTGCATCAGTGGCCGCGCTGCAAGGAGGTATCTTCGATGACCCATGCTCGCGGCCGATGTTACGGGTTTTACTCATCGTTCCCTGACACTACCCGCGCCGCTCGGCGCCGAAATCGTGACAACCCTCTGATTCTATTGCGGTCATGCGGTGCGGGCACGACTGGCGTGTTTCTTGATCAGCATCGAGCGCTGCGCGGACTTGCTTCCCGCAGCAGGGAAGAAACGCTTATCGGGAGACAACAAGATGAAAAGACTCGCGGGCCTGACTCTCGGACTTACGCTTCTTGCGATTGGCTATGCCGGCGCGGAGGTCCAGAGCAGCAAATACTATGTGTCGCCGGAGCAACTCGACACGACCCGGTTCATGGCGCCTCCGCCATCAGCGGATACGACCCGGCGGGAGCTCGAGATCATGCTAAGCCTGCAGGAGAAGCGAACAGCCGAACAAGCCGAGCGGTCGGTCGCGGACCTTGAGCAGAGCGTCTTTCGCTTCGCCGACGTGATGGGACCCGAATTCACGGCCGAAAAACTGCCGAAAGCGGCGGCATTCTTCACGAAGGTCTACAAGACGGAGAGCGCCTTCAACAAGCAGGGCAAGGAAAAATGGGATCGCCAGCGGCCACCGGTGGTGGACGCTCGTCTCAAGCCGGTCGCCAAATATGCGAACAGCGGCTCTTATCCGAGCGGTCACGCTGCATTCTCGTACCTCACCGCGATCGTGTTGGCCGATATCGTGCCGGAGAAGGGCGAGGCGATCTTCGGGCGTGCCGTCGAATTCGGCGAGAACCGGGTGATCGGCGGAGTGCACTACCCAAGCGACATCCAGGCGGGCCGGGAGATGGCCGCGATGATCGCGGTTCTCGCCTACCGGAACCCCGATTTCCAAAGGGATCTCGAAGGAGCGAAGTCCGAAATCCGCGGCGCCTTGCGACTGGCGCACTGATCCAGCTGTCATGGCAGGTCGGTCCCGTCGCGGGATCGACGCGGTGACGAATTCCCAAGGGGTGGCCGCCTGGACAGGGGGCTGCCCCTTGCGTTGCCATCGGCCTTTTGAGGTGCCGCGTTCAGAACGCCTGCCCGTCGATCTCATCCGGCTTGCCTCCCGTTTGCCATTCCGAAACGACCGCCGCTGCACCTTGGTGTAGCGGTCAGCGCCACGGACTTGCTGGAACGGTCCGGCATCGGAATGCACCGGAGATCTCGCGTGGAAACTTCCCTCTATCTGCCGGTCAAACACTTCCTCGAAGGCCTGGGCTATTCCGTGAAGGGTGAGGTCGGGCGCTGCGACCTTGTTGGTCTCAAAGGCGATGATCCGGCTGTCGTCGTGGTGGGAGAATTGAAGCTGACCTTCAATCTCGAACTCATCCTGCAGGGCGTGGACCGGATGAAGCTCGGTGACGAGATCTGGCTTGCAGCCCGGTTGTCGGCGCGGGGGAAGGGACGCGAGAGCGATTCCCGCTACCGCAATCTGTGCCGGCATCTCGGTTTCGGCCTTCTCGGGGTCGCTTTGTCCGGTCGCGTCGATATCCTCGTTTCCCCGGCCGCGCCGACGCCGCGCAAGGATGCCAAGCGGCGTTCGAAGCTCGTGGAGGAGCACAAGCGGCGTCGGGGAGACCCTGTCGCAGGCGGCGGTTCGCGCGCACCGATCATGACGGCCTACCGGCAGCAGGCGCTCGCTTGCGCTGCAGCCATGACGGCAGGCCCGCAGCGGCCGCGCGATCTCAAACAGTCATGCCCGGACGCACAGAAGATCCTGCACCGCAACGTCTATGGCTGGTTCGAGCGAGCCGATCGCGGCGTCTACGCCCTGACCGACGCCGGCCGCACGGCTCTGGCGAGATGGGTGGCAACGTCGGTTCCGGACCCCCTCGTACCTGGGCAGCACGGAGTCGTGCCTCCGGTGGCGGACACCAACGAGGGCCTCTCCGCCGCGGCCTGCTGATTGGCGCATCGCGCTTCCGCCCGCAGCCGGGGGATGGATCGGTCTAGCAGGCGCTCGCAGCGAGATAGATCTCGGCGATCCGTTCGATTCCGGCCTGGTCGGCGGTGTCGAAGCGGGAGGGGTGGGGGCTGTCGAGATCGATCACGCCGATCACCTCACCGTCGCGGAGCAGCGGCACGACCAGTTCCGAGCGCGAGGCTGCATCGCAGGCGATATGGCCGGGAAACGCATGGACGTCTTCCACCAGCATGGATTGCCGGCGAGCGACCGCCGCTCCGCAGACGCCGCGCCCGACGGGAATGCGGACACAGGCCGGCTTGCCCTGAAACGGCCCGAGCACGAGCTCGCCGTCCCGCATGATGTAGAATCCGGCCCAATTCAGATCCGGCATCATCTGGAACAGCAGTGCCGAGGTATTGGCCGCGTTGGCGATCGGGTCGCTTTCTCCCGCCAGCAGGCCCTCAAGCTGCGAGGTCAGCTCGCGATAGAACCCTGCCTTGTCGCTGCTCGCGATTGCTTGTGCCTGAAACATGGCTGCTCACCTCCGGCGCTCGCCCTTCGTTATGGCGCTCCCTAGCATCGCGCAGGGGCGACAGCGAGAGCGCAATGGTGCGTATCGATCCACTTGGCTACAAGGAACGCAGCGCCGGGGTTTCTCTCCCTGCATGATTCCTCGCCTTGATGAAGTGATGTCCACCATGTCCGAGATTCAACCCATTCGCGAAGCGGTCATCCCGGAGCTGCCGAACTATTATCGGGGCAAGGTCCGCGAGAATTACGATCTGCCGGACGGGCGCCGCATTCTGATCGCCACGGACCGCCTCAGCGCCTTCGATCGCGCTATCGCCTGCATTCCGTTCAAGGGGCAGGTGCTGACCCAGACAGCCCGGTTCTGGTTCGAGAAGACCGCGGATATCTGCCCGAACCATGTGCTGGAATATCCGGACCCCAACGTCGTCGTCGGCCAGAAGCTCGATATCCTTCCCGTCGAGATCGTGGTGCGCGGCTATCTCGCGGGCACGACCAGCACATCGGTGCTGACCATGTACAAGCAGGGCAGGCGGGATCTCTACGGCATCCGTTTCCCGGATGGCCTGCGCGACAACGAAGCGCTTCCTCATGCCGTCATCACGCCGACCAGCAAGGCCTTCGACGGCGGCCATGACGAGCCGCTTTCCCCGGACGAGATCGTCGGCAGCAAGCTCCTGACCCAGGAACAGTGGGATACGGTGTCCGGCTATGCGCTGGCCCTGTTCGCCCGGGGGCAGGACATCGCGCGCGGACGTGGGCTCATCCTTGCCGATACCAAATACGAGTTCGGTACCGATCGGCAGGGCCGGATCATGCTGGCCGATGAGATCCATACCCCCGATAGCAGCCGCTACTGGTTCGCCGAGAGCTACCCGGCGCGCTTTGCGGCGGGAGAGCGGCCGGAGAGCTTTGACAAGGATTTCGTGCGCAACTGGGTCGCCGCACGCTGCGATCCCTACAACGAGCCGATCCCCGAGATCCCGGACGAGCTCATCGCGCAGACCTCGCAGGTCTATATCCGCGCCTTCGAGACCATTACGGGCCAGGCGTTTGAGGCCCCTGCCGGCCAGGAGCCGCCGGTGGATAGGATCCGCCGGAACCTGGCGCGCTATTTCTGAGGTCAGTTTGGGGCGCGCATGTCTCCAAGCATCGTCGGGATGAGCTCCGATACGGTCGGATGGATCGGAACAGCGCGCAGCAGCCTGTCATAGGGCGCGCCCGCATTCATTATGTCGAGGATCCCATGGATCGCCTCGTCGCCGCTCGTCCCGAGGATCGCAGCGCCGAGGATGCGGCGCGTCTCGGCATCGGCAATGACGCTCATGAAACCAAGCGTCTCGCCCTTCTCGATGGCGCGGCCGACGCGCGTCATCGGCCGGCGGCCAACCAGCAACGGCCGGCCGCTGGCGTGCGCCTGGGCAAGCGTCATGCCGACCCGCCCGAGCGGCGGATCGATGAAGAGCCCATAGGCCGGGATGCGGTCACTGACCTTGCGCGTCTCTCCATCGAGTAGATTGGCGGCGACGATCTCGAAATCATTATAGGCCGTGTGCGTGAAGGCGCCGCGGCCATTGCAGTCGCCGATTGCCCAGATGCCGGGGACATTGGTCGCCAGGCTGTCGTCGACCTCGATATAGCCTCGTGCATCCGTTGCGACCCCGGCCTTGTCGAGACCGAGATCGTCGGTGTTCGGGCGGCGCCCGACGGCAAGCAGGACATGTGACCCGATGATCTCGGGTGCGCCGGAAGTGCAATCCACGCCGACCGCGATGCCCTCCGGGTGGGGAGCGAATCGAATGCACTCCGCGCCGGTCCGGATCTCGATCCCTTCGGCGACAAGGATATCGCGGATCGCCTCCGAAACCTCTTCGTCCTCGCGGGACACGAGATGTGGACCCTTCTCGACAACAGTGACGGCTGCACCGAAGCGGCGGTGCATCTGAGCGAATTCGAGGCCGATATAGCTGCCGCCGATGACGACGAGATGCTTCGGCACCGTGTCGAGACCAAGGATCGAGGTGTTGGTCAGGTAGGAGATGTCGCCGATCCCGGGCATGTCCGGCACGACGGCGCGCCCGCCGACATTCAGGAAAATGCGGGGTGCGCTGATTACATCGTCGCCCACCCGCATCCGGTCGGCGCCCTCGAAGCGCGCATGCCCGGTGAGGACGGTGCAGCCCTTCATCCCGCGCAGCCAGGTCTCGATATTGCGGCGCGAATTGGCGGAGACGAGGGCGGCTCGCTCCTTGACCTTCGACATGTCGATGCGCGGCGGCGTATCCAGGATGACGCCGTACTCGGCGCCACGGCGCGCGAGATGCGCAGCATAGGCACTGGCGACCAGCGTCTTGGTCGGCATGCAGCCGGTGTTGACGCAGGTGCCGCCAAAGAGATGGCGTTCGACGATCGCAACCGACAGGCCGGCACCGGTCATCCGGCCTGCCAGTGAAGGTCCGGCCTGGCCGGCCCCGATGATGATGGCGTCGAAAGTCCGGTTCATCGCGCGGCCACCACGATCAGCCAGGCGGCGAGTAGCGCCACCACGTCCTCGATCAGCGCGGCAGGCCTGTCGCGACCGAAAGCTCCTGCGAGGCCCGCCCGGGCTGCGGCCCCGCCAAGCGTACCGGCGACGGCGCCAACCGCGCCCGCGATCGCGCCAAGCGCGAGCGATCCGGCCGCGGCGCCGATGGCCGCGCCGGACAGGGCGCCTGTCACGATGCGGCCGCCGAACTGCGTCGGGACCTTGCGGCTCGCCGTCGACGGCAACTTGTCGGTGATCAGTTCGCCGATGGCCAGCGCGGTCAGGATCCAGGGCGTCCAGGCATAGCCCAGGAAGGCCAGGGGGCTGGCACCGAGGTTGATCCAGCCGAGATGGGCGGCCCAACTGACGGCGGCCGGTGCCATCATGGTGCGCAGCCCGGCCACGACCCCGATGAGCACTGCGAGCAAGACGGCCATGGTCTTCCCTCGAACGGCAGGGTATCGCCGCCCAAGACAACGCTAGCTCATCGCGCAGGTCAACTCATCGTTGACCGGTCGGCTCCCTGGCGTAAGGTCAAGCATCAAACCCGGCGGCAACGAGGTTGCCTTACACCCCGTACTCCTTGCGCCACGCCGCGAAATCGTCGAGCGAGACGTTGGAGCCGCAGAGGATCAGGCCGACGCGCTCCCCGGGCTTGAACATCTCCTTGCGCGCCACGGCTGCGGCAACCACGCAGCCTGCCGCCGGCTCGATCAGCACCCTCCCGTTCTGCAGCACCCAGGCCATTTCGCGCACGGCCTCGGCATCGGGCACGGTGACGATCTCCTCCAGATACTGGCGCGCTGCCGCCATGGTGCGTTCGGTCGCGAAGGGGGCGCCGAGCGCGCGGGCGATCGAGGTCGGCCGGATCGGTACCGGCTTGCCGGCCTCCAGCGCCTGGGTCATCGTCGTTGCCCCCTCCGTCTCGACGCCATGAATGCGCACCGCCGGGTCGAGTCCCTTGAGAGCCGTGCCGACTCCGGCCACGAAGCCGCCGCCGCCGATCGAGATAAAGACATGGTCGAGGCGCCCGCTGGCATCATTCGCCAGTTCGAGGCCGAGCGAGCCATGGCCGGCGATGATCGCCGGATCGTCATAGGAGTGGACATTGGTCATGCCCTTCGCCGCGTACTCGTCGGCCTTGGCAAAGGCCTCGATCGCGTCCTCGCAAAGTTCGACCTCGCCGCCGGCCTGCCGGGTGAGCTCGACATTGAAGGGCGCGACATTCTTCGCCATCAGCACGAGCGCGCGGGCGCCCATCGATTTGGCGACCATCGAAACCGCGATCGCGTGGTTGCCGCCGGAAACGGTGACGATGCCGCGCTTCAGCTCGTCCTCGCTGAGCGCCATCAGCTTGTTGAAGCAGCCGCGCACCTTGAACGAACCGCCGAGCTGCAGGCTCTCCACCTTCACCACGGTCTCGACGCCGAGCCGCGCCGAGAGGCCGGCGCTATGGAAGCTCGGAGTGCGCCGCACCTTGCCGGAGATGCGGGTGGCGGCAGCCTGGATATCGGCGAGCGTGACGTCGAAATTCATGGGACTGGACTTCTCTCATGGCCCGGCGGCGCCGGCGTCTCGGCGCGCACATCAACGCGTCCGGCGCAGGCCGGTCAAGCCACAGCTGACGATTGACCTGGCTGTCAGGCTGCCTAGCGTGTCGGCATGAAACCTGCCTTCCCGTCTGCCTTTGGAGATCCGACCCCGTGAAATACACCCCCAAGGAAATGCTGGCGAAGCTGGTTTCGTTCAATACGGAATCGCAGCGCAGCAATCTCGAGCTCATCCATTTCTGCCGTGATTACCTCGCCAGCCTCGGTGTCGAGAGCACGATCGTTCCGAGCCCCGACGGCCAGAAGGCCAATCTCTATGCGACGGTCGGACCGGCGGTTGCCGGCGGCGTCGTGCTCTCCGGGCACACCGACGTCGTTCCCGTCGCGGGGCAGGACTGGAGCTCCGATCCCTGGACGCTGACCGAGCGCGACGGCAAGCTCTACGGTCGTGGAGCCTGCGATATGAAGGGCTTCGACGCGACCGCGCTGGCGCTGGTGCCGGAGATGATCGAGGCCGGGTTGAAGCGCCCGGTCCATATCGCGCTCTCCTATGACGAGGAGGTCGGCTGTCTCGGCGCGCGGATCATGATTGAGGCCATGGTCACTGCTGGCCTCACGCCGTCGGCGGTGATCGTCGGCGAGCCCTCGATGATGCAGGTCGTCACCGGCCACAAGGGCGGTACGCGGATGAAGACGACGGTGCGCGGCCATGCGGTGCATTCGAGCCGCGTCGACATCGGCGTGCCGGCCGTCATGATCGCCGGCAAGCTGATCGCTTGGCACGACGAGGTCATGGCGGAAAACAAGACCCGGACCCCGAATGATAACGGTTTCGAACCGCCCTACACGACGCTGCATGTCGGCGTGGTCCAGGGCGGCACGGCCGTCAACATCACGGCCGAACATTGCAGTTTCACCCATGAGGTGCGCGTCATTCCTGGCGAGCGCGACCAGAATTACGTCGAGCGCTACCGCGCCCGCATCGCCGAACTCGAGGCCGGGATGAAGGCGATCGCGCCCGAGACGGGCATCGAGATGGAAGTCACCTCCTTCACGCCCGCGCTCGGACCGGAGCAGCGTGGCGAGGCGGAGGCCCTTTCACGCCGGCTGACCGGCGACAATGGCAGCCATGTCGTCGCCTATGGCACCGAGGGCGGGCTGTTCCAGGCGGCAGGCTGGTCGACGGTGGTCTGCGGCCCGGGCGATATCGCCCAGGCTCACCAGCCCGACGAGTTCATTACGGTAGCCCAGCTCGATGCCGGGGCGCGGTTCATCCGTGGCGTAATCGCCGAATTGGCACGCTGAGAGATATCCGACGCCATGAACGTCCGTTCCTGGCGTCGATTTTGATGGTTGCGTGTGAGCCTTGGGTTCGGTGCGCAAGAAAATGCAATCTGGAGCGTTTCTCATCAGCCGTACTGGACGCCGCTCACGAAGCGTCATTAATCTGCCATCTTCTTTCGCCGGGCGCTTGGGAGGCGCCCGGCGGGAGCCGCTCCCGGGAGGAGTGGGTAGCAAAAACGATTGGGAGCGATCGAATTATGTCATTCAAGACGAACTGCCTCGCCGCGGTTGCGGCTCTGGCGCTGATGTGCGGCGCCGCGCAGGCACAGACACTGCGCTATGCCAACCAAGGCGAGCTCAAGTCGCTCGATCCCTATACCGTCAACGAGACCACCACCAATGCCCATCTCGGCCACCCCTATGAGGGCCTGACGGCGCGCGGCAAGGACCTCAAGATCGAGCCCGCCCTCGCCGAGAAGTGGGAAGTCTCCGATGACGGCCTGAAATGGCGCTTCTTTCTGCGCAAGGGCGTGAAGTTCCACAATGGCGAGGATTTCACCGCCGATGACGTGATCTTCTCGGCCGAGCGCGTCCGCGCCCCCGGCTCGAACTTCACCACGCGCATTCCGACCGACGCCAAGTTCACCAAGGTCGATGATTACACGATCGACGTGACGCTGAGCTCCCCGAACCCGATCCTGAATGCCCAGTGGGACACCTGGTACATCATGTCGAAGAAGTGGGCGGAGGCGAATAACGCCGTCGCTCCGACACCGGCAGCGGCGACGACGCCGAGCCACGCCTCGCTCAATGCCAATGGCACCGGCCCGTTCAAGATCGAGAGCCATCAGCCCGGCGTGAAGACCGTCTTCAAGGTCAACGAGAACTGGTGGAACAAGAAGGTCGAGCACAATCTCAAGGAGATCGTGTTTACGCCGATCGCTTCTGATGCGACCCGGGTCGCGGCCCTGCTCTCGGGCGAGGTCGACGTGATCGAGCCGGTTCCGATCCAGGACATCCAGCGTGTCAACAGCGCCGGCAATGTCCAGGTCATGACCGGGCCGGAACTGCGCACGATCTTCCTCGGCATGGACCAGACCCGCGACGAACTGCTCGAATCCAACGTCAAGGGCAAGAACCCCTTCAAGGACCCGAAGGTTCGTCAGGCTTTCTACCAGGCGATCGACATCGAAACGATCAAGAGCCGCGTCATGCGCGGCCTGTCGACTCCGTCGCCGCTGATGATCGCGCCGGAACTTTTCCCGCACGCCGGCTTCACGCGGGCCAAGTTCGACACCGAGGCCTCCAAGAAGCTCCTGGCCGAGGCCGGCTATCCCAACGGCTTCGAAGTCGGCATGGATTGCCCGAACGACCGCTATGTCAATGACGGCCAGATCTGCCAGGCCGTGGTCGGCATGCTGGCTCGCGCCGGCATCAAGGTGAACCTGAACGCTCAGCCGAAGGGCCAGTACTTCGCCAAGGTGCTGAAGTCGGGCGGCTACAAGACCTCGTTCTACCTGCTCGGCTGGACCCCCGGGACCTTCGACAGCCACAACGTGCTCAACGACATCCTGGGTTGCCGCGATGTCGCCGGCTCGTCGCGCGGAGAGTCGAATCTCGGCGGCTACTGCAACAAGAAGGTCGACGCGCTGACCGACAAGATCCTGGTCGAGCCCGATACCGCCAAGCGCGACGCCATGATCAAGGAAGCCTTCAAGATCACGGTGGACGAGTTCGCCTATATCCCTCTGCATCAGCAGGCTCTCGCCTGGGGTGTCTCGAAGAAGGTCAAGCTGACCCAGCGCGCCGACAACTCGGTCCTGCTCTATTACGCCACCAAGGAGTGACGTGAGAGGCGCGCGGAGCGATCCGCGTGCCTTCCTTCATCCTCATCGTCATCCCGGACAGACGGTGCAGCCGCGCTGAACCAGGATCCGTTGCAGCGCATGGCGCTCCTGCTGGATTCTGGATCTCCGCGTCCCCCCAGCCCGGGATGGCCGCGCGTTTTCCGACCTCGGCAAACCGGGGATTCAAGGCGGCCATGTTAGCTTTCATTCTGCGTCGGCTGTTTCAGTCGCTTCTCGTCATGCTGAGCGTGGCGCTGATCGCCTTCGCGATGTTCCGTTTCGTCGGCGATCCGGTGAACCAGCTCGTCAGCCTCGACACGCCGCAGGCGCAGGTCGAGCAGATCCGGCGCTCGCTCGGCCTCGACGACCCCGTCATCGTCCAGTTCTTCCGCTATATCTACAACGCCGCCCGGCTCGAATTCGGCGTGTCCTACCAGTTCCGGCTTCCGGTGATTTCGCTGCTGGGTGACCGCGCGCCGGCGACGCTCGAACTCGCCTTCATGTCGGCCCTGTTCTCGCTCCTCGTCGGCATCCCGATGGGTGTCTACACCGCGCTGAAGCGCGACAGCTGGCTCGCCAAGATCTTCCAGGCAGTGTCGCTGATCGGTATCAGTCTGCCGACCTTCCTGATCGGCATCCTCCTGATCTACCTGTTCTCGGTCACGCTTGGCCTGCTGCCATCCTTCGGGCGCG
This sequence comes from Allobosea sp. P4_E12, assembly GCF_056401655.1. NCBI lineage: Bacteria > Pseudomonadati > Pseudomonadota > Alphaproteobacteria > Hyphomicrobiales > Alloboseaceae > Allobosea > Allobosea sp. P4_E12. The sequence goes on along the minus strand of NZ_JBFUIY010000014.1, from coordinate 54,818 downwards.
GCGAGGTCGTGAAGATCGGCAGCTGGTGGACGACAGGCCTGCTGACCGTGTCCGGCCTCAAGGCACTGATCCTGCCCTCGATCACGCTCGGCCTGTTCCAGATGACGCTGATCATGCGCCTCGTCCGCGCCGAGATGCTCGAAGTGCTGCGGGCAGATTACATCAAGTTCGCCCGGGCGCGTGGGTTGCGCACCCGGACGGTCAATTTCGGCCATGCGCTCAAGAACACGCTGGTTCCGGTCATCACCATCGCCGGACTGCAGCTCGGCTCGATCATCGCCTTCGCCATCATTACCGAGACGGTGTTCCAGTGGCCGGGTATGGGCCTGCTCTTCCTGCGGGCCGTCCAGAACGTCGATATCCCGATCATGGCTGCCTATCTGATGCTGATCTCCTTCCTGTTCGTCAGCATCAACCTGGTCGTCGACCTGCTTTATGCCGCCGTCGATCCGCGCCTGCGCGCGACGATCGGTGCGCACTGAGCTGGCGGAGAGTTGAAACCATGAGCATGACCACTCAGCCGCCCGCTTCGCCCGAGAAGATCCCGACCCGCTGGGAACGCTTCCTCGACAGCGACATTCTGGCCAGCTTCCTGCGCTCCAAGGTGACGATGGTCGCTGCCTTCGTCGTGCTGCTGCTGTTCATCGGCGCGGCCTTCTCCCCCTGGATCGCACCGACCAATCCCTTCGACCCTGCCTCCGTCTTCCTCGCCGACGCCAACATCCCGCCGGCCTGGCAGCAGGGCGGGGAGGCCCGCTTCATCTTCGGCACCGACGACCAGGGGCGGGATCTCTATTCGGCCATTCTCTACGGCCTGCGCGTCTCGCTGGTGGTGGGCGGCCTCGGAGTGATCCTCGCCGCCTCGATCGGCATCACGCTCGGCCTGCTCGCGGGCTATCTCGGCGGACGTGTCGATTCGCTGATCATGCGCATCGCCGATGTCCAGCTCACCTTCCCGGCGATCCTGATCGCGCTTCTGATCGATGGCGTCGTCCGCGGTATCTTCAAGAGTGCCGCGCGCGAGGACACCGCGATCTATGTTCTGGTCATCTCGATCGGCCTGTCCTTCTGGGTGCAATATGCCCGCACCGTGCGGGGCTCGACGCTGGTCGAGCGCAATAAGGATTATGTTCAGGCGGCACGCCTCGTCGGCCTGCCGGCGCCGCTGATCATGCTGCGCCATGTCCTGCCCAACGTGATCGGCCCGGTTCTCGTCATCCTGACGATCAATCTGGCGCTCGCCRTCATCACCGAGGCGACGCTTTCCTTCCTGGGTGTCGGCCTGCCGCCGACGCAGCCCTCGCTCGGCACTCTGATCAGCATAGGCAACCGCTACCTGTTCTCCGGCGACTGGTGGATCGTCGCCTTTCCCGGCGTGACCCTGGCGATCCTGGTGCTGGCGGTGAACCTGCTCGGCGACTGGCTGCGCGATGCGCTCAATCCGCGGCTGAGGTGACCCGATGACCGTCCCCGTTCTTTCCGTCCGTGACCTGACCGTCGAGTTCGTGACGCGGCGCGGTACCTTGCGCGCGCTCGACAAGATCTCCTTCGATATCGCACGCGGCGAAGTGCTCGGTGTCGTCGGCGAATCCGGCGCGGGCAAGTCCGTCACCGGTTCCGCGATCATCGGCCTGATCGATCCGCCGGGGCGCATCGCCGGCGGGGAGGTCGTGCTGTCGGGCGAGCGCGTCGACAATCTGCCGCCCGAGGCGATGCGCAGGATCCGCGGCAAGCGGATCGGCATGATCTTCCAGGATCCGCTGACCAGCCTGAACCCGCTCTACCGGGTCGGCGAGCAGTTGATCGAGACGATCCGGACTCATACCAGCCTGAGCGCAGCGGATGCCCGCGCGCGCGCCATCGCCCTGCTCGACGAGGTCGGCATCCCGGCGCCGGAGCGGCGGATCGACGGCTATCCGCACGAATTCTCCGGCGGCATGCGCCAGCGTGTCGTGATCGCGCTCGCGCTCTGCGCCGAGCCCGAGTTCATTATCGCCGACGAGCCGACGACTGCGCTCGACGTCTCGGTCCAGGCCCAGATCATCGCGCTGATCAAACGCCTCTGCAGTGAGCGCGGCACTTCGGTGATGCTGGTGACCCATGATATGGGCGTCATCGCCGAAACGGCCGACCGGGTCGCGGTGATGTATGCCGGCCGGATCGCCGAGATCGGCCCGGTCCGCGATGTCGTCAAGGACCCGCTCCACCCCTATGCGAAGGGGCTGATGGGCGCGATCCCGTCGATCGAGGGTGATGCCGACCGCCTCGTGCAGATTCCCGGCGCGATGCCCCGGCTTTCGGCCATTCCGCGGGGATGTGCCTTCAATCCGCGCTGCGCTCATGCCTTCGCCCGCTGCCATGTCGAGCGGCCCGAGCTGACCAGGGTCGGCGACCGGCAGGTCGCCTGCCATCTCTACGACCAGCCCAATGCGGAGATCGCAGCGTGAGCCAGCTCCCTCCGCCTAACGCCGCCTTCGTCCAGGTCCGCGACCTGAAGCGCGTCTTCGACGTGTCGAAGCCCTGGCTCAACCGCATGCTCGAACGCGCGCCGAAGCAGTATCTGAAGGCCGTCGCCGGGGTTTCCTTCGATATCCGCAAGGGCGAGACCTTCGCGCTCGTCGGTGAATCCGGCTCGGGCAAGTCCACCGTCGCGCGCATGGTGGTCGGCCTGCTGCCACCCTCGGGCGGTACTGTCAGCATCGCCGGCATCTCGATGAACGACGTTGCGGTCGCGCAGGAGCGTCAGCGGATGCGTCGGCGCATCCAGATGATCTTCCAGGATCCCTATGCCAGCCTGAATCCGCGCTGGCGTGTCGGCCGGATCATCGCCGAGCCGATCCGCGCCTTCGACATCATCGAGGGCGAAGGCGACATCAATGCCCGCATCGGCGAATTGCTGACGCTGGTCGGCCTGCATCCCGATGACGCCAAGAAGTTCCCGCACGAGTTCTCCGGGGGGCAGCGCCAGCGCATCGCGATCGCACGCGCGCTCGCCTCGAATGCCGAGTTCATCGTCTGCGACGAGCCGACATCGGCGCTTGATGTCTCCGTGCAGGCGCAAATCCTCAACCTGATGCGCGATCTGCAGCAGAAATTCGGGCTGACCTATCTCTTCATCTCGCACAACCTCGCCGTGGTCCGGCATATGGCGACGCGCATCGGCGTGATGTATCTCGGCCGGCTTGTGGAAGTTTCGGAGGGCAAGCAGCTCTTCTCGGCCCCGCGCCATCCCTATACCCGCATGCTGCTCGATGCGGTTCCGGATCTCGCCATGGTCGGCAAGGCGCGCGAGGGCGTGAAGGGGGAAATCCCGAACCCGATCAACCCGCCCTCCGGCTGCACCTTCCATCCGCGCTGTCCGCTGGCGTTCGACCGCTGCAAGATCGAGAATCCGCCGGTGATCGACGGTGTCGCCTGCCATGCCGTGAACGGCGACCGGGCGGCGGCGGCCTGAGCCGCGCCGCTCAGGGGGCGATCAGGAGGAAGCAGGCCCGCCGGCCTTTGGCCTGCTGTTCGCTGCAGGCTGCGGCATCAATGGCGCGAGCGGTCGCTCGGTCCGGTATTGCCCGCGGGCAATCGCCGTGAACATCAGGGCGACGGAGGCGAGCGTCATCAGCCACCAGGTCTGGAAGGTGGCAAAGCCCAGAACGGCAAGCGCGAAGGCCGTGACATAGGCAGCAGTGACGCCGGCGGCGAGCGCTCCCGCCATCTGGCCCGCGGCCTTGATCGCAAAGTACAGGCAGATCGCGGCCGAAGCGGCTCCGACAAGGCCGAGCTCGAACCAGAACTCGAACAGAATGGTCGTCGGCGTGTCTTGAGGCAGGCCACCCGTCAGGCGGCCGCGCAGCACGGTGTCGAGGCCGTGCCCGGTGATCAGCTGAACCGGTTCGCGGCTGACGATGTCGGCCCAGATGCCGAGGGTGAGGGCGAGATCGTCGGGCAAGCGCGATGCGATCGGCATCAGCAGGAAGGGCAGGAGCGGCGCCAGCAACATCAGCCCGGCAACGATAATGGCGATGGCGCGAGCGGCGACGACCCGATTGGCGCTGATCGCTCCGAAGGCCACCGTGCCGCAGATCATCGCCACCGCCTCGCCATCCTCGAAGCGGGTCATGGCAAGCAGGCCGACGGCGAGAGCGAGGCCCAGTGCGCTCAAGCCGCGCGCACGCGAGAGGAGCCAGGCGAAGGCGGGCCACGACATGATCAGCACGACGCTGACGCCGCGTTCGACGCCCGGAGAGACGCCAGCGGCGCTCATGTTCCCGGCGACCAGCAGCGCGAGAGCAAACAGCGCGGCGATGCCGGTGCCGAGCGGCACGAGATTGAGGTTCGAGGCGCGCATGCGTTCCGGGAGCGCCGCGGCACCGCAAAAGCCGAGCGCGACGGCAAGAACCAGATTGGTGGCCTTCTCGGTCGCCGAAAGCGTGTAGGGGCTCCAGACCAGCGAGAGCAGGGCCCAGGCCACGAGCCCCATCAGGATCATGCCTGGCCGGCTCAGCAGGGAATCCCTCAGATTCCTGCCGAACTGGCCACGCTCCTCGATCAGCGAGGAAATGATGAGCAACGCAACCCCGATCGGCGCGAGCACGACGGCCGCGCGACGCGACACCAGCGACGCTATCGGTAGCGCCAGCGCAAGCGTGGCGAAGCCGATGCGACGCAGCAGCAAGGCTGCGTCCGCGGCGGGGTCAATCGGGGCATTGGCGTTGTGGCGGATCATGGACGGCAACCGAACAAACGGCTTTGACCGGAGAACACGCCGGACGTCAGCCCCGCAGCACCCTAGCTTGTGGCGGCCCGCGCGACTGTAGGTGCGCTGCAACAGTGAGCCGGCATCTGACGCAGGGCCATGACGCCATCATAGCACCTTGCGGTCACGGTTCTGGCTGCGGATGATATTTCGTGGGATGGAGGGACGATGAACACGCTTGCCGCAATCGTCTATTCCTCCGGTTTCCAGATCGATGCATTCATGGTTGGCCTTGCCAGCCAGATGAAGCGGCAGGGGTTGAAGCTCGGCGGTGTCGTCCAGCACAACGGCGATGATTGCGGGGATGGCTGTCACGCCATGGCGCTGGAGGACCTCGCGAATGGCCGGCGCTTTCCGATCAGCGAGGATCGTGGTGCGGGCGCGTCGGGTTGCCGGCTCGACGTCGCCGGCCTTGCGGCAGCGGGAGGAGCGGTCGCGGMCGCTCTGACGGGAAACATCGATCTCGTGATCGTCAACAAGTTCGGGCGGCAGGAGCAGCTTGGTCAGGGCCTGCGCCAGGAGATCGCGGCCGCGGCGCTATCGGGCCTGCCCGTGCTGATCGCCGTTCGCGAGGATTTCGTTTCGGCCTGGCGTGAGTTTGCCGGCGATGACTGGACCCCATTGCCGCCTGAGGGCCGAGCGGTGGAGACCTGGGCTGCGGATCGGCTCGGTGTGCCGGCGTGAGGCCCGGCGCCGCCGATCGCGAACGCGAGATGCGACGCTTGCGGGCCATGGCATGACCATCCCTCCAACGCTTGGTCTCCTCCTCGCCGGCGGGCTCGCGCGCCGCATGGGCGGTGGCGACAAGCCGCTTCGGCTGATCGCCGGGCGCAGCATTCTCGCCCATGTCGTCGATCGCCTGGGGCCGCAATGCGACGGACTTCTGATCAATGCCAATGGCGACCTGTCGCGCTTCGCTGAATTCGGCCTGCCGGTGGTCGCCGACAGCGTGCCCGGTTTCGCCGGGCCGCTGGCCGGCATCCTGGCCGGGCTCGACTGGATGGCCGCGAACCGCCCCGGACATGCCTGGATGGTCAGCGTTGCGGCAGACACCCCCTTCATCCCGCGTGATCTTGTGCAACGGCTCCATGTGGCGCGCGCAGCGGGCAATGTTCCGCTGGCCTGCGCTGCATCGGGCGGCTGGGACCATCCGGTGATCGGGCTGTGGCCGGTCGCGCTGCGTGACGACTTGCGGCATGCACTCACGGTCGAGGATGAGCGAAAGATCGGCCGCTGGACGGCGCGCCATGGTGTTGCGGCGGCGGAGTGGCCGGTCGATCCGGTCGACCCGTTCTTCAATGCCAATCGCCCTGATGACCTGGTCGAGGCCGAGCAGCTTCACGCGCGGCTGAGCGATGCGTGATGGTGGGTTGGGGCGCCCGCTGCACCAGCTTGCCGCAGAGCCCGGCTCTGAGGGCGCGTGCCGGCTTCGCTACGGAAGCGCGAAGGTGCATTGGAAACCATCGAACAGCGTCAAACAGGCGCGCCGAGGCATGGATCTCAGGTTTCTGCGCCCGATGGCGTCAGCACGGGCCAATCGCTCTCGTCAGCCTTCCAGCAGCGCTTTGAGACGCCTCAGATCGCTCGTGACCCAGTCGGCATCGCGGGCGAAATCGTCGTCGCTCATCTCGGCCCGCTTGTAGAGAGTGAAGATCACCTCGCTGCCATCGCCATTGGCGAGGGCGCGCATCGGGTTGTGCATCGGCTCCCCGTGATCGGGGATCACGGCATGGTCGAGCACACCGTAAGGATTGGGTTCGCTGAACAGGATGCGCATCAGGCCCAATGGGGTCTCGGCAGCCCAGGTCATGCCTTCGATATGCCTGAAACTATGGCCCAGCCCTTCGGCCCATTTCGGGAAGTTACGGGGCTCTGCCAGAAAGCCGTAGACCTGCTCAATCGGCCTGCCGATCGAGATGCTGATATGGCGCGCGGGCTGAACGGGCATGGAACGACCTCCTTTCGGTCAACCTAGAACAAAAGAAGAACATTGGCAAATGCCTGGAGCCGCCCCGGTATCCGGCCGGGGCGGCTGGGCGCCGGTGCGGAGGGCCGATTGATTACGCCAGCCGGGGTGGGCATGCGATCCGCGCCCGCACCTGGGGTGAGGCGAGGCAGGTGGCGACGGCCTCGTAGCCGGGAGTGCCGGGGTAGGGGGAGACACGGACCGGTGGGCTGTGATTGGCAGGGCAGAGGATGATCGCCTCGTCGGACCCAACGGCTGCCAGATCCAGAATCGCGCAGGAGCGCGTGAGCATGAAGAGCGGCCGTCCATGCGGCCCGCGGCCGCGCAGATGGGCGATCAAGGCTTGCTGGGTGGCCTGATCCAACCCGTCCTCGATCATGTCGACGACCAGGACCGCGGGACCCTCCGCTTCCAGTTCGGCGACCAGGGCGGCCAGCGCACCAGACATCCGGGCGCCGTCGTCGACGAGCCGGGCCAGGGTCCTGGCGACCCGAGACTTCAATGCCGGATCGGAATCCATGTCTGCCCGGCCGATTGCGCCGTCAGCCGCGATCCGATCGAGCCCGAGGAAGGCCGCATCGGGCAAGACCTCGGCCAGGCGCCGGGCCAGCCGCGTCTTGCCGCTGCCGAGCGGGCCGACAATGTAGGTCAGCGGCAGGATTTCGCGCAGCTCAAACCGTTCGCCGCCCCAGGGCCAGGGCAGATCGAAGGCGACGCCGCGTTCGATTGCGGGCTCCAGCAGGCGCACCAGTTCTCCGGCCGCGGGTGCCTGACCTCTGGCAAGGTCAGTCCGCAGGCTGCGGACCTTCTCCAGCGTTCCTGCGAGCTGACGGGCACGCTCCTCGAGCGAAGCCTGGTGAGCCGCCAGGGCCGGTTCCAGCTCCTGGGCATCGCCTCCAAGCACGCGCGCCACCTGGACGAGGCTCAGCCCAAGCGCGCGCAATGCGGCAATCTCGGCGGCACGAGCCATCTCGGCGGGGCCATAGGCGCGCCACCCGGCCATGGTGCGGACCGGGGCGACCAGTCCGCGCTGCTCGTAGATGCGCAACGCCTTGGCGGAAACACCAAGCCGCCTGGCCGCCTCGGCCGGGTTCAGGAAAGGAGTGCAAGAGCTCACGAATCACCTCGTTACCGGCTGACCGCTGCCCTTATCGGGGCGGTCCCAGGGGCCGGGTCAACAACGCGCTCGCGATGTCTGGCCGCCTCCACGCTCGCGGCATGAGGCCGGAGGCGAGTGTCCGCTCGCCGCCGAGTTCTGATTTCGGGCCGGGGGGCGGTGCCTCTATTCGATGACGATGCGGGGCGCGGCCCGGGTCTTGCCACTCAGGCCCGCCTGAACCTGCCTCGCAATGGCCAGATAGGCCTTGGCATGGGCGCTTTCTGGGTCGCTTGCCACGATCGGCCGGCCGGCGTCCGAGGTCTCGCGGATCGGCATGGCAAGCGGGATCTCGCCAAGGAAGGGCACGCCCAGCCGCTCTGCCTCGTGCCGCGCCCCGCCATGGGCGAAGATGTCGGAGCGGTGGCCGCATTCCGGGCAGACGAAATAGCTCATGTTCTCAACGATACCGAGGATCGGCACCTCGACGCGCTTGAACATGGCGACGCCGCGACGGGCATCGAGCAGAGCCAGATCCTGAGGCGTCGAGACGATCACTGCGCCCGCGAGCGGTGTCTGCTGCGCCATGGTGAGCTGCGCGTCACCCGTGCCGGGCGGCATGTCGACGACCAGCACGTCGAGTTCGCCCCAGGCGACCTCGCGCAACATCTGGGTGATGGCCGAGATCACCATCGGCCCACGCCAGATCATCGGCGTCTCCTCGTCGATCAGGAAGCCGATCGACATGATCTTCAGCCCATAGGCCTCCATCGGTGCCAGCGTCCGGCCGGAGACCAGGCGCGGCTTACCGGTGATGCCGAAGATCTTGGGCACGGAGGGACCGTAGATATCGGCGTCGAGTACGCCGACCTTGAGGCCGAGCATCGCGAGCGCGACCGCGAGATTGGCCGTGGTCGTCGACTTGCCGACGCCGCCCTTGCCGCTGGCCACCGCGATGATCTGCTTCACGCCGGGCACGCCGGCGGCCTTTGGCATCGGCCCGCCGGGACCTGGCTGGCCGTGCGCCTGCTGGCGTGCCTGCGCGGCGGCAGAGGGCGCCGGTCGCGACGGCGCCTTGTCTGCCGTGAGCCCGACCAGAACCTGGGTGACGCCCGGAATACCGCCGACCGCGCTTTCCGCGGCCCTTCGCACGGGTTCCATCGCTTCAGCCTCGGTCGGATCGATGCCGATCGCAAAGATCACCTTGCCGCCGTCGATCAGGATTTCCGCGATACGGCCGGAAGCGCGCAGCGATTGGCCGCTCGCGGGCAGTTTCACCAGCTCGAGCGCGCGCAGAATGTCGGATTCGGTCAGGGCCACGAAGGCGTACTCCGGCTGGCGCGGCGTCAGGCCGCAGCTTTGCGAATGTGGAAGACGAGAAGTTCGCCCTCGGAACGGCTGAGCTCGATTGCGTCGCCCGTCTCGCGCATCAGGTTGGGAATGTCGATCGCCGCCATGGGATCGGTGCACTCGACGACGAACAAGGCTCCGGCGTCGGCGCTCCTCAGCGCCTTGCGCACGCGCAGTGTCGGCAAGGGGCATTTCAAGCCGCGCAGATTGAGGGGGATCGAGATCATGGGCCGAGCCTGTCGAATACGCAGTGCTTCATATGATGGCTTCTTGCGCGGGAGCAACCACCGGCCCTTCGCCGCAGCGGAGCGCGAGAGGCCTTGCTGCCCTGTCGGCATCGCACGGGGCGCGATGATCGCGGGCATGAGCCGTGGCGGTCCCATCCACTTGGCTTGACCGGGGAGGGGGCGTGCCAGATGACAACAGGGTGCCTTTGTGCCCGATCGTGTTTTGGGGGATTCAGCTTTGATGCGTGTGATCGGCCTGGCAGGGTGGAGCGGTGCCGGCAAGACGACCTTGCTGACGCGCCTGATCCCGGAACTTGCACGCCGCGGTGTCTCGGTCTCCACGGTCAAGCACGCGCACCATGGCTTTGACCTCGATAAGCCCGGCAAGGATTCCTACGAACACCGTCAGGCGGGCGCGCATGAGGTGCTGATCTCGTCCGAGCGCCGCTGGGCGCTGATGCATGAACTGCGCGGCGAGCCGGAAGCGCATCTGCCGGATCTGCTCCGGCGACTATCCCCGGTCGATCTGGTGATCATCGAGGGGTTCAAGCGCGAGCCGCATCTCAAGATCGAGGTGCATCGCGCAGCCAACGGCAAGCCGCCGCTGCACCCGGGCGACCCCATGATCGTCGCGATCGCCTGCGACAGCGCATTTCCCGAGGCGGGCTGCCCTGTCGTGGATCTCGACGACATCGGCGCAATCGCAGAGATTGTGCTTTCTTGCGCCGAGCCGCTCACCGCCATTCTGGCTCGCGTGCAGCAACAGGGTTGAGGGCAGAATGGCGCAACTCAGCGAGGATACTTTCGCCTTCGGTGGCCCCTTGATGAGCATCGAGCAAGCGGCTGACCTTGCGGGCCAGCGGATTCGGCCGGTGGAGGGCACGGAGCAGGTCGCCTTGGCCGACGCCGATGGTCGGGTTCTCGCCAGCGATGTCGTGGCCGGCCTCGATCTCCCGCCCTTCGCCAATTCTGCCGTGGATGGCTATGCGGTCCGCTTCGTCGATCTGGCGTCGGCAGGAGAGACCCGCCTCGCGCTCTCAGGCCGGCTTGCCGCCGGCACTGACGCGGCGGGCATTGCAACTGCAGGCGTGGCCGTCCGGGTCTTTACGGGCGCGCCGATACCGGAAGGAGCCGATACCGTCTTCATGCAGGAGGATGTGACAGCGGAAGAAGGCTTCGTCCGTCTGCCCGGAGGCCTCAAACGCGGTGCCAATGCCCGACCGGCCGGCGAGGATATCGCGCGTGGAGAGACCGCCCTGTCGGCAGGCCGGCGCCTGCGGCCGCAGGATCTCGCGCTGCTGGCTGCGCTCGGTCATGCCTCTGTCGACGTTCGCCGCCGGCCGCGTGTCGCGATCTTTTCGACGGGCGATGAGCTGGCGGAGCCGGGCCTGCCCCTGCCGCCGGCCGCGATCTACGACGCCAACCGCGCTGCGCTGCGTGCCATGGTGGCGCGGGCGGGGGCGGATGTGGTCGATCTCGGCATCCTGCGTGACGAGCCGGGCAGCCTGGCTGCGCGCCTGAGCGGCGCGGCCCGGAGTTGCGACCTGATCCTGACTTCCGGCGGCGTCTCGATCGGAGAGGAGGATCACGTCAAGGCGGCGGTCGAACAGGTCGGCGCGCTGGTCTTCTGGCGTATCGGCATCAAGCCGGGCCGGCCGGTGGCCATGGGCGTCATCGAAGGCGTGCCGTTTATTGGCCTGCCGGGAAATCCGGTTGCCGTGTTCGTCACCTTCGCCTTTGTCGCACGCCCGGTCCTGGCACGGCTTGCCGGCTCGGCCCATGTTGCCCCGGTGCCGCTGCCTGTAAGGCTCGGCTTCCCCTATCGGAAGAAGCCCGGGCGGCGTGAGTATGTCGGTGTTTCGCTCGCTCCTGGAGCGGACGGTGTCATGATCGCGTCCAAGCATCCTCTGGACGGGGCCGGGGTCATGACCTCGCTGACGCGCACGCACGGGCTGGTAGAGCTCGCGGAGGACCTGACATACCTCGAGTCCGGAACCCTCGTGCCGTTCCTCGCCTATGATCTCCTGGTCGCGTAGCGCCGGGTTTAGATCATCGGACCGGAAATCGTATCCGGTCCGATGGCCTAGCTTTTCGGGCCAATGCTCAGTCGCGCCGGAAAATGACGCTGGAGAGCCAGCCCAGAAGCAGCGCCATGGCCGCCGTGGCCAGTCCGTAGAGGAGCGGATGGTCATGTGCGCCGGTCGCCAGCCGCTGCTCGATGCCGGTCTTGATCACCTCGAAATTGGTGGTCTGGCGCGCCAGCATGGCGCCGCCTGAATAGAGCGCGATCTCGATCTCGTAGGAGCCGGTCGGTGCGGTGGCGGGCACATCGATCGGCGCGCTGAACAATGTTTCCGACAGGAAGGTGACGCCGCGCTCGTCCTGCGCATAGAGACCCTTGTCTTCGAGGATTCGGATCAGCGCCTGGCGAAAGCGCACAGTGCTCTCCTCATAATAGAGCTCCGGCGGCAAGTTGCGCTGGGTGTTGGCCAGCCCGATCCTGTCGCGCCGCGCCGCATCCTCGTTGACGATCTCGTTCAGGGGCCGGTTGCTCGACACCATCAGGAATATCGGGCGATCGACGAAGCGCCGCTGCGTCCGGTTGATCCAGATCGGCCCGAGCCGTTCCTTCTCGCGGACGATCAGCATGCGCTGTGGCCCACGCACCGTCACCACGATGTCGTAAGGGTCGCCGCGCGCCACCGTCCGCCCGCCGCGTTCGACCAGGCCGAAGACCGTCAGTTGATCGCCGGTATAGTTCGAGGAGATCTGGATCTGATGGCTAGACACGGATGCGATCAGCGTTTCGGCACGCGGGGCAGTGGCCGCGATGGAGGTCAGCAGCAACGCAGCGGCCAGGGACCTGAAGCCCTTCATCGCGCGCTCTCCGGCAGGACTACCGAGAAGGGGTCGCTGGGCGGGATGAACAGCTCGATCGCGAAGCGCAGGCCCACCGACAGGATCAGCAGCGCAAGCAGCAGACGGAAGGAGTCGACATTCAGGTTGCGCGCCGCGCGGCCGCCGAACTGGGCCCCGATCACGCCGCCGACCAGGAGCAGTGCCGCCAGGATCAGGTCGACCGACTGGTTTGTGAGGGCGTGCAGCATGGTTGCGCCCGTCATCGTCACCAGGATCTGGAACAAGGAGGTGCCGACGACGACCGCCGGCGGGATGCGGAAGAAGTAAATCAGCGCCGGCACCAGGATGAAACCACCGCCCACGCCGAGCACGGCGCCGATGAAGCCGATGACGATGGCGAGCGCGGCGATCGGGATGACGCTGGCGTAGAGCTGCGAACTGTGAAAACGCATGCGCCAGGGCAGCTTCATCCATTGCGGATGTGTGCCGGCCTGACGGCGCCGGCGTGCCGGCTTGCCCGCCTTGGCGCGCAGCGCCGAGCGCAGCGCGTCATAGAGCATCAATCCGCCAATGATGGTGAACAGCGTCACATAGGACAGGGTGATGACCAGATCGAGCTGACCGAGCCGGCGCATCGAGTTGAAGAACAGAACGCCGAAAATGGTGCCGATGATGCCCCCGCCGACCAGGACGCTGCCGAGCTTGAGGTCGAGCGCCTTGCGGCGCCAGTAGGTCAGGACGCCGGTCATCGACGAGCCGGCGACCTGGGCGGCCACGGTCGCCACGGCAACTGCCGGAGGGATATCGAGGAAGATCAGAAGAGGGGTCAGCAGGAAGCCACCGCCGACCCCGAACAGGCCGGAGATGAAGCCGACGGCACCGCTCAGACCCAGCACCATCAGGATGCTGATCGGCAGTTCCGCGATCGGGAGATAAATCTGCACCTTTGCCCTCGTGTGCCGGCGCGGCATGAGATTCGGCGCCGGCTCGTCCCAGATTGCACCAATCCGGTTAGGCAAATCCTTATCGTGGACGAAGAAGGTGTTGCGGCCGGATCGGCTGAAGTCGCGATCAACCTCTGATGGCTGCGTAACGCGTCGAAACCATGACAGGCAGGCCAGGGGCCTGCCTGTCATGCATTAGCTGCGAGCTGGCTTTGCGGGCTTCCTGACGGCCGCGCTTGTATTGTCTTCCCAACCCTGTGCCGGTGCCGCAACCTCGTTGGCGCCAGGCTCGAGCACCTTTGCCTTCCAGGAATCGACAGCGAGCTTCGCCGCTGCCAGGTCGTTGGGGTTGAGGCGTCCGGCGACTTCGTCACGCTTGCGGGCCGCATCGTCGTCGCCCTGCTTGGCGGCGATGGCGAACCAGAGATAGGACTGGCTGAGATCGGCTGGCACGCCGAGGCCGCGGCCCAGCAGAACGGCGAGATTGTATTGGCTGTCGCGCACGCCTGCGTCCGCGGCGCGGCGGAACCATTCCGTCGCCGTCGCATAGTCCGCCTTGCCGTCGACGCCCTCGGCATAAAGCACGGCGAGATTGTGCATGGCCTTGGCATTCCCGCGCTCTGCGGCACGGGAGTACCAGACCCGCGCCAGTGCGATGTCGCGCTGGGTGCCCACGCCCTTCTCGAACATGTTGGCCAGTCGGAACTGCGCTGGCGCCAGCCCGGCGACCGCGGCGCGTTCGAACAGGCGCAAGGCCAGTTTCGGATCGCGTGTCGCGTTGCTGCCATCGGCCGCGCGGCTGGCGAGCTCGTAGACGGCACGGGCATCACCTGCCTGGGCGGCCTTGCGCAGGCCTGGCGTTCCAAATCCGGCAGGCAGGTCGCCGAGCCCGGTGACGGCCTGAACCGGGTCGGGCGCGGTCGCTGGCGGCAGCGCGGCGGTTGCCGTCGGTTGGGTGGTCGAGCTGGTGGTTTCGGGAGAGCCGAGAATCGGGGCTGCCGGTCCCGCGAAGGCGGCGGCCGGGCCGAGTTCGACCGGCGAAAGCACCGAGCTCTGATCCTTCGTGGGCTTGGCTGGAGCTTCCGGGGCGGCGGGTTCCGGGGCAGCGACGGCGGGAGCGGAGGCAGGAGTCTGAACGGTTTCGTTGCCGGCGGCCTTCGTCTTCGGGCTTTGCAGTGCGCCGGTGACGACATGGGCGGTGCCCATGGCAAGAACGACAGCGGCCAGCCCGAGCAGGAGCGGGCGGCGACGCTTCTCCATGATCTCCTTGAGCTTGCCGCCCTTGGAGGTGCTGGTGCCGCTGCGCTCGGCTTCCGCCGCGGGCACAGAGGCTGCGGCTTCGGAGGCCGCCTTTGCCGAACGCCGTGCCGCAGCGATCAGGTTCTGGCGGACCGATTGAGGATCCTGGGCTGCCGCGGCCGGAGCGGCCGGTGTGTCCTGGCGCGGCCGGCCCGAGCCCGGTTCGAGCGGCAGGTCATGGGACCTGGCGGCAGGCGCTTCTGCTGCGCGTTCCGCCGGCCGGGTCGTCTCCAGCCGGGCGCCAAAGCGATCCTCGATCGCGGCGCTCATGCTGGCAGGAAGTGCAAGGCCACGCGTCGACGGCATGGTGGAGGGGCGCGCCGCGGCCGCCGGGGCCGGTGCGAGCGCGACCTCCTTCCGCTCGAGGCCGAGCTCGGCTTCGAGGCTGGCGAGGCGCGAGATGATCGTCTCGAGGGTCTGATGGACGGCGCCGATCGCGTCCTGCGTCTCCCGGCCGGAGGCGGCGTTGCTCTCGCGCAGTCCGGAAACCAGGGTGCTCAGCTCAGCAAAGCCTCCCGCCTGAGCGGGGGGCTTGCTCGCCATATCGGCCATGGCGGTGCGTGCGGCACGTTCGGCCGCGGCTGCGGTGTCCTCGCGCACGGTCTGGAGGTGTCGCACGAGGTCCTGCAGCGTGCGCTCGATCCCGGTCTCGGCCGAACGCGTCGCGACGGCCTCGTCGAGCCGGCTGGCGAGGCCGGCGATCTGCTGTTCGAGTGCATCGAAGGAATCGGATTCGGCGCCAGGGCGTCCCGCCTCGTCGATCTTCTCGGCGAGGCTGCGCAACATGTCCTCAACCGGGCGCATGTCGACGCGCGCGACCTGTACGTTGCCGCCGTCATGGACCATCTGGGTCAGGTTGCTGGAGGCTGCGAGACTCTCGATCCGGGCAGCCAACCCTTCGATCTGCTTCATGACTGCTGCCGGGCCGTGATCCGCCAGCGTCTCGATCTGGTGCTGCAGGCTGTCGATCCGGTCCGCGAGCTGGTTCGGCTGCCGATCGGAGACATCCTCGAGCTTGATGATGAGGGCCTCAATCCGGCGCGACAGCTCGTTCGATGCCGGAGAGCCGGAGGCGCCGATCTCGTTGAGCCGCGCGAAGAGTTGCTCGGTCTGAGACGTGATCACCTCGGGGCGCATCACGGGCAGCGAATCGACCTTGTCAGCTAGCGCCTCGACCTGCCGCGACAGCGAAAGCAGCGGGGCGGGATCGCCGAAACGGTCGGTGAGCAGGGCGTCGCGCACGTCCTCGATCGCCTGGGACAGGCCACGCATCGAGAGTGCATCAGGCTGCCCGTCGCGCAGCCGGGCGACTTCGCCCGCCAGAGCCGAAACCTGATGCGAAAGATCGCCGAGGCGGTTATCGCCGGTGCTCGTGGCGAGCAGTTCACGCAATTCTGCGATGTCGCGAAGCACAGGGGTCAGTGCAGCGCGGTCGCTGCCGCGCGCCGCGAGTGCGTCGACCTTGGCGGCGAGATGCGCGAGCTCCAGCTCGAAACGGGCATAGCTCTCGCCGGAATTCTCGCGGGCGAGGCGGGCGACTTCGGTTTCGATCCGCGCCAGAGGCTTCAGGATAGGCTCGATACGGTCGTTCCGGTCCAGCCGCTCCAGCTTCGAACCGAGATCGGCAATCAGCCTTTCCAGTGCGGGCGTTTCGACCTGGCGTGACGCCGCAGCCGGGGAGAGGCGCTCGGACATGAGAGAGGGATGGTCGCCCCTGGCGCCGACCCTCTCGCCCAACGATCGGAGATCCTGCCGCAAGGCCGCGACCCGGCTCTCGCTCAGGCCTGTCCGGCCCGAGGCGGCGGCTTCGGGATCGGTATCCAGCATGCGCTGGCGCGTGCGGATATCCGTCACCGCTGCGGCCAGGCCATCGCGATTCAGGGCCGGGCGGGCGGCGGCAGCCTTGCTCTGGGCATCAACCGCCTTGCGCTCGATCTCGGCAATGCGCTCGCCCATGGTCTTGATCGCGTCGGCGATGACGTTGGTGGCGCGTTCCTGACGCTCGGCGTTACTGCGCTCGCCGCTGACGAGACGGTTCTCGGTCTTCTCGATCCAGCGCGCGATCGAATCCAGGGCGCCGGCCGTCTTGGCGCTCGATTCCCGGGTCATGCGCTCGGCGAGGGCGGCCTGCGACAACGCGGCCTCGATCTGGCCCCGCGACATCTCGGGAGCAAACTGCGGCGCCGCAGCGCTTGCTGCGGCCTGCGAGGAGGTTTCCATCTGCCCTTGGGAGAGCTTGGCGAGGCGCTCGGACAGCGCTGCGATGTCGAGCTGCTCCAGAGGGGCGGCTGTCGGCTCGCTCTCTTCCGCCTCGACGCGAATCTTGTGGTCCAGCCATTCACCCAGGGTCATTCCGGCGCGCCGCGCCGCGGCCTTTGCGGCATCGCGGGTGCGCGGATCAACGCCCTTGACGCTCCAGGGCAAGCTATTGGCCATGATCTCGCTCGCCTAAGGGGACCGGTCTTCAGTCGGGATGCGCAGCCCCCTGGCGCCGCAGCTTCCCCGCGCGAAACAGGCGATCGTGAAGATTCAGTTGCCGCTGACGACGGCCTGGCTCGCAGACCCGACTTTTGGCCGTCACGGTAAACGGACGGTTAATATCCGGGGGCCGGCCGTTAATTTTTTGCAAACGCCCGGACAGGGGCAGCACGAATGCCGGGCTCGTAACCGTAATTTACCCCCAATTGGCCGATATTACCTGACGCTAGGAGATGGGGCGAGCTATTCCCCCTACCCAACGGAACTTCGTCGCCACCGATGCCGGCGGTTCCCTGCGTCCAAACTTTTTAAGGAACTCCATGTCGCGCCACAGCAATGCTATGGCGGCCGGCTCTTCAGATACCGGCCGCACATCGTCGACGCCTACTTCCAGTGAAGCCGACTCGGCTGGTGGTTTCACCATCAGCGACCTTGCCCGCGATTTCGCGGTGACCCTGCGCACGCTTCGCTTCTATGAATCGCGCGGTCTCCTTGCTCCGGCCCGCTCGGGCATGACGCGCATCTATTCCGGCCGCGATCGCTCGCGGCTTGCGCTGATCCTCAAGGGCAAGCAGCTCGGTTTCACGCTGGTTGAAATCCGCGCCATGCTCGCCAATGAGGAAAAGAAGGGCGAGGCCGGCGCAGAGAAGTCGGCTTCGGTCGGCGGGCTGCAGCTCACCCGCGGGCAGATTGCCGAGCAGCTCGAATTGCTGCGCTCGCAGCAGGTCGAGATCGAAGGCGCGATCGCCGAGCTCGAAGCGACGCTTGCGGGCCTCGACAAGGCCTGAGCGCCTCACGGCACGGATTATCGATCATTTGATCGGGATTGACGGCTCCGGACTTGTGTCCGGGGCCGTTTTGTCATGCGCTGCGGATGGGAAACGCGACAGGGTGCGGCAACAAAATGGCCCAGCCCTCTTCACAAGTCACCCATAGATTGTTTATATATAAACTATCTGATGAATGGCTGCCCCGGATCGCATTCTGCAGGCGGCCGCGCTGCGCGAGAGGGAGGACACCATGCCGGTCTACAAGGCGCCCGTCGAAGACACCCTGTTCCTGCTCAACGACGTCTTCAACATCGAACGCTACAACAACCTGCCGGGTTTCGCGGATGCGACGCCCGATGTGGTCGCGGCGGTGCTGGGCGAGGGTGCCAAGCTCTGCGAGGAAGTGCTCCAGCCGTTGAACCATTCCGGCGACCAGGAGGGCTGCAAGCGCAACCCTGACGGATCCGTGACGACGCCAAAGGGCTTCAAGGAGGCGCACAAGGCCTATGCCGAGGGCGGCTGGATCGGACTTGCCATGGATCCCGAATATGGCGGCCAGGGCCTGCCCTATACGCTCGGCGCCGTGATGAACGAATATGCCTCGGCGGCGAACATGGCGTTCTCGATGTATCCCGGCCTGACCATGGGCGCGATCGCCGCACTCTACGTGCACGGCACTGAGGAGCAGAAGCGCACCTATATCCCGAAGATGGTCGAGGGTGTCTGGTCGGGCACGATGAACCTGACGGAGCCGCATTGCGGCACCGATCTCGGCCTGATCAAGACCAAGGCCGTGCCGAATGGCGATGGTTCCTATGCGATCTCCGGCACCAAGATCTTCATCTCGGCCGGCGAGCAGGACATCACCGAGAACATCATCCATCTCGTGCTCGCCCGCATCGAGGGGGCTCCCGCCGGCGTCAAGGGCATCTCGCTCTTCGTGGTGCCGCGCAACGTGGTCGGCGCCGACGGCGCGGTCGGCGAGCGCAACGGCGTCTCCTGCGGCTCGATCGAGCACAAGATGGGCATCCACGGCAATTCGACCTGCGTCATGAACTATGACGGTGCCAGGGGCTGGCTCATCGGCACCGAGAACAAGGGCCTCAACGTCATGTTCGTGATGATGAACGAGGCCCGCCTCGGCGTCGCGATCCAGGGGCTCGCCCAGTCCGAGGTCGCCTATCAGAACGCTGTTGCCTATGCCAAGGACCGCCTCCAGGGACGGGCGCTGACCGGCGCCAAGGAGCCGGACAAGGCTGCCGATCCGATCATCGTCCATCCCGATGTCCGTCGCACGCTGATGTCGATCAAGGCCTTCAACGAGGCTGCGCGCGCCTTCGTGCTGTGGAACGCGCTGAAATCCGATGTCGCCCACCGTTCTGCCGATGCCGCCGAACGCCAGGCCGCCGACGATCAGCTTGGACTGATGACCCCCGTGCTCAAGGGTGTCCTGACCGATGTCGGTTTCGACAACGCGGTGAAGGCCCAGCAGATGTATGGCGGCCATGGCTACATCGCCGAATGGGGCATGGAGCAGTTCGTGCGCGACGCGCGCATCGCCATGATCTACGAGGGCGCCAATGGCGTGCAGGCCATGGACCTGATCGGCCGCAAGCTCGGCCGAGACGGCGGCCGCGCCATCATGGCCTTCTTCAACGAGGTCGGCGGCTTCATCAAGGAACATGGCGAGGACGAGGGGCTGAAGCCGCTGCTCGCTCCCCTGCTGGCCTCGCTCGGTCATCTCCAGCAGGCGACGATGTGGTTCATGAACAACGCCCTCGCCAAGCCTGACAATGCCGGTGCCGGCGCAACCGACTACATGCACCTGCTCGGCCTCGTCTCGCTCGGCTATATGTGGGTGAAGATCGCCAAGGCTGCGCAGGACAAGCTCAAAGCCGGTGCCAATGGCGCGACCGAGCGGATGAACACCAAGCTCGTCACCGCGCGCTTCTTCATGGAGCGCACCCTGCCGGAGACGGCCGCGCATCTGGCACGGATCACGGCCGGCGCCGATTCCACCATGGCGCTCTCGGCAGAGCAGTTCTGAGCAGACCAAAGGTCATGCCCGGGCTTGACCCGGGCATCGCTTGCAGATTGCCTTCGCTTCCAGATGGCCGGGACATGCCCGGCCATGTTGGCGAAGTCCCAACAACGAGCCGCCATTGCGGCGAGCCCCGGGAGGCCTTGATGGCTGACGCATTCATCTACGATCACGTTCGGACGCCGCGCGGCAAGGGCAAGGCCGACGGCTCGCTGCACGAGGTCACGGCGATCGAACTCGGCACGCAGGTGCTGCGTGCGATCAAGGACCGCAACAAGCTCGAGCCCAAGCTGGTCGAGGATGTCGTCTTTGGCTGCGTCGATCCGGTCGGCGAGGCCGGCGCCGATATCGCGCGGACCGTCGCGCTCAAGGCGGGGTACGGCAAGGAAGTGCCGGGCGTGCAGATCAACCGCTTCTGCGCCTCGGGCCTCGACGCGGTGAACCTTGCCGCGGCGCAGGTCATGGCCGGCCAGAAGGAGATGGCGATCGGTGGCGGCGTCGAGAGCATGAGCCGCGTCGGCATGGGCGCCTCGGGCTTCGGCATTGCGGTCGATCCGTCCGTCGCGATCGACACCTATTTCATGCCGCAAGGCGTCTCGGCCGATCTGATCGCCACGAAATACGGCTTCTCGCGTGACGATGTCGACGCCTTTGCCGTGCGCTCGCACAAGAAGGCCGCCGCCGCCTGGGCTGAAGGCCGCTTCAGGAATTCGGTCATCCCGGTCACCGACGTTAACGGGCTGATTCTCCTCGACCGCGACGAGACCATTCGTCCGAATACGGACATGCAGGCCTTGGCAGCGCTCAAGGCATCCTTCGTCCAGATGGGCGAGATGGGTGGTTTCGATGCCGTCGCGACGGCGGCTCACCCCGATGTGGAGTTCGTCAATCACGTGCATCACGCCGGCAATTCCTCCGGTATCGTCGATGGTGCGGCTGCCGTGCTCGTCGGCTCGAAGAAGGGCGGCAAGGCGGCTGGCCTGAAGCCGCGCGCCCGCATCCGGGCCTTCGCCACTGTCGGTTCCGATCTGGCGCTGATGCTGACCGGGCCGGTCGACGTCACGGAGCTGGTTCTGAAAAAGGCCGGCATGACCACAGGGGATATCGACCTGTTCGAGCTGAACGAGGCCTTCTCCTCGGTGGTGCTGCGCTATCAGCAGGCCTTCGACATCGACGACGCCATCCTCAACGTCAATGGCGGCGCCATTGCGATGGGCCATCCGCTCGGCGCCACGGGCGCGATGATCCTCGGCACTGTGCTCGACGAACTCGAGCGCACGAACAAGCAGACCGCACTCGTCACGCTTTGCGTCGCCGCCGGCATGGGCGTCGCGACCATCATCGAACGCGTCTGATCGGCACGAAGGGGAGAGAACCTATGAACCTCACCAATTTCCGCTTCGAGACCGACGCCGACGGCATTGCGACCCTGATCTGGGACATGCCCGGCCGTTCGATGAACGTCATCACCCCCGAGGTCATGGCCGAGTTGAACCAGGTCATCGACCATGTCGTCTCGAGCGAGGCGATCAAGGGCTGCGTCATTACCTCCGGCAAGGAAGCCTTCTCGGGCGGTGCGGACCTGACCATGCTCCAGGGGCTGCGCGACCTCTATGTCGGGCTTGCCAGGGAGAAGGGCGAAGCGGCTGCGATGCAGACCTTCTTCGACGAAAGCCGCAAGCTCTCGCTGCTCTATCGCAAGCTCGAAACCTGCGGGAAGCCGTTCGCAGCCGCCATCCATGGCGTCTGCCTCGGTGGTGCCTTCGAACTTGCGCTCGCCTGCCAGTATCGTGTCGCCTCGGACGATGCCTCAACCCGCGTCGGCCTGCCCGAGATCAAGGTCGGGCTCTTCCCCGGCGCCGGCGGTACGCAGCGTGTCTCGCGCCTGATGCAGACCGGCGACGCGCTGCAGATGATGTTCAAGGGCGAGCAGATCAAGGCGCTGCCGGCCCGAAACAGCGGCCTCGTCCATGCGGCCGTGCCGCGGGATCAGATGCTTCAGAACGCCCGGGAGTGGCTGAAGGCCAATCCGCAGGCCAAGGCGCCCTGGGACGATCCCAAGTTCAAGCTGCCTTCCAACAAGGTCTATTCGCCCGCCGGCATGCAGATCTGGCCACCGGCCAACGCGATCTATCGCCGCGAGACGAATGACAACTACCCGGCCGCACGCGCCATCCTGAGCGCAGTCTATGAGGGCCTGCAGTTGCCGATCGATCTCGGCCTCAGGGTCGAGAGCCGCTATTTCGCAAAAATTCTGCGGACGAAGGAGGCGGCCTCGATGATCCGCACGCTCTTCGTCTCGATGCAGGAGCTGAACAAGGGGGCTCGCCGCCCGGCCGATGTCCCGGCGAGCAGGCTGAAGAAGGTCGGCGTTGTCGGCGCAGGCTTCATGGGCGCGGGCATCGCCTATGTCACCGCCCAGGCAGGCCTGGACGTCATCCTGATCGACCGCGACATCGAGGCGGCCGAGAAGGGCAAGGCCTATTCGCATAAGCTGGTTTCCGACCAGATCATGAAGGGGCGCGCCAAGACGGCCGACCGCGACGCGCTGCTCGGCCGGATCATCGCCTCGGCGGACTATGCCGATCTCAAGGGCTGCGATCTCGTCATCGAGGCCGTGTTCGAGGATCCGAAGGTCAAGGCCGAGGTCATCGCCAAGGTCGAGGCGGTGGTCGGACCAAGGACGATCTTCGGCTCCAATACATCGACGCTTCCGATCACCGGGCTCGCCCAGCACTCGCAGCGCCCGAAGAATTTCATCGGCGTGCATTTCTTCTCGCCGGTCGAGAAGATGCTCCTGGTCGAGATCATCATGGCCAAGAAGACCGGCAAGAAGGCGCTCGCCATGGCGCTCGATTTCGTCCGCGCCATCAGGAAGACGCCGATCGTCGTCAACGACACGCGCGGCTTCTATGCCAACCGCTGTGTCGGCAACTACATCCGCGAAGGCCATCTGATGCTGATGGAGGGCGTGCCCCCGGCGATGATCGAGGCCGCCGGCAAGCAGGCCGGCATGCCGGTCGGTCCGCTGTCCCTCAATGACGAGGTCGCGGTCGATCTCGCCTACAAGGTGCTGAAGGCGACCAAGGCCCAACTCGGCGAACAGGCGGTCGATCCGGCGCAGGAAAGACTGCTCACCGAGATGGTCGAGACGCATGGCCGCCTCGGCCGCAAGAACAGGAAAGGCTTCTACGACTATCCGGAAGCCGGCCCGAAGCGGCTTTGGCCGGGGCTTGCCGAGCTGACGAAGAACCGGCTCGACCCCGAGCTCATCGACATGCAGGAGCTCAAGGAACGCCTGCTCGTCACCCAGGCCCTGGAAGCTGCCCGCACCTATGAGGAAGGTGTCGTGACCGATCCTCGCGAGGCGGATGTCGGCTCGATCATCGGCTTCGGTTTCGCGCCCTATTCGGGCGGCACGCTCTCCTACATCGACAACATGGGCGCGGCCGTCTTCGTGAAGCTCTGCGAGAAGCTCGCCAGGACCCATGGAGAGCGCTTCAGGCCGAACCGGCAGCTCAAGCGCATGGCGAAGACGGGCGAGAGCTACTATGGCAATGCGGAGAAGAAGGCTGCCGCATAATCCCCTGAGGCCACCGCGTGACGATTCGGCCGATCATTGGCTTTCCCGATTCTCGGCTGCGCATGGCAGCCGAGCCGGTGACGCGTTTCGATGCGGTGCTTCGCTCGCTCGCGGCCGATTTGCTGGAAACGATGCGGGCGGCTCCCGGCATCGGCATAACGGCGCCGCATATCGGTCTTCTCCAGCGGCTGGTCGTGCTGGAGCTGTCGCCGGGTGAGGTTCGGACCTATGTGAACCCGGCGATCGCCTGGGCTTCACCTGACATGATCCGCCACCACGAGGGCAGCGTTTCGATGGCGGGGGTTGCAGACGAGATCGAGCGTCATGCCCGCGTCCATGTCACCTATCGGGACCTGGACGGTGCGGAACAGTTCGAAGAGGCAGATGGCCTGCTCGCCGTTTGCCACCAGCACGAGATCGATCAGCTCGACGGCATTTTCTGGGTCGATCGCCTGTCACGCCTGAAGCGCGACAGGCTGATCGCCCGCTACAACAAGCTGCGGCGTGCGTGATCTTGCCGCTCGCCGGCCCTTGGCAGAACCGGAGCCTGGCGCAGCCTCTCGCAGGCGCCTGCGGCAGCCTTTGGGCGGTGATGGGTCGGCCGAACCCCTGACTGGCCCGGAACCGGACACGACGACCGAAACGTGACGATTCGCTCAAGCGCGCGAAACGCGCGCGACATTCCGATTCGCCCTTCGCAAGTGCCTGCTTTTCGCGAGCGCGGCTGCGACGGGGATGGCCGGAATCTGAGAGCAATCCACCGAAAAATGGGTGCTTGCGGACGATGCCGCTGACCGAAATCCCGCCAGATCCGACGCCGCGATGGCCGAGCCTGCAGCCGCTCAGGTGCGTCCCAGCTCCCTCCCGGGAGACGTTCCGGCGGGGCCGCGCGCTCTTCATCAGGGTGTCTACCCCTTCGGTAGGCTGGCCTGCGAAGAAGACGTGGTCGAGACCTCCTGGAGGCAGCACAGCGAGCAGGGCTCCGCGGCAAAGACCTCGAGGCGATCGAACGGAACGGAAGGGGTGTAGTCCGGCTGGTCGGCAGGGGCTTGAACGCCGGGATGATCGGCCTGCCTGCAGGCTTCGCATTGAGCGCCGCCATCTGGCCGGGCCACCCATTACCGGCTTACCTACGCGGCCCTAGTAAAACACGCTTCGGCACGCGACCATGCGCCGGGTCTGCTTGACGAGCCGGCACACGCCGAATGGCATGCAGAATGCTTCGAAATCACGGGGGTTTTCGCCCGGCTGCGAGACGAAGGCTGTCGGCCGCATCCTGTACAATTAAGCTTCTCTCAACCTAACAGCGCAAAGCGGGCTGTAAATTGCGGGCGAGGCGGGGCACCACTGCGCGCCGCGGTCGCCCGGTCGCTTCGACGTTGCGAATGACGTAACGTCGGTTTTGGCGTAGTTTGGATGAAGGGGGGAACAAACTGGACCAAACCCCAATGGTCGAGAGCAGTCAGGATACCGACCGGCTCGCAGACCCGGAGGCTCTCGCTGTCCGTGAGGCCCTTGAACGCATCCTGACATCGGATGCGTTTCGCAGTGCACCGCAGCTCTCCGCATTTCTGAACTTCATCGTGGAGCGCCGCATCGAAGGGCGCAGCTCGGAACTCAAGGGTTACACCATTGCGGTTGAGGCCTTCGGCCGACCGGCAGATTTCGACCCGCAGTCCGACCCCATCGTCAGGGTCGAGGCCGGTCGTCTGCGCAGGGCGCTAGGCCAGTATTATCAGGGCGATGGCGCCGACGACACGATCCGCATTTCCATGCCGGTCGGCGCTTACGTCCCTGTCTTTGAACATCTTGGGGCTGCCGGGATGCCGGCCGAGCCGGCGCAGGAGCGCATGGCGCCCGGCGACGCCAGGGCGGCCCAGCTGCCGGTCCCTGAGCGGCCGAGCAGGCACGGTTTCAGGCTCGGGCACTGGCTCGCCGTGTTAGCGCTGGTCCTCGTGATCGTGCCTCTCGCCACTTGGCACTACCTCCCGCCGCTCGAGACGACACCGCAACCCGACCCGCTGGTGCGCCAGGCTCAACTGATCGAGGAGGCAGCGCGTCGCGCGGGATCGAGCGCGTCGGCTCATTTGCCGATGGTCGTCGTATCGCTGAGCGGCGCGGCCGACGATCCGGAGCTGGCCGGGCTGGTGCAGGCCTTCACGCGGCTCCTGGTCGATGCCCTGGCTCGATTCGACGATCTCGTTACCGTTCGTACGCCGGCCGCCGGCGCGGACCTCTATAGCGGCGCCGACTATGTCTTCGAGATGAATGCGACGCGGCAAGGCGGGGCGACGGAAGGCTTCGGCCGGTTGCGCTCCGTCAAGGACGGTCGTGTGGTCTGGACGACGTCTGCCATCCGGACATTGCCGAAGGGCGAGGACGCTCCGGAATTGCGCGAGATCGCCCGACGGCTCGCAGTCAGGCTTGCCGAGCCCTTCGGCATCATTCACGCCGACTATCGCCAGACGATGACGGCGTCGCCGATGCGCTGTGTCTTCCAGGCGCTGAATATCCGCCGCACCATGCGCGCCGAAGATCACCTGGCCGCCCGCAACTGCCTGGAGGCGGTTCTGGAGCGCGACCCTGCCTTCCATCCCGCCTGGTCGCAGCTCGCCCTGCTGACGGTCGACGAATACACCGCCGGACTCAATCCACTGCCTGGTTCGCCGCTCGATCGCGCCTTGAGCGCCGCGTTGACGGCGGTCAGGCTGGCGCCGTCCAGCGCACGCGCGCAGCAGGCCATGATGGACGTTTACTTCGCACGTGGCGCCTATGAAGATGCCTTCAGGGCGGGCCGGGCCGCGCTCGTCCGCAATCCCTACGATCCCGACATCATGGCCGATCTCGGCGCGCGCTATGTTCAGATCGGTCAGCCTGCGGAAGGCCTGCCGCTGCTGCAGCGGGCTGTGGCATCCAGCAGCGGCCGTCCTGCCTGGTACGATTTCTACGCCTTCCTGGCCGAGCATCTGATGGGCAATGACAAGCTCGCGGATGCGCATGCCGCCATTTTCGTCGCCGATGACAGTCCGCTCAGCTTGCTTGGCCGAGCCCTCCACTTTGCGGGAAAGCATGATGAGCCGGGCGTTTCAGCGGCCCTGCGACGGCTGGCGCAGGCGGCTCCGCTCTTCGCGATCGACGCCAGGCTTTACCTGTCGCGGATGGGGTTCAGCGAAGCCGTCATCGACCGGATCATGTCGGATCTCGGGCCGCGTCGGCTTGAAGCCAGCGGCGTTCACTAAGCGAATTCCCGACCGTCGCCGCTTTTCGTCCATGGCCCTCGCATGCGCGTGAACAGACGGTTAATGTCGGGTAGCAGAGTGATTCGTCGCTTTCATTCCCCAGCAACCTCTTTCGCGCGGTCGTCGCCTTGGCCCCTGTCCGCCTTACCGCCTTGCATCCTCTCGCCAGTGCCGTGACCGGCGTGGCGGCTGGCGCAATCGCGGTTCTCGCCTTGCCGGGAGCGCTGGCCAACGCCGCCGGCCTCCTGCTGGCGGGGGCAGGGTTGGCGGCATCCGCGATCTTCTACGAGCGACGTGTCCTTGCGCAGCGCGAGCAGATCTTCGCGGCGATCGGCGAGGTCAAGGTTCGCCTGGCTACCAATGCCATCAGGCTTGACAGTTTGGCGCAGCGTGTCGAGCAACTGCCGATGAGCGAGGCCGATGCCGCGCCCGCACGTGCTGCGATCAATGAACTGACGGCCGAGGTCGGATTGCTCGGCGACCTGTTGCAGCAAGTCGCAACGACGCTGGCAGATCACGACACGCAACTCTCGGCTGCGCAGGCCCGGCGCAATGCCGAAGCCGCTCCCCCGCCGCCGCCGGCGCCTGCTCCCGAGCTTGCCCGCATTGCGCATCGCGAGGCGCTTGCTGCAGCGCGTGCGGAGGCCATTCAGGCCGAGCAGCTGCGCGCTGCCGATGAACGAGCCGCGATCATCAGCACCGCGCTGGCCGAGGGCAAGGTCGAGGTCCATCTCCAGCCGATCGTGCAGTTGCCGCACCGCCGGACACGTGGCTACGAGGCGCTGGTCCGTCTGCGTCTCGACGAGAGCACCTTGCTGCTCCCCGCCGAATTCCTGGCGATCGTCGAGGAGCGGGGTTTCGGCCCGACGCTCGATGCACTGGTGCTGACACGTACGCTGGCGATCGCGCGCCATCTGGGATCCAAGGACGGCGGCCTGTTCGTGGCCTGTAATTTCAGCGCCGCAACCTGGGCCTCGTCGCAGGCTCTGGTGACCCTCTCCCGTATCCTCGAGAAATATCGCGAGCACGCCGGCCATCTGGTGATCGAGATGCCGCAGCGCGTCTTCCGCGCTCTGGAGCCGACCAGCCTTGGCCTGCTGGGGGCGATGTCCGCCAATGGCGTGCGCTTCGCGCTCGACCATGTCGGCGATCTTCGGTTCGACCCGGCATCGCTGCATGATCGTGGCATTCGCTTCGTGAAAGTGCCGGCCGCCCTGCTGCAGGCTGAAGCCGAGCGTTCCTCGATCGATATCGCCGCCGCCGATCTCGCGGCTCAGCTCGCGCGGGCCTCGATCATCCTCGTCGCCGAGAAGATCGAGGATGATCCGACTGTCGCGGACATGATCGAGCTTGGCGTGACCTATGCCCAGGGGCTGGTGATTTCACCGCCGCGGCCGGTCAAGCCGGAGGTCTTTGCCGATCCCGAGCCGGCGAAACCCGCCGCTCCAGTGCCCGAGCCCGAGCGGCCCGCCGCGCGGATCTCGGCCGAGATTCTGGGCTATCCCACCGTCGGCACATCGCCTGCGGCAGCGCTGCCAGCCCCGCCGAGCGGGCCTGCGCAGAAAGGCCCGGCGCCGGAGCGCCTGCCGTTCCGCGCCGTGCTACGCCGCGCCAGCGCCTGACAAAACCCTATCGCTGCCCGTTGCGACGGCCTAAACCGGCACCGTGCCGCGCTGCCGTCGCGCCGCATAGCCCAACTGGTTTCAGGGGAGTTGACCGCTTTGCAGCCTGCCAAGACCGCGCCCACCGTCGCATTGAGCGGATTCTCGGAAATCACCGACCGGTTCGATCTCTGCCTGTGCGATATCTGGGGTGTCGTTCACAACGGCGTGGCAGCTCATCAGGACGCCTGCGATGCGCTGGTTGCGATGCGGGAACGCGGTGTTTCCGTCGTGCTGGTGACCAACGCTCCCCGTCCCCGCCGTGAAATCGAGGTCCAGCTCGCGCGTTTTGCCGTGCCGGAGGCTGCCTATGATGCGATCGTGACCTCCGGCGATGTCTGCCGGGCGCTGATCGAGGAACGGTCCGGCGAGCCGGTCTTCATGCTCGGCCCTGACCGCGACCTGCCCCTGATCGCCGGGCTGGATGCGCCGCGCGTCTCACCCGCGGACGCGCGCTACGTGCTCTGCACGGGATTGTTCGACGACGAGACCGAGACGGCCGAGACCTATGCCGGCCTCTTTGCCGATCTCGTCGCACGGGATCTCGTGATGATCTGCGCCAATCCCGATCTGGTGGTCGATCGCGGTGGCAAGATCGTGCCCTGCGCCGGCTCGCTCGCGCTGGCGTACGAGCAGATCGGCGGCAGGGTGATCTATGCCGGCAAGCCGCATCGCCCGATCTACGAAATGGCGCTGCATATCGCCGAAGCGCGGCGTGGCAAGCCCGTTCCGCCAGACCGGATTTGCGCAATTGGTGATGCCATTCGAACCGACATCGCCGGGGCGAACGCCTTCGGCGCGGCGAGCGTCATGGTGCTGGCGGGCATTCACGCCCAGGATCTTGTCGAGAAATCGTGGGAAGAGCGCCACGGCTGGTTCGCAGGGCAGCATGCCCGCCCGGATTACGCGATTCCGCAGCTCGTCTGGTGACGTTCGGCCACGCTCAGGCGTGGCAGACCGCTTCCATCTTGACCTTCAGGGTCTGGGCGTTGAACGGCTTGACGATATAGTTGTTCACGCCGGCCTTCTTGGCGGCGATGACGTTCTCGGTCTTGGATTCGGCCGTGACCATGATGAACGGCGTCGTCGCGAGGGCATCTTCCTCGCGCACGCGCTGGAGCAGCTCGAAGCCGGTCATCGGCTCCATGTTCCAGTCGGAGATGACGAGGCCGTATTTCTTGTCGCGCATCTTGGCGATGGCGGTCGAGCCGTCCGACGCATCGTCGACATTCTCGAATCCGAGCTGCTTGAGCAGGTTCCGAATGATCCGGACCATCGTCTGGTAGTCGTCGACCACGAGGATGGGCATGGACGGATCGAGAGCCATTCTGGTGCTCCAAGCGTAACGACTGCAGCGCGGGGCAATACCCGCGCGCGGACCGCCTTCAGTGAGTGGCGACCATGCCGGGAGTGATAGGGCACTGGCGTTTCGAAGCGGTTAATTTGAACGAAAACTGACGTACGGGAAGTATCGCTCCGGCCGCGGCACCAAAGTCGCATGGCCGAGGCGCCGGGGCTGTGGCATTCTATGTTGCGCCGCAACAAGGGCGGCGCATCGAAATTGCATCGGCAGCCGGACCAATGAACGCAGTCTCCTATCAGGTTCATGCTTTCGAAGACCTCGCGATCGGCCAAAGCGAAAGCCTGATGCGCACGGTGATGGAGCGGGATGTCTCGCTCTTCGCCGATCTCTCGGGGGACGCCAATCCGATCCATCTTTGCGAGCGCTACGCGGCGGGCACGAAGTTCGGCCAGCGCATCGCGCACGGGATGCTGACCGCGAGCCTCGTGTCCGCGCTGCTCGGCACGAAATTGCCAGGGCCGGGCGCCGTCTACCTGTCGCAGACGCTCACCTTCCTCGCTCCAGTCAAGATCGGAGATGTCGTCACGGCGCGGGTCGAAGTGGTCGAACTCGTTGCCGAGCGTCGGCGCGCGCGCCTGTTCTGCGACTGTGTCGTCGACGGCAAGGCCGTGCTCGAGGGAGAGGCCTGGGTCGCCTTGCCGCCGGCAAAGCCAAAGGGCTGAAGCAGGGGGCTTGCGTCCGGTGTCCTTGACCCTGCTGCCCTGAACCGCCATTGACTGCCGCGCGCGGGCGTGCCCCGCCGAGGCGGAACCCTTCGTGCCATGACCCGTCCTGCCGCCGCGCCTTCTTCAGGCCGGCCTCATGTTTTCGTCCTCGATGGCGACAGCCCGGTTCCGGACAGCTTGCGCGGAGCGGTGCTGGCGCTGGGCAATTTCGACGGTGTCCATCGCGGCCATGCCGAACTCGCTCATGTCGCGGTCGCCATGGCGGCCAAGCAGGGCCGCGAGGCTGCCGCTTTCACCTTCGAGCCGCATCCCCGATCGGTCTTCAGCCCCGAGCAGCCGGTCTTTCGGCTGACGCCGCCCGACGTCAAGGGGGAGCTGCTCGCCCAGGCCGGGCTGAAGCAAAGCTTCGTGTTGCCCTTCGATCGCGCCATTGCGGCCGTGAGCGCCGAGAGTTTCGTCGATGACCTGCTGCTCGAGCGGCTCGGCGTCGGGGGGCTCGTCTGCGGCTACGACTTCCATTTCGGCAAGGGCCGCGCCGGCTCGCCCGAGATGCTGCAGGCGAGGGCGGGCGCGCGCGGTGTCCCGGTCACGGTGGTCCCGCCCTATTCCTGGGCGGGGGAGCCGGTCTCCTCGACCTTGATCCGCACCGCGCTGGAAGCCGGAGATGTCGGCCGCGCAGCGGAGTTCCTTGGGCGGCCCTGGTTCGTGCGCGGCGAGATCGCCCATGGCGACAAGCGTGGGCGCGACCTCGGTTACCCCACCGCCAACATGCATCTCGCCCGTGATTGCCGCCTGAAATTCGGCATCTATGCCGTCAGGATGAAGGTCGACGGCATCTGGCGCGACGGCGTGGCGAGCTTCGGCAGTCGCCCGACCTTCGATGACGGTGCGCCGCGGCTCGAGACCTTCCTCTTCGATTTCGCAGGCGATCTCTATGGCAAGATCGTCGATGTCGCACTGATCGCCTGGCTGCGGGGCGAGGAAAAATTCGACTCGCTCGAAGCCCTCATCATGCAGATGGACAAGGACAGTGCCCGGGCCCGCGCCATTCTGGCGCAAACACCGCCCTTCCTTCCTTAACCTGCCCCTGTTAGAAGCCGTTCATGCTCGCTCATTGCGCCCAGATCATAGAATTGCTCCGGCGAATTACGGGCCCGGCTGACGCTGCCCTGCGCTGATCGCAGGCGTCCGCGCAAGCCGGGATGACCGCCGCTTTCCCTTGTCCTTAAGGACCGGTGACGCGCCAGCCATGCATGGCCCGCCAGTCCAGCTGCCCGAGCCGGATCATGAACGACCAATCCAATTCCGCCCCATCGAAAAGCGTTGATTATTCGCAGACGCTGTTCCTGCCTCAGACCGAATTCCCGATGCGCGCCGGCTTGCCGCAACGCGAGCCGGAACTGCTCGCCCGCTGGCAGACGATCGAGCTCTATCGCAAGCTGCGCGAGAGCGCGAAGGGCCGCGACCGGTTCATCCTGCATGATGGCCCGCCCTATGCGAACGGCCATCTCCATATCGGCCATGCGCTCAACAAGGTGCTGAAGGACCTCGTCGTCCGCTCGCAGCAGATGCTCGGCCATGATGCCAACTATGTCCCGGGCTGGGATTGTCACGGCCTGCCGATCGAGTGGAAGATCGAGGAGCAATACCGGGCCAAGGGCCTGAACAAGGACGATGTGCCGGTCGTTGAATTCCGCAAGGAATGCCGTGCCTTTGCCGAGCACTGGGTCAACGTTCAGCGCGAGGAGTTCAAACGCCTCGGTGTCGAGGGCGACTGGGCCGATCCCTACCTGACCATGGCGTTCCCGGCCGAGGCGCAGATCGCCCGCGAGATCATGAAGTTCGCCGAAACGGGCCAGCTCTATCGCGGCTCCAAGCCGGTGATGTGGTCGGTGGTCGAGAAGACCGCGCTGGCCGAGGCGGAGGTCGAGTACGAGGAGCATACGAGCGATACGGTGTTCGTGGCCTTTCCCGTCGCGTCGGGAGCGGATGCTCTGGCCGGCGCCTCGGTCGTGATCTGGACGACGACCCCCTGGACGATCCCAGGCAACAGGGCGATCTCCTTCCACCACAAGATCGCCTATGGGCTCTATCGGGTGACCGCGGCGGCCGAGGGCAACTGGGCGAAGGTCGGCGCGACCTATGTGCTGGCGAAGGCTCTCGCCGAGAGCGTGTTCAAGGCGGCCAAGGTCGACGCCTTCGAACTGGTGCGCGATGTCGATGCCGCCGAGCTGAATGGCCTGACCGCCGCCCATCCGCTGCGCGGCCACGGCTACGATTTCGATGTGCCGTTGCTCGACGGTGACCATGTCACCGACGATGCCGGTACGGGCTTCGTCCACACCGCTCCCGGCCATGGTCGCGAGGATTTCGATATCTGGATGGCGAGTGGCCGCAAGCTCGCCGAGCGCGGAATCGATACGCATATCCCCTACACCGTGGATGCCGATGGTCGCTTCACCAAGGATGCGCCGGGCTTCGAGGGCCGGCAGGTCATCACCGACAAGGGCGAGAAGGGCGACGCCAACGACGCCGTGATCAAGGCGCTGGCGGCGAGCGGCACCATCATCGCGCGCGGCCGGTTGAAGCATCAGTACCCGCATAGCTGGCGCTCGAAGAAGCCGGTCATCTTCCGCAACACGCCGCAATGGTTCATCGCCATGGACAAGCCGCTCGGCGAAGCGCTGGGTGGCCCCGATGTCCCGTCCACGCCGGGTGGCAATGTCGATACGTTGCGCAACCGCGCTCTGAGGGCGATCAAGGAAACCGAATGGGTTCCCGCGGCTGGCGAGAACCGCATCACCGGCATGATCGCCAACCGCCCTGACTGGGTTGTCTCGCGCCAGCGCGCCTGGGGCGTGCCGATCACCGTCTTCGTCGAGAAGGACAGCGGCACGATCCTCGTCGATCCGAGGGTCAACGCTGCCATCGCCGATGCCTTCGAGAGCGAGGGGGCCGATGCCTGGTTCACCGATGTCGACGGCGCGCGCTTCCTGAAGCCCTTCGGCTACGAGCCGCAGATGTATGAGCGCGTCACCGACGTGCTCGATGTCTGGTTTGATTCAGGCTCGACCCACGCCTTCACGCTGGAGAAGCGGCCGGACCTGCGGGCTCGCCGGCGCGGCGAGGGCGGCAATGACCGGGTGATGTATCTGGAAGGGTCTGACCAGCACCGCGGCTGGTTCCATTCTAGCCTGCTCGAAAGCTGCGGCACGCGCGGCCGGGCGCCCTATGACATCGTGCTGACCCACGGCTTCTGTCTCGACGAGAAGGGCGAGAAGATGTCGAAGTCGAAGGGCAATGTCACGGCGCCGCAGGACGTCATCAAGGAATCCGGCGCCGACATCCTGCGCCTCTGGGTCGCGGCGGCGGACTATTCCGACGATCTGCGCATCGGCAAGGAAATCCTCAAGACCTTCGTCGAGACCTACCGCAAGCTGCGCAACACCATGCGCTGGATGCTCGGCACGCTCGCGCATTTCAGCGAGGACATCCGCGTCGCCTCGCCTGCGTCGATGCCCGAGCTCGAGCGTTTGATGCTGCACCGCCTTGCGGAGCTCGGGCCGCAGGTCGAGGAGGCCTATCGGACCTATGATTACAAGCGGGTCGTGACGCTGCTCTCGCAGTTCATGAACACGGAGCTGTCCGCCTTCTATTTCGACGTCCGCAAGGACGCGCTCTATTGCGACCCGCTCTCGAGCCATGTCCGCAAGAGTGCGCTGACAGTGGTCGACCATCTCCTGCGCTGTCTCGCAACCTGGCTGGCGCCGATCCTGGTCTTCACCACCGAGGAAGCCTGGCTCGAGCGCTATCCGGAGCAGAAGGCGCTGGGTGGCTCCGTGCATCTCGAAGCCTTTGCCGAGGCTCCGCAGAGCTGGCTCGATCCGGAGCTGGCCGAGCGCTGGAGCAAGATCCGCCGCGTTCGGCGTGTCGTCACCGGCGCACTCGAACTGGAACGTGCGGCCAAGCGCATCGGCTCGTCGCTCGAAGCCGCGCCGGAGGTTCACATCGCCGATCCCGACCTGCTGGCGGCGCTGTCGGGGGTCGATCTCGCCGAGATCTGCATCACGTCGGGTGTCAAGATTGTTGCGGGCGAGGGGCCCGAGGATGGCTTCCGGCTTCCGGAGGTGCCCGGCGTCGCGGTCGTCCCGGTCCGGGCCAGCGGCGTGAAATGCGCCCGTTCCTGGAAGTATTTCGATTCGGCGACCGCCGAGCGCGACCATCCCGATGTCACTCCGCGCGACGCCAGGGCCTTGCGGGAGCTCGGCAAGGCGGCCGGGCGATGACGTCGCTGCGCCGCTTCGGGATCTGGATCGTCGCGCTGGTCTTCGTGCTGGACCAGGCGTTGAAGCTCTGGCTGGTCTTCGGTTTGCATCTCGGTGAAACCGGTCCCTATGACCTAACGTCCTTCATGACCATCGTGCTGGCCTGGAACCGCGGCATTTCCTATGGGCTGTTCCAGCAGGAGGGGAATCTCGGGCCCTGGCTGCTGGTGCTGCTTTCCGTCGTCGCGGCGATCTGGCTTAGCCGCTGGATGTGGCGGGCAACGGACCGGCTGACGGTCGCAAGTCTCGCACTCATCGTCGGCGGCGCGCTTGGTAACGGCGTCGACCGGGCTGTGTACGGTGCCGTCGTCGACTTCGTTCACCTGCATTATGGCAGCTTCAGTTGGTACATCTTCAACATTGCCGATGCGGCTATCGTTGTCGGTGTGCTCGGTCTCCTGTATGAGTCCTTCCGCCCTGACGCCTCAAAGTCTGCACAGGCTTGAGGCGCGTCGCCATGCTTTTGCCCTTCCCTTGGTGCAACACGGCGAAACACGGACAGGAACGCAGGTTCCTTCACGGAGGTTTTGAGATGGCCAATCGCGCTCGCGCAATCCGCATCCTGCTCGCTGGGAGCATGATCGCGGCCGCGCTTCCCGCCTCGGCTCAGGAAGGCATGTTTTTCCAGAACGCCATGCGGACCTTTGGACTGATGCCGGGGGAGGGGCCCGATATCGAGTATCGCCAGCGCCCGCCGCTGGTGGTGCCGCCGTCTTCCGCCTTGCCGCGTCCGCAAGATCCGGCCTCGCAGCGTACGGCTGCATGGCCGAATGATCCCGATGTTGCAGCCCGCCGTGCGGACGCCAAGGACGCCCTGATTCCGGCGACCGAGCGCGAGAAATACAAGCTGAACCAGACCCCGCTGCTCAGCCAGCAGGAACTGCGTCGCGGTCGCGTGACCGGCGGACAGGTTCAGGCACCACCGGAAACCCAGAGCAAGACCTTCGAGGAGAATATTGGCCCGATCCGTGCCGGTCGTGAATTGGCGGCGCGCCAGGCTGCCACCGACACCTCGAACCTGGTTCATGGCCAGGAGCCGCAGCGCCGCTTGCTGAGCGATCCGCCGACCGGCTACCGCAAGCCGGCTGGTACGGCGCCGCTCGGACCCGGTCGGGGCGGGCCGCGTGAAGACACCAACAGCACGGGCCAGAAGGAATTCGTGCAGGGTCTGCCGTCGCCGAGCACGCCCTGACCCTTCGCTGAAAAACCGTGATGGCGAGCGCCGCGCGCTGGCGCGGCGCGTAATCGCGCCTATATCGAAGGTCACTCCTGCCGCGAAGGTGCCACCCTGAAATGACGGTTCATACTCCGACTGCACGCTTGTCGGTTCCAGTCGAAGCCTTCAGGCTCGCCAACGGGCTTGACGTCGTGGTCGTCCCGGACAGGCGCGCGCCGGTCGTCACTCATATGGTCTGGTACCGCAACGGCTCGGCCGATGATCCGGCCGGCAAGTCCGGCATCGCGCATTTTCTCGAGCACCTGATGTTCAAGGGCACGGCGCGCTGGCCGGCCGGCGAGTTCTCCAAGATCGTCGCGGGCTATGGCGGCCAGGAGAACGCCTTCACCTCCTTCGATTACACCGCCTATTTCCAGCGCGTGCCGAAGGAACATCTGCGCGCCATGATGGACTACGAGGCGGACCGGATGACCGGGCTCGCCTTCGATGAGAGCGTGGTCGCGCCCGAGCGCGATGTCGTGCTCGAAGAGCGACGCATGCGCGTCGATGCCGACCCGGCTGCACAGCTGGGGGAGGAGTTCTCTTCCGCGCTCTTCGTGCATCATCCCTATGGCACGCCGATCATCGGCTGGGAGCACGAGATCGAGGGCCTGACGCGCGACGACGCCTTCACCTACTATCAGCGCTTCTACACGCCGGAGAACGCGATCCTGGTCGTCGCCGGCGACACCGATCTCGACGAGGTGCGCACGCTTGCCGAGGCGACCTATGGCCAGATCGCGCCGCGTGGACAGGCCCCGGTGCRCAAGCGCCCGGCCGAGCCCGCTCCGCGCGCAGCGCGCCGGGTCTCGCTCAGCGACCCGCGTGTGCGCCAGCCGTCCCTGCGGCGGGGCTGGCTCACGCCGACCTATCTCAGCGGCGATCGCAGCGAGGCATTCGCGCTCGAACTGGTGGCCGATATCCTCGGCGGCGGCACCACGTCGCGGCTTTATCGCCAGCTTTGCGTCGAGCAGGAGCTCGCGGCCGGTGCCAGCGCCTATTTCATGGGCTCGATGGTCGATCGCGCTGCCTTTCAGATGTCGACCAGCCCACGCCCGGGCATCGACATGGCTGCGCTCGAAGCTGGCCTGGATGCGGCGCTCGCGACCTTCCTTGCCGATGGGCCGAGCGAGATCGAGTTGAGCCGCGCCCGCACGCGGCTGGTGGCGGAGACCATCTTCGCCCGGGACAGCCAATCTTCGCTCGCTCGTATCTTCGGTGCCTCGCTGGCCGTCGGCGAAACCGTCGAGGACGTCCTGGCCTGGCCGGAACGGATCGAAGCCGTGACGCGCGAGGCCGTCATCGAGGCCGCGCGCCGCTATCTGCGGCCCGACCGTTCGGTCACCGGGCTGCTCTTGCCGGCAGCTTGAGTCCGCGCCCCCTTTCTCATGCGGGTGGGATGACATCGTCCCACCGTCAGGAAGCGACATGAACGCGCCCATCCCCACCCCGGGTTCCACGCTTGCCGGCCCCTCGGTGGCGGTCCAGCAGGTCCGCTCGACCTCCGGTATCGAGGCCTGGCTGGTCGAGGAGCACAGCCTGCCGTTGATCGCGATCGATTTCGCCTTCGACGGTGGTGCGACACGCGATCCCGACAATGCCGCCGGCAGCGCCTACCTCGTCTCGGGTCTGCTCGATGAGGGGGCCGGCGATCTCGACGCGGAAGCGTTCCACGGCCGGCTTGCCGACCACGCCATCAGCCTCGGCTTCGATGCCCGTCGCGACGATTTCCACGGCCATTTGCAGACCCTGTCGCGCCATCGCGACGAGGCGTTCTCGCTGCTGGCTTTGGCGCTGAACGCGCCGCGCTTCGATGCTGATGCCGTGGAGCGCGTGAAGTCGCAGGTCGTCGCTGGCCTGCAGCGTCAGGCGCAGAATCCGGAGACGCTCTGCCGCAATGCACTCTATGCGGCGGCCTATCCCGGTCACGCCTATGGCCGTCCGGAGAAGGGCGATATCGACAGCGTCTCGCGCACGGAGCCCGCCGGATTGAAGGCGCTCTCGCGCGAGTTGCTGACCCGCGCCGGCCTCAAGATCGTCGTGGTCGGTGACATCACGGCGGAAGAACTGGCGCAGCGGCTCGATCAGCTCTTTGCCGCGCTCCCGATCGGCACGGCTCGACCGGTCCCGACCGACCCCGTTCCCGTGCAGGGGCTTGGCGAGACGCATGTCATCGATCTCGATGTGCCGCAGACCGTGCTGCGCTTCGTCGGCCCGGGCCTGATGCGCCGCGATCCGGATTTCATCACCGCCAGCGTGTTGAACCATATCCTGGGTGGCTCCGCTTTCACCTCGCGCCTGTTCCTTGAAGTGCGCGAGAAGCGCGGCCTTGCCTATGGCGTGTCGTCGAGCCTGCTGCCGCTGCGCGAGAGCGCGATGCTGGTCGGCGGCACTGCGACGCGCAACGATCGCGCGGCCGAATCGCTTGCCGTCATTCGCGAGGAGATGATGAAGCTTGCCTCCGAGGGGCCGACCGAGCACGAGGTCGAAGAGGCCAAGCGCTACATCATCGGCTCGTATCCCCTGCGCTTCGATACCTCGCCGAAGATCGCTGCCGAGCTGCTGGGCCTGGCGGTGAACGGCTTCGGCCCGGAATTCCTCGCCGAGCGCAACCAGCTCTTCGCCGCCGTGACGCTCGCCGACATCAAGCGCGTTGCGCAACGGCTCTTCGGCGACCCGCGCCTGCTGGTGCAGGCCGTCGGCCGGCCGGTCGGCCTCGTTTGACGGCGCGCCGCCCACCCGCTTTTCCACCGACCCCATACGGATACCAGGCCATGCTGCAGCAAAGCTTCGACCTCGCGCTCGAATCCGGTGTCGGCGCCGGTGGCATCCCCGATGCTGCCTTCGAGAAGGCATTGGCCGCTCTCGCGCCCGCGCTGGCGCGGCTGAAGGGCGAGGCGGACGCGAAGTCGCTGCCCCTGCTGGGATTGCCGGCCGATACGGCCGATCTGGCACCGGTCCATGCTGCCGCAAAACGCCTGCGCGAAGGCGCGACCGATATCCTGATCCTCGGCACGGGCGGCTCCAGCCTCGGTGGCCAGACGCTGGCCCAGCTCGCCGGCTCCGGCATTGCCGGCCTGTCGAGCTTCGCGCCCACGCCGCGCGTGCATTTCATCGACAATCTCGATCCTGAGACATTTGCCTCCCTGCTCACGAAACTGCCGCTCAAGTCGACCAGGTTCGTGGCCATCTCCAAATCAGGCGGCACCGGAGAAACCCTGCTGCAGAGCATCGCGGCGATCACCGCGCTGCGCGCCGCCGGTATCCCCGATGGTGAGATTGGCCGGCACTTCCAGGGGCTCTCCGAGCCGGCCAAGCCCGGCAAGCTGCACCCGCTGCGTGCCCTGCTGGAGCCGTTCGGTACGCCCTTCCTCGACCATCATACCGGCGTGGGTGGGCGCTACTCGGTCCTGACCAATTGCGGTCTGCTGCCGGCCGCGATCCTCGGCCTCGATATCGAAGCCCTGCGCAACGGTGCGGCAAAGGCACTTGCTCCCCTGCTGGCGGGCAAGGGCGTCCGCGAGGTCCCGGCTGCGCTGGGTGCGGCCCTGCACCTCGCCGCCATGCGCTCTGGCAAGGGCATCGCAGTGCTGATGCCCTATGCCGACAAGCTCGCCCTGTTGACGCGCTGGTGGGTCCAGCTCTGGGCCGAGAGCCTCGGCAAGGACGGACAGGGCACCCAGCCGGTCGCGGCGCTCGGGCCCGTCGACCAGCATTCGCAGCAGCAACTCTATCTCGCCGGGCCGAAGGACAAGTTCTTCACCGTTCTGACCCTCAGCACCAAGGGCAGGGGCCCGGGGATCGATGCTGCTCTGGCGAAGAAGATCGGCGAGGACGGTTTCGCCGGCAAGACGATCGGCGATCTCGTCGCGGCGCAGGGCGTCGCCATGATCGATACCTTCGCCAAGAACGGCCGCGCGGTGCGCCGCCTCCATGTCGATCATGTCGACGAGACGGTGCATGGCGAGATCCTGATGCACTTCATGCTGGAAACGATCCTGACGGGCTACGCCATGGGCGTCGATCCGTTCGATCAGCCGGCGGTCGAAGAGGCGAAACTCCTCGCCAAGCGCTATCTTGCCGAAGGGCGCGGCTGACGATTCGGGTTTCCGCGCTCGCTCCCTTTTTGCCGGGCTCAGCATGACCGTTCGCCGTCTCGATCCCATCCTGGTCGATCGCATCGCCGCCGGCGAGGTGATCGAACGGCCGGCTGCTGCCGTGAAGGAGTTGGTCGAGAACGCCATCGATGCCGGTGCGCGCGCGATCGCCGTGACCATTGCGGCCGGCGGCCGCGAGCTGATCCGCGTCGTCGATGACGGCTCCGGCATGTCGCCCGAGGATCTGGCGCTGTCGGTCGAGCGCCACGCCACCTCGAAGCTGCCGGATGGCGATCTCTTCGCGATCCAGTCTCTCGGTTTCCGCGGCGAGGCGCTGCCGTCGATCGGCTCGGTGGCGCGGCTTGCGATCACCACGCGCCAACGCGAGGCTTCGCAGGGCCACGGCCTCGTCGTCGAGGCCGGTGAGAAGGGCGTGGTTCGTCCGGCCGCTGCTGCGCCCGGCACGCGCATCGAGGTCAGCGATCTGTTCATCTTCACCCCGGCCCGCCTCAAGTTCCTGAAGAGCGATCGGGCGGAGGCGCAGGCCGTCTCCGAGATGTTGCGGCGACATGCCATCGCCCATCCGACCATCCGCTTCTCCCTCGAAGGTGACCATGTCACCGGCTTCGACTGGCCAGCCGAGGCGATCGGCGAGGAAGGGCTGCTGCGCCGGTTGTCGCGGGCGCTCGGCCGTGATTTTCCCGAGAATGCGCTGCGGCTCGACGTGGCGCGCGAGGGCATTCGGGTCATCGGTTTCGCCGGGCTGCCCACCTTCCATCGAGGGACCTCGGCCGGCGTGCATCTGGCGGTCAATGGCCGGCCGGTGCGGGACAAGCTGCTGCTGTCGGCGGTGCGCGGCGCCTATGCCGATGTGGTGCCCTCCGACCGGCACCCGATGCTGTTTCTCGATGTGATCTGCGATCCGCGCTTCGTCGACGTCAACGTCCATCCGGCCAAGAGCGAAGTCCGCTTCCGCGATCCGGCCCTGGTCCGCGGCCTCGTGGTATCCGGCCTGAAGGCCGCCTTGGCCGAGGCCGGGCACCGCGCCACGACGACAGGTGGCGCCCGGACGCTGGAAGCCTTCCGCGCGGTCTTCTCTGGGGCCGGGCAGCAGCCGTCAGTGCAGCGTCCAATGCTGCCGTCCGCACCTGCCTGGGCGTCGCCATCGGCCGGGTTCGGCGAGGCGCGGCAGGCCGATTTCACGGGTTTCGTGACGCCATCGGCCGATGCGCGAGCCCATGTCGCCGAGCCGGCGCAGGATGCCCTCGACCGCCCGCTTGGCGCCGCGCGGGCGCAGGTCCATGAAACCTATATCCTCGCCCAGACACGTGACGGCATGGTCATCGTCGACCAGCACGCGGCGCATGAGCGGTTGATCTATGAACGGCTGAAGGCCGAGAGGGCCAGGACGGGTATTGCCCGCCAGGCTCTGCTGCTGCCGGAAGTGGTCGAGCTCGATCCGGTCGACGCCGACCGCCTGATCGCTGTCGCCGGTGACCTTGCTTCGCTCGGCCTGACCATCGAATCCTTTGGATCCGGTGCCGTGCTGGTGCGCGAGGCGCCGAGCGCGTTGGCTGGCGGCAATCTGCAGAAGCTAGTTCGCGACGTCGCCGATACGCTCGCCGAGCATGGCG
Organism: Allobosea sp. P4_E12; assembly: GCF_056401655.1. Classification (NCBI taxonomy): domain Bacteria; kingdom Pseudomonadati; phylum Pseudomonadota; class Alphaproteobacteria; order Hyphomicrobiales; family Alloboseaceae; genus Allobosea; species Allobosea sp. P4_E12. The sequence goes on along the minus strand of NZ_JBFUIY010000014.1, from coordinate 13,255 downwards.
ATTCAGGGTCGCTCGAACGGCGCCTCGACCATGTGCTGGCGACGATGGCCTGCCACAACTCGGTGCGTGCCGGCCGGCGCCTGCGGCCCGAGGAGATGGATGCGCTCCTGCGCGAGATGGAAGTCACGCCCAATTCCGGCCAGTGCAACCATGGCCGCCCGACCTATGTCGAGCTCAAGCTGAACGATATCGAGAAGCTGTTCGGGCGGCGGTGAAGCCCTCAGGGCGCCCGCAGGATCCAGACCTGGGTTTCACCATAGTCGCGTCGCTCCAGCTCCTCGAAGTCGCCGGGCAGGGCGATCTCGACCCCCGCCGCTTCCTCAAGCACGATCAGCGCACCAGCGGCCAGCCAGCCGCCATCGCGTGCCGAGATGAGCGCCTTCTCGCCAAGATTCTTGCGATAGGGCGGATCGCAAAAGACGAGCTGGAAAGGCGCCATCGGCCCGATCGGGCCGAGCTTGGTCGCATCGCGGCGGAAGATACGGCTCAGGCCGGCGAGCCCGAGCGTCATCTGGTTCTCGCGGATCAGGCCGCGTGCCTCGGTGCCGTCATCGACCAGCAGTGCAAAGCCGGCACCGCGCGAGAGCGCTTCGAACGCCATCGCGCCGGTTCCGGCGAAGAGATCGAGCACGCGCGCGCCCTCGACCACGTCGTCATAGGCATGGGCGAGCACGTTGAAGAGCGATTCGCGCAACCGGTCGGAGGTCGGGCGGATCGTGCCGATACCCGGCTTGGGGCCGGCCAGGGGCCGGCCGCCGAAGCGGCCGCCGACGATTCTCATCAGGCGCTACTCTCAGTCACGCTTGCCGCGGCCGCCGCCACCGGGACGCGGTCCCTTGCCGCCGGGCTTGCCGCCAAAGGGACGTCCGCCGCCGGGCTTGCCGCCAGCGCCGCGCCCGTGCGGGCGGTCGCCGGACGGTCTGCCGCCGCTTGGCCTGTCGCCGAAGCTGCGACCGCGCGGACGGTCATCGCCCTGACGCTCGGCAAAAGGTCGGGCGGGTCGCTCGCGTCCCTCACGAGGGGCGCGCTCAGGGCGTTCGCCGCGTGGCGCGCGCTCCTGCCATGGACGCTCGTCGCTGCGATCCTGTCCGCCGGCCCCCTCATCGCGTGGACGGCGCTGAGGCCGGTCACCAAGGCCGCGAGGTGACGCGCCGCGCTCCTGCGGGCGCGCTCCGCGGGCTCCCGGCCCGGTACGCTCGGCACGAGCCGGGCGGGCGGGCGCTTCTTCTCGTGCCGGCGCGCTGACGCGCTCGACCAGCACGCGGCGTCCCTTCGGATCGGCAATCGCCTTGTCGCGTTTGCGTTCGATCTGGCCGGTCGCCTCGCGGGCCTGCCGCGCCTCCTTCGGATCGGCGCCACGCCTTGGGGCCGAGCGGCGCTCACGTTGCGGCTCGGCCTCCTCATCGCGCCAGACGGTGCGCTTCCAAGGCTTCTCGCTGCGGGTGTCCTGCGAAACCGGACGTCCACTGCCGCGCGCCCCACGCTCCTCGCCACCCTCGCGGCGGCGCGGGCGATCCTCGCCCGCAGGCGCGCGCTTGGGCGCCGCCGGCAGCTCATCGCGGCGCGGTGCCTCGAAATCGACGCCGGCCTTGGCCATTAGCTCTTCGCCGAGCTGGTCCTTGATCACGCGGGAGCGGATCTCGTCGATCTCACCCTCCGGCAGATCGCCGAGCTGGAACGGCCCGAAGGAGACCCGGATCAGCCGGTTCACGGCAAGGCCGAGATGCTCGAGGACGGTCTTGACCTCGCGGTTCTTGCCCTCTCTCAGGTCGACCACGAGCCAGGTGTTCGAGCCCTGCTCGCGTTCGAAACGTGCCAGGACGGGCCCGTAGCTGATGCCGTCGATGGTGACGCCATCGCGCAGTGTGTCGAGCTTGTCCTGCGTGATGCTGCCGAAGGCGCGCACACGATAGCGCCGGAGCCAGCCGGTTTCCGGCAGCTCGAGCACGCGTGCCAGTCCGCCGTCATTGGTCAGCAGCAGCAACCCCTCGGTGTTGATGTCGAGGCGGCCGATCGAGAGAACGCGCGGCAGGTCCTCGGGCAGGGCCTCGAATACGGTCGGGCGGCCTTCGGGATCATGGTTCGTCGTCACCAGCCCGCGCGGCTTGTGATAGAGCCAGAGCCGAGTGCGCTCGCGCGCCGGCAATGGCTCGCCATCGACGAGGATCACGTCGCTCGGTCCGACATCGAGTGCCGGGCTTTCGATCACCTTGCCGTTCACGCTGACGCGGCCTTCGGCGATCATCGCCTCGCAATCGCGGCGCGAGGCGACGCCGGCGCGCGCCATCACCTTGGCGATGCGCTCCGGCTCGATCGAGGGCAGGAGGACTGCGCCCGGTGCCTGGGGCTCGGCATCCTCGCGGCGCGGACGATGAACCCGGTCGTCGCCGCGCGGACGGTCGTGCCGCTCGGCGCGTGGCCTGTCGAAGCGCGGTGCGCCAGCATCCCGGTCGCCGAAGCTCCTGCCGCGGGGGGCCGCACCTTCGCGGGGCGGACGGCTCGTGCTGCGCTCGCCCTCGGAGCGGGCTCGGAACGGCCTTTCACCACCCTCGCGCGGTGGGCGCGGGGCGTCGTCGCGTCGGCCAGCCGGCTTGTCGAAGCGCCGGGCGGGGCGTTCGCCGCCTTCGGATGTCCTGTGGGAAGGGCGATCATCTCCCGAGCGACCACGAAACGGGGCGCGTTCGCCTTCGGTCCTGCTGCGGAACGGTCTTTCGCCGCCCTCGCGCGGCGGGCGCGGGGCGTCGTCGCGTCGGCCGGCCGGCTTGTCGAAGCGCCGGGCGGGGCGTTCGCCGCCTTCGGATGTCCTGTGCGAAGGGCGATCATCTCCCGAACGCGCACGAAACGGAGCGCGTTCGCCCTCGGTCCTGCTGCGGAACGGCCGTTCGCCGCCCTCGCGCGGCGGGCGCGGTGCGCCGTCACGCTGGCCTGCGGGCCTGTCGAAGCGACGGGCGGGGCGTTCGCCCTCGCTCCCGGCATCGCGGCGCGGCCTGTCATCGCCCGAACGGCCACGGAATGGCGGGCGATCTCCGCCCGAAGGTGGGCGGCCGCGTGACGGGCCACGGCCTTTGCCGTCGCCTCCGCCAAACCCGCCGCCTTTGCCGCCAGCTCCACCGCCCTTGCGTGGACCACGGCTTTTCTGGTTGTTGTCGTCGCTCATCATCGCTCCTGCACAGCCGGCGCTTGTAGCAGAGCGTATCATGCCTCGCGAGCGCCAAAGCAGAGGTTTCATGCTGCAATCGAAGCGTGCCGAGCTGGAGGGGATGGATCTCGCCCTCGCGGAGGCCCGGGCGGCAGGTGCCAGGGGCGAGGTGCCGGTCGGAGCCGTGGTCGTCAGGGACGGAACCATCCTGGCCAGTGCCGGCAACCGCACGCTCGAGCTGAAGGATCCGACCGCACACGCCGAGATGCTGGCCTTGCGGCGCGCCTGCGAAGAAATCGGCAGCGAACGGCTGATCGGCTGCGATCTCTACGTCACGCTCGAACCCTGCCCGATGTGCGCTGCCGCGATTTCCTTCGCCCGGATCAGGCGGCTCTATTTCGGCGCCTCCGATCCCAAGGGAGGCGCGGTCGAGAACGGTGTCAGGCTTTATGCCAGCCCGACATGCCACCATGCGCCGGATGTCTATGGCGGCATCGCTGAAAGCGAGGCGGCGGATCTGTTGCGCGGGTTCTTCAAGGCGCGGCGTTAGGGGGGATTATGCGCTCGTCCCGCCCTGGGGATTGCGGATGCATCCAGCGTCGCTACGGTTCCGCTCCCGACAAATGAACATCGCGAGGCGCAATGTCCTTTCAGGCCTATCTCGACACCATCAAGCAGAAAACCGGCAAGGGGCCTGAGGAGCTGCAGGCGCTTGCCGACGCGAAGGGCCTCTCGGAAGCGGGCAGGCTCAGGCCGGGCGTCAAGGCAGGGCAGGTCGTGGATTGGCTGAAATCGGATTTCGATCTCGGCCATGGCCACGCCATGGCGATCTATGCCCTGCTCACGGGCAAGAAGAAGCCGGGTGATTGAGCTAACGCGCTGCTTCCGCAATCAGCCAGTCGCGAACCGCGTGCACAAGCGCCTCCTTGGAGCGGCTCGGCAGGGTCACCACGGAATACGTCAGTCCCTGTAGCGTTGGGCCGAATGGCTGGATGAGCCGGCCTGCATCGAGTTCCTCCCTCACGAGCGCCAGGCTGAGCAGCGCCGCTCCCTGGCCGGCGACTGCAGCCTGGATCGCCTGGCTTTCATCGGTGAAGCGCAAGGCCGATTTCGCATCGGGCCGCATATCTGTCCGCTCGAACCAGATCGGCCAGGTCGGATGATCGGGATCTGCGCTGCGCCATTCGAAATGGATGAGCGGCACCTTCGCGAGATCGGCGGGCTGGTGGACGTCCAGCACCGGATTGACCACCGGGGCGAACCGGTCTGCGATGAGTTGGCGCGCGTCGAGATTGGGATAGCTGCCATGGCCATATCGGATCGCCAGGTCGACCTGGCCCGAGTGCAGATCGACAACATCGTCTGATGCGTGCAGCCGCAGATCGACGCCGGGGTGGGCTTTCTGGAAGCCGGCGACGCGCGGCACCAGCCATTTCGCAGAGAAGGCTACGGTCGCCGAGATCGTGATGACCGGCCGTTTCCGCTCTGACCGAATGCGCTCGATCGCTGCGGCGAAGGCGTCGAAGCCATCGCGCAGCACGAGATAGAGCGCCCGGCCTTGTTCGGTCAGACTGACACGCCGCGTCTGGCGGTCGAACAGGCGCACATCGAGGTGCTCCTCGAGCGTCCGGATCTGGTGGCTGACCGCAGTGGCCGTGACCAGCAGCTCGGAGGCGGCTCGTTTGAAGCTGCCATGACGCGCCGCAGCTTCGAATGCCCGCAGCGAGGATAAGGGCGGCAGGCGTCGCATCACGGAGGTCCAATGATTGAGCTCACAACTTGCCTGATTATGAGTGAGTTTGATTCAGTTATCGAGTGAGGATTTCGCGTTTGTTGTCCTGGGCGTGAACGCACACATTCATCTCATCGCCGGACGGGCACACCGATTGGATGAATGAAATTCATCTCGCGACGCGGCCAGTCCATTCACAGATGAGATGAAAAGATGTTCGAGCAAGTTGTCACGCGGCCCGACCCCTACGAGCCGTATCTGTTGTCGCAGGCCATCAAGGTCGGCAACCTTCTCTTCGTATCGGGCCAGGCCGGCTATGATGACGAGGGCAAGGTCGTGGAGGGCGGATTCCTAGCCCAGGGCGAGCAGGCCTTCTCCAATTTGCGGCGTGCCCTCGAAGCGGGCGGTGCCAGCCTGAAGGATGTCGTCAAGGTGACGATTTTCGTCACCGACATGCAGGCTCAGTTCAAGGACGTGGTCGAGCTTCGCCGCAGGTTCTGGAGCGCGCCTTATCCCGCCGACACGATCGCTGAGGTCAAGGGCCTCTACGATTCCAGGGTGATGATCGAGATCGAGGCGATTGCGGCAGTGCCAGGGGAGGGCCGGTAAGATGACTGGCAACCCCGCTTCCGGCCTGCCTCGCCAGAGGGCGGAGGAGAGTCTCTTCTCCCCCGTCCGGATCGGCAGGCTCGCTCTATCCAACCGGCTTGTCGTTGCGCCCATGACGCGCGTGAGTGCAACCGTCGATGGCCGTGCCACCGAAGGTATGGCCGCCTATTACCGTTCATTCGCGGAAGGCGGCTTCGGCCTGATCGTGACGGAGGGCATCTACACCGACAAGGCATTCTCGCAGGGCTACCAGTACCAGCCCGGCCTCGCTGATGCCGAACAGGTCGAGGCGTGGCGACAGGTCGTCAGCACGGTTCATGACGCAGGCGGGCGGATTGTTGCGCAGCTGATGCACGCCGGAGCCCTGGCGCAAGGCAACATCCATCGGGACCATAGCATCGGCCCTTCCGCCCTGCGTCCCAAGGGCGAGCAAATGGCGTTCTATCGCGGCAATGGCCCCTACCGCATTCCTCGTGCGATGTCGGAGGTGGATCTCGGTGAAGCGGTGGCAGGCTTTGCCAGCGCGGCCGCGCTCGCAAGGGAGACTGGCTTCGACGGTGTCGAGATCCACGGAGCCAACGGCTACCTCCTCGACCAGTTCCTGACCGAGGGCATCAATCGACGCCAGGATCGCTATGGCGGGAGCATTGCGGGCCGCCTTCAGCTCCTCGTCGAAGTTGCCGAAGCCGTTCGCTCGGCCGTGGGAGCGGATCATGTCGTCGGCATGCGAATCTCGCAGGCCAAGGTGAATGACTTCCTCCACAAATGGGTCGGAGGTGTCCGCGAAGCGGAGATGGTGTTCAGCGCATTGGGCACGCTTCCCCTCGACTACATCCATACGACCGAATTCGAGGGGTGGCGCCCGGCCTTCGGCGATACCGGGCCAAGTCTGGCGGCCTTGGCGCGGATGCATGCCCGGCTTCCGGTTCTGGCGAATGGGTCGCTGCACGATCCGCAACGTGCTGCGGCCATGATCGAGGGCGACGAGGCGGACTTCGTGTCGCTCGGGCGTGGCGCGCTGACCCATGCCGACTGGCCGACGCGTTTCCGCGAGGGGCGGGCGCTGGAGCCGTTCGACAAATGCATCCTGTCGCCGATCGCGGATCTGGCGAACGCCGAACGGCGCCGTTCAGCGCTGCTCGACTTTGCAAGCTGAGGGCGCGCCCAAACGAATTGGCGCCGTACCCCCAAGGTGCTGGCAGGACGTTCAGGCGAGCGTCCTGATCACCAGATAGCATCCCAGCATCAGCAGCCCCGCGAAGAAGCTGAGCTTGAAGGTGGCCGCGGAGATGCGCGTGCGGATCGCCTGGCCGACCGACATGCCGGCAAGCGCAGGCAGCAGCGCCAGCAGCGAGGATTGCGCCACGCCGACATCCAGGGCGCCTGCTCCGATCAGGCCGACCGACAAGGCCAGCGTCGAAGTGATGAAGGAGACGCCCAGCGCCTGCACCAGCTCGTCCTTGTCCAGGCCGAGCGCCTGCAGATAGGGCACGGCCGGCAATACGAAGACACCGGTCGCAGCGGTGGCGATGCCCGTAGTGATGCCGATGACGGGGCCGAGCCAACCCTCAGCACTGGAAGGGACGCGCAGCTTCGCCGCCTTCAGCCCGACCAGTGCATAGAGCACCAGCGCACAGCCGAGCCAGAAGGTGGCCGAGCCGCCCTTGCTCTGTTGCAGCAACCCGGCGCCCGCCCAAGTCCCCGCGCAGATGCCGGCAAGCATCGGCCAGAGCCTGATCATGATCGCCTTCAGCCCCGGGCCGGTTGCGACCTGCCAGCTGTTGGTGACGATATTGGGCACGACGAGCAACGCCGCGGCCTGCGCCGGTGCCATCACCACGCCGAGGATGCCGACTGCGATGGTCGGGAGGCCGAGCCCTATGACGCCCTTGACGAAGCCGGCCAGAAGAAAGGTGGCGGCGATGAAGAGGATGAGATCTGCGTTTTCCATGAGGCTGTTTGTGGCAGTGTCGATGCGGACTGTCGCGCCCGAACGCTACGGTGGGGAGCGTACTGTTCCAGGTTGCCTCGGCTGAGCAAGGGAGCAAGATGGCTGCATGAGCACGCATGGCCCCTATCTCGCCGAGATCGCCCATCTGATGGGGGATCCAGCCCGCGCCAACATGCTGCACGCCCTGATGGACGGGCGCGCGCTGACCGCCAAGGAACTCGCCTATATTGCCGGCGTCGCGCCGCAGACGGCGAGCGGCCATCTCGCCCGCCTGATGGCGGGCGGCCTGCTCGCGGTCGCCGTCCAGGGGCGCCACCGCTATTACAGGCTCGCCGGGCCTGAGGTCGCCACGGCGCTCGAAGGGCTGATGGTCCTCGCCGGAAGCCAGTCCTCCAGTCGCCGCTTGCCGTCCCGGGTCGGCGCCGACCTCAGCCGGGCCCGCACCTGCTACGATCATTTCGCCGGGCGCCTCGGCATCGGCCTGCATGATGCGCTGGTCGCGGGCGGGCACCTGACGGTTGCCGATGGCGGCTACGGCCTGGCGACATCGGGGGAAGGCGTTTTCGCGGCGCTCGGCATCGACATCGCTCAGGCGGCCAGGAGCCGGCGCGCGTCGTTGCGGCCATGCCTCGACTGGAGCGAGCGCCGTCCGCATCTGGCGGGAAGCCTGGCCGCAGCCCTCGCATGCCGCTGCTTCGAGACGGGCTGGGTCCTGCGCAAGAAGGACAGTCGTGCCGTAATCCTGACCGATGAGGGGCGTGACGCGTTGATCTCGGTATTGCCGGGTTTTCGCTGCGACGAACCGGAGGCGCTCAGCCCTGCCGGAGTGCCTGAGACAGCCTTCGCTTGACCTCGTCCTTGAGCGGCTCGGAGGCGTCGAGGATGGCTTGCGCCCGGAAGAAGTCGAGCCCGCCATAGCCGTCGATGCCGGCCCTGATCAGGATATCTGGCGGGTGGCGCTCGATCATGCGCTGTACGATGGTGCGCGTCAGGATTTGCGAGACGCCGACCATCGCTTCGAGCGGCTCGGGCACGCGCGTGTCGCTGATCGTTGCCGGCGCGCTGGTGTCGACCGCCATGACGATGCGCCCCGGCGCCAGCAACCTGTCATAGGGCAGGGGGTTGATCGCTCCGCCATCGATCAGCACGCGGCCGCCGAGCACCACCGGGCGTACGAGACCCGGAATAGCCAGCGAGGCGGCGACGGCCGGCGTCAGCGGCCCGCTCGTCAACGAGACCTCTGCATGGAGATGGTAGTCGGTCGCAATCGCGGCGAAGGGAAATCTGAGCTCCTCGAACCGGTCGGGCACGGCTTGCGGCCAGAACAGGTCGAGCAGCCGCTCGCCGTCGATCAGCACGGGATTGCCGAGCCCGCGCATGAGATCGGTGAATTTGCCGACGCGGGCGTCGAGCAGCCGCGCGATCACCTTGGCCCGGTCACGGAATGTCAGTGACACATGCTCCCGCAGCTCGCTGCCAGAGAGGCCGGCCGCATAGGCCGCGCCGATGATCGCCCCGATCGAGCAACCGACGATGAGGCCGGGCCTCACGCCGAGTTCGTCCAGCGCCTCCAGTACCGCGATATGGCTCAGGCCCCGTGCCCCTCCGGCCCCCAGCACGAGCGCGAGCCTGGGCTCGGCGCTGTCGGATCGTTGCTCGGCAGGCGTCGTGAAGCTTGGCATGGTGCGATGCTGCGGCCTGAACCCTGCTCAGGCAACCGAGCCAGCAAGGAACGGCTTCAAGGCCTCCAGCGTTGCTGCAGGGTTTTCCTCCGGCAGGAAATGGCCGCTGATGATCGCTTTCCCCTCGGCCTTGGGCGCGAAGGTCGAGCGCCAGATCGCGAGCGGGCTTTCGCCCTTGGCGGGTATTCCGGCTTCGCCCCAGAGTGCCAGCACCGGGCAGAGGATGGTCTTTCCCGCCGCGAGATCGGCCCTGTCCTGGGCGAGATCCGTGGTGGCGCCAGCGCGATAGTCCTCGCAGGCCGCATGGATGCGATGCGGGTCGTCGAATGATTCCCCATAGGATCGGAGCGCGAGCGGGTTGAATACGTCGAGCGCCTTGGCCCGTGTCCAGCTCGCGATCGTATGATCGAGCCAGGCCTGGGGATTGGCCTTGATCAGGTTTTCCGGCACGGGTTCGGGCTGGGCCAGGAAGGTCCAGTGATAGACCTGCATGGCGCGGGCGGCGTCCATGCCGTCCCACATCGAGAGCGTCGGCAGGATGTCGAGCACGGCAAGCCGCTCGACCCTGCCGGGATGGTCGAGAGCGAGGCGATAGGCGACACGCGCGCCGCGGTCATGGCCGATCACGGCAAAGCGGATATGGCCGAGCGCTTCCATGACGGCGACGACGTCCTCGCCCATGGCGCGCTTGGTGTAGGTCTCCTTGCCGCCATCGCCATGGGGAGCCGCCGACCAGCCATAGCCGCGCAAGTCCAGGCAGACGACACGATGGGTCTTCGCCAGTTCGGGCGCGATCTTGTGCCATTCGGCGTGGGTCTGCGGGAAACCGTGAATGAGCACGAGCGGCGGCCCTTCACCGCCGGAACGCGCAAAGATCTTGCCGACGGGCCCGTCGACCCAATGGGCTGTGAAGCCGGGAAAGAGTGAATCGAGATTGCTCATGGAGGAGCGCTCCTGGCGTAACCGCTGGCCTGATATCAGTCTGGCTGAAATCCTAACCCCCGACGAGCGCGGATGTTCAGCCTTCCTGCTCCCGTTTGACCGCCTGCCATCCGATGTCGCGGCGGCAGAACCCCTCCGGCCAGTCGATCGCGTCGACGGCGGCATAGGCGCGTTGCTGGGCCTCGCTGACAGTCTTGCCGAGGCCAACGACATTGAGCACGCGACCACCATCGGCAACGATGTCGGTCCCGGACTGCTTCGTCCCGGCATGGAAGACGAGGACATTGTCCATAGCCTCGGCCTTCTCGATGCCGCGAATGATGCTGCCCTTCTCGGGCGTGGCGGGATAACCCCGCGCCGCCAGAACGACGGTCAGCGCGGCTTCGTCCAGCCAGCGCAGGTCGAACGAGCTGAGCACACCGTCGCAGGCGGCGAGGAAGGCCGGCACGATATCGCTCTTCAGGCGCGGCATCAGCACCTCGCATTCCGGGTCGCCGAAGCGGACATTGTACTCGATCAGCTTCGGCCCCTGCGCCGTGATCATCAATCCGGCGAAAAGCACGCCCTTGAACGGTGCGCCCCGCTTCTGCATTCCCGCGAGCGTCGGTGCGATGATCTCCGCCATGACCCGGTCTTCCAGGGCCTTGGTCATCACCGGGGCGGGCGAATAGGCGCCCATGCCGCCGGTATTCGGGCCGGTGTCGCCGTCGCCGACGCGCTTATGGTCCTGAGCCGAGGCAAGCGGCAGGGCATGGCTACCGTCGCAGAGTGCGAAGAAACTCGCCTCCTCGCCGATCATCCATTCCTCGATCACCACCTCGGCGCCTGCTGCGCCGAAGCCGCCCGAGAACATCATCTCGATGGCGGCATCGGCCTCGTCGAGGGTCTGTGCCATCACCACGCCCTTGCCGGCGGCGAGCSCGTCGGCCTTGATCACGATCGGCGCGCCCTGAGCCCTGACATAGGCCTTGGCCGATGCTGCATCCCCGAAGCGTCCGAAGGCGGCCGTCGGGATGTTGAACTCGGCACAGAGTTCCTTGGTGAAGCCTTTCGAGCCCTCGAGCTGGGCTGCCGTCTTCGAGGGGCCGAAGGTCTTGATGCCGGCCGCGACGAGATCATCGGCGATGCCGGCGACGAGCGGCCCTTCCGGCCCGACCACGACGAGGTCGACCTTCTCCCGCTTGCAGAAGGCGACGACTGCGGCGTGATCGGCGATGTCGAGCGCGACGTTCTCGCCGCATTGCGCGGTGCCGGGATTGCCGGGTGCGACAAGGAGCCGGTCGCAGAGCGGCGAGCCGGATATCGCCCAGGCGAGCGCATGTTCGCGTCCGCCGGAACCGATCAGAAGGATGTTCATCGCGCCGTCTCCGCTTGCTCCGCGCGCAATAGCCTTCGCAGCGGCGCGGGGCAACGCTTCTGCTCCGTCGCTGCGACCGTTATGGTCGCGCAATGGATATCGAATCGCCCGACACCAAGCCCTCCAATGCGCCGGAATGGTCGGTTTCCGACCTGTCTGGTGCGCTCAAACGTACGCTGGAGGACGCCTTCGGCTTTGTCAGGGTGCGTGGCGAGATTTCGGGCTATCGCGGCCCGGTCGCCTCGGGCCATGTCTATTTCTCGCTGAAGGACCAGAACGCCAAGATCGACGCGGTGATCTGGAAGGGCGTCTTCGGGCGGTTGAAGACACGGCCTCAGGAAGGGCTGGAGGTCATCGCCACCGGCAAGATCACCACCTTCCCCGGCAAATCGAGCTACCAGATCGTCATCGATTCGCTCGAGCCGGCCGGTGTCGGCGCGCTGATGGCGTTGCTTGAGGAGCGTCGCAAGAGGCTCGCTGCCGAAGGCCTGTTCGACGAGGGGCGCAAGCAGCTCATTCCCTATCTGCCGCGCGTCGTCGGCGTGGTGACCTCGCCGACCGGTGCTGTCATCCGCGACATCCTGCACCGTCTCGAGGACCGCTTTCCTCGCCATGTCCTGGTCTGGCCGGTCCGCGTCCAGGGCGAGACCAGTGCGGCCGAGGTGGCGGCCGCCATTGCCGGTTTCAACGCATTGCCGGAAGGCGGACGAATCCCGCGCCCCGACGTGATCATCGTCGCGCGCGGTGGCGGTTCGCTCGAGGATCTGATGGGCTTCAACGAGGAGGTCGTGGTGCGCGCCGCTGCCGCCTCGCTGATCCCGCTCGTCTCGGCAGTCGGCCACGAAACCGACTGGACCCTGATCGACCACGCCGCCGACCTGCGTGCGCCGACTCCGACCGGCGCCGCCGAGAAGGTCGTGCCGGTCCGCGCCGATCTGATGGCGCTGATCGCCGATCTCTCCCGTCGGCAGGCGGGGGCGATGCGCCGTCTCTCGGATCGCCGTCGCAGCGATCTGCGTGCGCTTGCGCGGGCCTTGCCGGGGCCGGAGGCTGTCCTTTCCGGCCCGCGGCAGCGGCTCGATCTGGCCGCGGCGCGTCTTGCTCCGGCATTGGCGCGCAACGCGCGGGCTTACGAGCAACGGCTTGCAGCTTTGTCGCAGAGGCTCGTGCGGCAATCTCCATCAGTCCGGCTCGCGACCTATGTGGCAAGGCTTGATGGGCTCTCAAGCCGCCTGCGGGCTGGGCGGGATGCTTTGCTCAGGGCAGAACGGCTGCGCCTCCAACGGGCGCATGAGCGCACCGACGAGCTGTCGCTGAGGGCGAGCCGCGCCTTTGTCCAGGGTCTGGGGCGCCGTCGCGACAGGCTCGAATCGGCCTGGAGCCTGGTCCGCTCGCTGGGCCCCCAGGCTGTTCTGGCGCGTGGCTATGCGCTGGTGCGCGATGGTTCGGGAGCGCTCGTTCGCGGCGTGGAGCAGGCAAAGCCCGGCCTGGCGCTCAGCGTTCAGGTCAGCGACGGCAGCTTCGATGTCACCGTCACCGCGGGCGGGGAAGGGCTGTCGCCACGGCCGGCTCGTGCGCCGCGCCGGGACGTTCCGCGCAGCGGGCAGGGCGACCTCTTCTAGGTGTGTAGTCCCGAAATCTGATGGTGCATCATCGATCCTGAGTCGTCAGGAGGAGGATGCATTATGGGAAGCGTTCTTCATGGCAGCGCCCKCACGACGGCGCGTGTTCGAGCCGAGCTCCAAGGGTCGAAAGAGAGCAGCCGGGCCCTTGCCGTCCGCTACGGCTTGAATCCGAAGACTGTGCTCAAGTGGCGCAAAAGGACCACCACATCCGATGCGCC